>PWNK01000059.1 GCA_003557865.1 Desulfonatronovibrio sp.
AGGCCTGGCATGAGATGGGTGAGGACATTCTGGTCTGCAGGGAAAGAGAGCTTGAACAAGGCCGGATGAAAGCCAGGGAAATTGTCATCAGCAAAAAACATGGTCAGATCCGTGACTGTACCTATGCCATAAGATACTACGAATCTGACGCGGTTTCGGCACTGCTTCACCAGGCTGGCTTTGAGCGGGTAAAGATCCTGAGCGGCTTTTCTTCTCAGAGAGCCAGGGCTGATCTGGGTTTTATGAATCATCGAACCATGGCTACGGCCTTTAAGCCCTGAAGTTCAGGCTGGAAATCCGAGGTATTTGTTTTCATCGGGGTACCTCTTCACCTTGGTTTTTCGTTAATCTCAGTGTTCCAGTCAGACCAGGGTTATGGTCATAGTTACTCATCCGGAAACGGTTTTTTCTTTTTGGGGGGTGCGAGAGTGATCATGGTCAAACAATAAGTGTTCAAGGAGGAATATATGAAAAAAGCTTTGATTCTTGTGGATATTCAGAATGATTTCTGCCCCCGAGGATCTCTGGCTGTGCCGGGGGGTGATGAGATAATCCCGGTGGTCAACAGCCTTGGGACCGGGTTTGAGCTGGTGGTTGCCACCATGGACTGGCATCCCCCGGGGCATGTCAGCTTTGCTTCCACTCACGGAAAAAATGTGGGGGATACAATAGTCGCAGGTGGCATCACCCAGGTCTTGTGGCCGGATCATTGCGTCCAGAACACCTGGGGGGCGCGGCTGGCTCCAGGTCTAGACCAGAAAATGATACACAGGATTTTTCAAAAGGGAACCGACCCGGAAATAGACAGCTATTCAGGTTTTTTCGACAACCAGAGAAAAAAATCCACCGGCCTGGACAGCTATCTCAGAAACAGCGGTGTTAACTCCGTATATATTACAGGTCTGGCAACCGACGTCTGTGTGAAATTTACCGCCCTGGACGCAGCTGACCTGGGATTTGAAACTTTTGTGGTCAGTGACGGCTGCAGGGGGGTTGATCTCAATCCGGGCGATGTTCAAAAGGCTTATGCCCGGATGAAAGACAAAGGGGTCACCATCCTGGACAGCGGGGAAGTGAAATGAACCCTGAGCAGGAAAAGGTGGCCACCGGGATTCTGTATACGGACCAGTATCAGCTGACCATGGCCCAGTTTTATTATCAGACAGGGCTGCATGATAATGAAGTTCAGTTTGAGTATTTTTTTCGAAATTGTCCGGATTACGGTTCGCACAAGGCCGGGTACTGCGTTTTTGCCGGCCTGGAATGGCTCCTGGACTGGATGGCCCGGGTCAGGTTCCAGGATCCTGAGCTGAGTCTGTTAAAAAATCAAAAAACAACATCCGGCAGGCCTTTTTATGATCCCTCCTTTCTTTCCTGGCTGAAAAAGAACGGCTCATTTGACCGGATCAGCATAAGGTCCATGCCAGAGGGCCGGGTCATTCATCCCAACGTCCCGGTGGCAGTGGTTCAGGGGCCTCTGGCCATGGCTCAGATTCTGGAGTCATCCTTGTTGAATCATCTCAATTATCAGACTCTGGTGGCCACTCGGGCCGCCCGCGTCCGCCAGGCCGGGCGGGGCAGACTCCTGCTGGAATTTGGAATGCGCCGGGGACAGGATCTCGGGGCCAATGCCGGGGCCAGGGCCGCGTTGATCGGCGGGGCCGATTTTACATCCAACGTGGGCATTTCCCATGTTCTCGGTTTCCCTCCCAAGGGGACGCACGCTCACAGCATGGTCCAGGCCTTCATGGCCCTGGGCAATTCCGAGTTTGACGCCTTCCGGGCTTTTAGCCGGATCTACCCGGACGACTGCGTGCTTCTGGTGGATACCATCAACACCCTGGAAAGCGGGATTCCCAATGCCATCAGGGTTTTTGAGGAACTCAGGAAAAAAGGACACCAACCCAAGGGCATCAGGATAGACTCGGGCGACCTGGCCCATTTAAGCGTAATGGCCCATAAAATGCTGGAGGAAGCAGGATTTTCCAGTACCCTCATCACCCTGTCCAACCAGCTGGATGAAATGGTCATCACTCAGATTATAAATCAGATAATGGAGGAGGCCCCTATTTACGGTATTGATCCCGACCAGGTCATTAACCGGCTGGTTCTAGGGGTGGGCACCAGGCTTTTGACCTCATCGGGGCAGTGCGCCCTGGACGGAGTATACAAGCTTACCGCCATAAAGAGCGGAGCTGACTGGAAACCAGCCATTAAAATTTCTGAAACCCCGGCCAAGATCATCAATCCAGGGTTCAAAAAAACCTGGAGAATTTACGACGAAAGGGAGAGGGCCACTGTGGATCTCATCTGCCTGGACCATGAACGCCCTGATAAACAGGAAGAAATATTTCTGCACCATCCTGTGGAGCAGCAGACCATGAGAATACTGAACAAGTCCAGGGTGTCCAGGATGGAATGTCTGCTTGAGGATGTGTTCCTACAGGGTCGATTGGTCAAAGAGCATCCAGGCATAGAGCGGATCAGGAAAGTCAGGGACCTGGACCTGGAGCGTCTTGACCCGGGGGTGAAAAGACTGATCAATCCCCATATCTATCATGTTTCACTCAGCCGGGAACTGTGGGATCTCAAGCAGGAGATGATCAATGCCCGGAAGAAAATGAACCCGGACCATGAACGGCTTCCTGGCTGAGTATCAGTATCCTGTTTTTTAGGACTGGTTCAAAGGCATAACGATTGGTTCTGCATCTTCTTTTCCGGGTTCAGGCGCTTTTGCCGTACATTTTCCATGTCTGGTCAAAGGCTTTTTCAAAAGAGCGGTTCTCCATGTATTCCCGCGCCTGCTGCCCCATATTTCTTAACTGCTCAGGGCTGGACAGCAGCTGGTGCATGGCCTCTTTCAGGGCCTGGGCGTTTCCGGCCTGAACAACAAGACCTGTTTTTTTGGGGATGATGTTTTCCATGGGCCCGCCCTGATTGACCACAATGGCCGGGATGCCTGAAGCCTGGGCTTCCAGGACCACGTTTCCAAATGTATCCGTGGAACTTGGAAAAACAAAAAGATCGGATGAGGCAAAGGCCTGGGCCAGATCGTCTCCGCTCAGATATCCGGTGAAGGTTACCGGATAATCTTTGAGCCTGTCTTCCATTTCCCGGCGGTAGGGACCGTCTCCAACGATGACCAGCTGAACATGTTTGGTCAGTGAACAAAGATCCTTGAATGCCTGTTCCAGGATGTGCATATTTTTTTCTTTGGAAACCCGGCCTACATAGAGCAGTTTGAACCGCTCCCCCAATTGAAAGCTTTTTTCAAAAAAACCATTGCGCTTGGCTGGATTGAATCTCTGGATGTCCACTCCCCTGGGGTAGACCTGAAGCTTTTCCTTCCGGATTCCTTTTGAGGCAAGCTCCTGCATGGTGCTTTTGGAGGGAGCGAAAACCGTATCCAGCTGGTTATAATACCAGATCATATATTTCCACATCAGCTGTTCAAGGGCGTGGTCCTGCGTGAGGAAGGCAGTGTACTGGGGCAAAGAGGTGTGGTAGGTGCCGAATATGGGC
>PWNK01000098.1 GCA_003557865.1 Desulfonatronovibrio sp.
ACGCCATCAAAAATAAGGGAGGTAACAAATGGCTTTTATATCATCAGGATACAATCCAGACAAGCCGATGGAGAACAGGATTTCCGACATCGGCCCCAGACATTATTCAGAGTTTTTGCCTCCGGTAATCAAGAACAACAAGGGCAAATGGCTGTGGCATGAAATTCTTGAGCCCGGCGTATTGATGCACAAGGCAGAGAGCGGCGATGAAGTGTACACGGTCCGCGTCGGTTCTCCCAGGCTCATGGGTACGGAGACTATTCGTGAAGCCCTGGAAATCGCGGACAAACACTGCGATGGATACCTGCGCTTCACCACCAGGAACAACATTGAATACATGGTGGACAGCAAGGACAAGATCGCGGCCCTTAAGGAAGACCTTGCCTCCCGCAAACATACCGGTGGCAGCTTCAAGTTCCCCATTGGCGGAACCGGAGCCGGACTGACCAACATTGTTCATACCCAGGGATGGATTCACTGTCATACCCCGGCCACTGACGCTTCCGGAACTGTAAAAGTTGTCCTGGACGAATTGTTCGAGGATTTCCAGCAGATGAGATTTCCGGCCCAGCTCAGGATTTCCATGGCCTGCTGCCTGAACATGTGCGGCGCAGTGCATTGCTCTGATATCGCCATTCTTGGCTATCACCGCAAACCCCCCATTATCGACCATAATGAAGTTGAAAACCTGTGTGAGATTCCGCTGGCTGTAGCTGCCTGTCCTACTGCGGCCATCAGGCCTTCCAAGACCGAGATCACCGATCCCAAGACCGGTGAGAAAAAATCAGTCAAGACCGTGGCCATTAAGAACGAGAGATGCATGTTCTGCGGAAACTGCTACACCATGTGTCCGGCCCTTCCTTTGACCGACGCTGAAGGCGACGGGCTGGTCATCATGGCCGGTGGAAAGGTGTCCAACCGCATCTCTAATCCCAAGTTCTCCAAGGTGGTAGTGGCCTTTATTGAAAATGAGACCCCCCGCTGGCCCACACTGGCCAAGGTGATGCGTCAGATAACTGAAGCTTATGCCAAAGGCGCCCGCAAGTACGAGCGCCTGGGCGACTGGGCTGAAAGGATTGGCTGGGAACGCTTCTTTGAAGCCTGCGATCTTGAATTCACCCATCACCTTATTGACGACTTCCGTGATCCGGCATACTATACCTGGAGACAGACAACCAACTTCAAGTTCTAGTTGGCTTTTTTCAACCTGCATGGCGCCGCTGAATAACCGGCGGCGCCATAAACTATAAGGATGTTGATTATGGATCAAGAAGCTGCAAAACAGGAGATCATCAATTTTCTGGAATCCAAGGCAGGGACCAAAACCAAGTTCTATTTTAATGATTTTACCAAACTCTTCCCTGATATGAAGTCAAGAGAGGTCAAGAAGCTTCTGACCGCCCTGGTGCAGGAAGGTAAACTCGTGTTCTGGTCCAGCGGAAGCACCACCATGTACGGAATGAAAGACGCCGGCAAGACTTCTGAAGGGTAAGCTTCCCGTGCTTTTGTAGTCATTCCCTGGTGGAACATCCGATTCAAGCCAAAATTAATTTTCCGAGAATAACCCTGGCCGGCCTTAAAGGCGGATCAGGTAAAACCATAGTTTCCTTAGCCCTTGGCAGGCTCTTTTCTCAAAAAGGGCTGCGGGTCAAGCCGTTCAAGAAGGGCCCAGATTATATAGACGCCAGATGGTTGTCCCTGGCAACCGGAAACAGCGCCTCAAATCTGGACCCTTTTTTGTTTCCCACCCCAACAGTCAAATCTCTTTTCTGGTCTTTTTCCAACAGTTATGATCTGGCTCTTATTGAGGGCAACCGGGGCCTTTTTGACGGCAAGGATGTTCAGGGGTCCTATTCCACCGCCGAACTATCTCGAATTCTTGAATCACCTTTGATTCTGGTCATCGACTGCACCAAGGTCACAAGAACAGTGGCAGCCATAGTACTGGGCTGCAGGTATTTTGAGCAGGATCTCAATCTGGCCGGGGTAATCCTGAATCAGACCGCGGGCCAGAGACACAGGTCAATAACCAGGCAGTCCATAGAAAAATACACAGATGTACCAGTGCTTGGAGTTTTGCCCAAACTTGGGAGCAACCCCATTCCGGAAAGGCACATGGGACTTATTTCCGACCAGGAGCATGAGGATGGCCGGGATGTTTTTTTCAGTCTGACCAATGTTGCCGCCCAGAACATTGATCTGGAGGCTATCCTTGAAATTGCCCGGCAAGCGCCTGCCTGCAGGGAGATCTTTCCTCCGGTGTTTTCCGGAGAGGCACGTCCCCGGGGAGCTGCTCCAGTTATTGGAGTTGTCAGGGACAAGGCCCTCTGGTTTTATTATCAGGAAAACCTTGACGCCTTGAGATACCAGGGAGCAAAACTGGTGGACTTAAGTCTTCT
Organism: Desulfonatronovibrio sp.; assembly: GCA_003557865.1. Taxonomy (GTDB): domain Bacteria; phylum Desulfobacterota; class Desulfovibrionia; order Desulfovibrionales; family Desulfonatronovibrionaceae; genus Desulfonatronovibrio. The sequence continues at coordinate 2,400 of PWNK01000098.1, forward strand.
GAGCAGGGAGCAGTGGCCGGAGATTCACGGCCTTTATCTTGGGGGAGGCTTTCCTGAGACCATGGCCCAGTCACTGGATGAAAATATTCTGCTCAGAGAAAAGCTGCGATATCTGTCCCAAGACGGCCTGCCCATATATGCGGAATGCGGAGGCTTCATGTATCTTGCCCAGAGTCTGGAATATGAAGAAAGATGTTATTCCATGGCCGGCATTTTCCCGGTGCGCACCAAGCTGTTTAAAAAACCTCAGGGTCATGGATATGTAAGCGCCAGGGTGGTCGGGAAAAATCCTTTTCTGCCCGTTGGAGCAAGGATAACAGGACACGAATTCCATTACTCAAGCTGTATCCCGGTTCCCGGGGATACAGATTTCATTTTCAGCCTGGACAGGGGTGTGGGCATATGCAAAGGGTTTGACGGTCTTGGCTTCAGAAATATCCTGGCCGGGTATACGCATATCCACGCCCTGGGAGCTGCGGGATGGGCCAGGAATTTTGTCAGGGCCGCTGGTATCTACAGGGATTTCCGGGCATCCCATGGAGGACCCTGTCCGGATATTGTCTGTGAGAACTAAGGTGAAGATGTTTTACCCTGTTCCTTTTTCTGTTGGGGTTGCATTTCAGGAAGGGACAGAATTTCAGGGCCTGCCTGGTGAGCACCCCTGAATGATGGTAAAGAATCAGCGGAGGGCTGATTTTTAGACCGGCCTCGGCGTTTTTCTGGGCTTCCATGAGGACGATACGCGCTGGTCTGGATTTTGTACCGTAGACTGGCAGGATTTTTTTCACGCTCAGCGAGTGGTTTGACATTTCCGTGAGCAGCTCCTCCAGCCTTTCAGTTCCAAAAACCATGCCCACCCTGCCCCTGTTTTTAACTAAAAAGCTGGCTGCCCTGATAAATTCCCTGAGCTCTGCTCTGCTGCAAAACAAGGCGTTTAACCTGGACGTATCCCTGGGGGGCCTTCCTGAACCAGGACTGCTGTAAGGAGGGTTGATTACTGCAAGGTCATAACTTTCAGCCTGAAAGGTGCTGCTGTTCACCTGCTCAACGCTCAATTCCAGGGCTGAAAACCGGTGGCCTAGCTTTAAACGCTCGGCGTTTTTCCTGCTGTGGCTTATCATGCCCGGGCATCTGTCCAGTCCTGTAACCAGAATCTCTTTTTCCGGGTTGGAAAGTATGAGCCCGAAGCCGATTACCCCGCAGCCGCATCCCAGGTCCACAACTCTGCTTTTTTTCCCGGGAACCATAAAACTGGATAATAAAAGGGCGTCAACTGAAAAACGGAAACCTTTTTCCGGCTGACTCAGACCCCGGGGAAATCTCAGCCTGGCCGGTAAATCATGGCCATCAGGCAAGATAATCACCCCACAAATGAAACAGGACTCCTGTGGGCAGCTTGGGGTAAAAAAAAGTGGACTTTCTGGGCATGACCTGACCTGTTTCGCATACATCCTGGAGCACGTCCACGGGCACGGACCTCAAGATAAAACCCGCCTGGGAGCTTCCCCTGTCAACCTCGTCAATGATCCTGTCCAGATGGTGAGTATAGCTGATATATTCCCCTGCTGCCAATTGGTCGTCGGTCAGATCCATGGCCCGGCGAAGAAAGAGCTGGTCCAGAACATAGGCTCCAATCCTGGAAAAGGTGTCATGGGGAGCTTTTCTGGAAGTAAACTGGATATACTTTTGAGCACGGTAGAGAACAAAGGAATCAGGGCGGCCCTGGCTGGAAAGATCATCCAGGCTGTCTGACCGGAGAAGCCTGAAATCCTGTTCAGCCCTGGTAATGATTCTCTCCCAGTCAAAAACTTTTTCCCAGGAAACTGTTCTGTGATAGGGGAATATTTCCAGGCCCGGTGAAGATATGTTGCTCAGATAGATGAAAACATGGTTCCATGGAGCTTCAGGATCCGCAGGCATTAATCCCTTGTAGTCAAGGGCGGTTTCGTAGCGGTGATGTCCGTCGGCGATAAAGATTTTTTTGCCGGCTACAAGACGCGTCAGGTCCGGGTTGTGGCTTTGCGGAATCCGCCATATCCTGTTGTGGACTCCTGGTTCCTGGGAAAAGGAAATCAAGGGCTGGCCCTCAAGAAGCTCCTGGCCTATGCTTTCAAGAATCATCAGCGGATCATCGTAAATTCCGAAGATGGGGCTGAGCTGGCCATGAGTGGCCTTCATCAGGCTGAGCCGGTCGTTTTTGGCCTTGGAATAGGTCTGTTCATGAGGAAATACTTTTTTTTCGGCAAAGGGATGGACTTTCAGACCCCCGAAAACCCCCCACCTGGTGTTTCTGCTGCTGCCGGCATTGTAGTCGGTGGCCATAATGTAGAAGCCGGGATCATGGTCCCGGATCAGAATGTTATCCCTGATCCATAAATTGAGTTTAATTGACGCGTCCCGGTATGAGGCCGGAGAATCAAGATGGACCACGTTGAAGGCTGTCCCGGCCAGGGCTGCTTTGTCGTCCACGGACAATACGTCATAGGGCGGGGAAATCACTGATTCAGGGTCTAATCCGGGCTTGTTCCAGTTGTATTGATAAAATCGGAGCGGTATGAACTGTGGCATGCTTTCTTGGGGTTAGGGTTTTATTTTCCAGTCCGGATTCTGGCTATAATTGAAGCTTCAGGCAGTTTGATCCCCCGGGCCAGGGCAAAGTAGATGATGGCCCACACGGGAATCAAGGCAACCGCCATCCAGGGGGTTACTGATAAAAATTTTATTCCCAAAAGTAAAATACAACTTATGCCGGTCATTTTCCAGAATCGTTGACCGTGCGAGAGCCATGGACCGATCTTTCTGCTCAGGGCCGCTCCAAGAAGAAGAACATTGACCCACGAAGAAATGCTGGCTGCCAGGGCCAGGCCAAAATGGTCCAGCTTCTGCATGAGCAGAATTCCCAGGCTGATATTTATCAGCACACAGACCACGGCGATTTTGACAGGGGTTCTGGTGTCTTCCTGGGCGTAGAAGGCCGAAACCAGCGGCCGGACGCAGGAAAAAGCAGGAAGGCCCAGAGCGTATCCCACCAGGGCCAGTGCTGTGGCCTGCACAGCTGCCCCGGCGAATTCTCCCCGCCCGAAGATTACCTCAATCAAGGGATAGCTGAGACCAATGAGCCCGGCTGCTGATGGCAGGGCAATGAACATGGTCAGGCTGAGGGAGGTATTCAGGGTCTTTTTAAAGCCGGCCATGTCTCCGGATCCGACCATTGCAGACAGGGAAGGCAGGGCCACGGTGCTGATGGCTACGGCAAAAACTCCCAGGGGGAACTGGACCAGGCGGTCAGCGTAGTACAGGTAGGAAATGGATCCCGCGGCCAGAAATGACGCTAACACAGTACCCACAAGGATGTTCAGCTGATAGACCGCAGCTCCGAAAACAGTCGGGAGCATGAGTCTGCCGATTCTGACAATTCCGGGATGCTTCAAGCTGAAGGGACCCTTCCAGGAGAAGCCGGCCTTTTTCAGGAAAGGGTATTGAAAAATCCATTGAATGATTCCGGACAGAAAAACCCCGGCCGCAAGATACAGGGCCACGCTTAATCCCTGGAAATATGCGCCCAGGGCAAAAATTATCAAGGTAATATTCATCAAAGCCGGTGCAGCGGCCGGGGCAAAAAAGTGATTCATGGAGTTCAGGATGCCCATGCACAAGGCAACTGATGAAATGAACAGGATGTACGGAAAGCATATCCGGACCAGGGTCACGGTTGTCTCAAAAATTTCCGGGTTGCTTTTGAACCCCGGGGCTATAAGTCCGGTCAGGGGAGCGGCAAAGACCAGGGCCAGGGCGGTGATAATGCCCACAATGATCAGCAGCCAGAGCTGAACTGACCTGGCCAGGATAAAGGCCTCATCATTTCCCTGGGTGTTTCTGGTCTTGGTAAACACCGGAATAAAGGCCATGGTCAGGGAACCTTCGGCAAAGAGGCGTCTGAGAAGATTAGGAAGTCTGAAGGCCACGAAGAAGGCGTCGGCAAGGGGACCGGCCCCCAGGGTAAAGGCGATGATCAGATCCCGGACAAATCCTAGAATCCGGCTGATCAGGGTGGCCCCGGCAACCACGGAAGCCTTGCGGGCCATTGACCCGGCTGATGAATGATGGGATTTTTCAGAAGTCAAAATGATAAGCTATAAAATAATATTCAGGTTAGGTGTGGAGGAATGAGTTGTTAATAAAAATGTCAAGAAGAAATTATTGATCATAACCCTGGCCTGCCTGGAGCTAAGGTTTCTTTTGTTGCCAACTCCCTGTCGCGGTTCCGGAGGACAAACAATATATTTACTACCAGTAACCGGCTGAGAGATATAACAATTTTGGATATTTATCAAAACTTTACGTATCTTCTCATTAACATGTGGCAAGCATGACCTGGATGCCCGCCTTCGCGGGCATGACGAGCTAGAGAAAACTTGCCATTTCCGTCATTCCCGCGCAGGCGGGAATCCAGGGGCAGGGGCAATTTCAGTGTTTGCCCGGCCTTTTTGAGAAGTTACAACTTTACAAGGTGCGCATGTTTGTCCTCCGGAACCGTCGACGGTCAAACAGCGCAACAATGCGAAACCTTAGCCCCAGGCAGGCCATTAGTATTGGAGTTAGACAAAAACCGTGGTCAACAGTTACGTTGAAAATAATATTCTGATATTTTTACAGGGTATGCAAGTATTGATTGCCTATGCCGCAGTCTGGTCCCGGCAGGTATTTTAGCCATGTTCGGCAAAAACAATTGACAGCTACCTGTTTTTAGCTGCATCATTATTCGATTTATGCGTTTTTTGGCGGTTGATCGGTCAGGATGGCTGCCGGTTATTGATTCGCATCTCATGTCAATTCAAATTAAGAATATGAAGGAAGAGCTATGGAAGACAGAACAGAAGAACAAAGCTTTGCCCAGATGCTGGCAGAATCGGATTTTGATGCCGGACCGGAACTAAAGCCTGGAGACAGGGTCCAGGGCCGGATCATCAGCATCGGAAAGGATCAAATATACATTGATACCGGGACAAAAATTGATGCCGTGGCAGACAGGCAGGACCTGCTGGATAAGGAAGGCTGTTTATCCCTGCAGGAAGGGGACATGGTGGAACTATTCGTGGTTTCCAGAAAACAGGGAGAAATTCGTCTGTCCACTTCATTTGGAGCACTGGGTGGTGTTGAGCAGATAATGCAGGCCATGGAACAGGAGATCCCGGTTCAAGGCAAGGTAAAAGAACCTTGCAAGGGCGGGTTCCGGGTCCAGGTTATGGGAAGTCACCTGGCATTCTGTCCCTTGAGTCAGATGGATAGCCGAATCATTGATGATCCCCAGAGTCTTGTGGGCGAAACTTTTCTGTTTCTTATTACCAGGGCTGAAGGGGGCGGGCGCAATGTTGTTCTTTCCAGGCGGGCCCTTCAGGACAGGGAGCAGGCTGAATCCCTGCGGGCCTTTATCAGGGATGTAAAGCCCGGTGATGACCTGCGGGGCAAAGTAAGCAGAATCGAACCTTACGGAATTTTTGTAGAGGTAGCCCCGGGGCTGGAAGGCCTGGTGCATGTCAGTGAAATGAGCTGGTCCAGAACCCTCAAGCCTCAAGAGCTGGTTTCTCCCGGAGACGAGATAAAGGCCAGGCTTCTGAGCATTGAAGAAAAGGACAAGGATCAGGTTCGCATTAGTTTGTCCATGAAGCAGACCCAGGCTGATCCCTGGGAGGAGGTCAAGGAGCGCTTTGAGCAGGGAAACGTGGTGGAAGGTATTGTTTCCAGAACAGCACCTTTCGGGGTGTTCGTGGAAATCGCCCCGGGAATAGAAGGCCTGGTGCATATTAGTGAGATCAGTTATCTGAAAAGAGTTCATAAGCCTCAGGATGAAGTTGAACCGGGTCAGAGAGTCCGGGTTAAAATCAAGGCGGTTGATCCTGAAGAGAGAAGGATCTCTCTGAGCATGCGCGATGCTGAGGGGGACCCATGGGAAGGCGCTGCCAGCCGCTATGCCAGGGGAACCAGAATCGAGGGCAGGGTTGAAAAGCGGGAGAATTTCGGGCTGCTGGTGACTCTTGAGCCGGGAGTTACCGGGCTTATTCCAGGATCAGTCCTTGGCCGCTCCCAGGACTTGACCCTGGAAAACAAGAAACCCGGGGAAAAGGTCCTGGTGACTGTTGATGCGGTGGATGAGGCCGCTCGACGCATATCGCTTGTTCCGGCTGATTCGGTTCAGGCTGAAGACTGGAAGGCGTTTTCCGGCGTTCAGGCCAACAGCTTTGGATCCCTGGGTCTTGAACTGAAAAAGGCCATGGACAGGAAAAAGTGAGTAATGCTGGAATATTGAATTAACTGTCCATCCTCTCCGTCACTGCGGCGCAGGCCGGAATCCAGAAGTATGCAGCTGGGCACTGGTGACACAGTCCTTCTTTGGCTGGCTGAAAAATGACTGATGGATAGAATTTTTTGCTGGAATTGAGGGAGTTTTTTATCCTGCTTAACTATGCATATTTTTGCACAGTTGTACTGGCTGTTTCAACACTATGCAACAATATGCACATTCCATGTGTCGCCCTAAAGGCACCAGCAAAGGGTTGGATTGCCCATTCATAATTTATTATGGATATCGCAAGAATTATTATAACCCCGGGTAAACCATCACGGCTGGCTGGTGTGTTACAATCTGTTTTTTCCCGATAATACTTGATCTTTATGACAGGCAAAAACAGCTCACCCTCGTGTTCTGAAGCAAAGCTGTCCTTCAGACAAAAGCAGATCCTGGAAATGATCAGGCAGGGCAAGTCCAACCATGAAATTGCCTTTGACCTGGGACTTGGCCTTGGCACCGTTAAGCAGCATGTAGTTGCCCTTTTTCGCAAGCTCAAAGTCAGCTCAAGGGCCATGGCTGTAGTCCAGGGGCAAAGGCAGGAGGCTTTTGCTGCTGGAACGGCTCTTTCTGAGTCCACCGAGACAATCCTGCAACGCCGGCCATGTGTTGTTTTGAGCGTAACTGTTGATGATCAAAACCCTGCAGCCTTGAAGGCACTGCAGAAGTCCATGTTTGACATCGCCAACAGTTCCGGTGACATCTTTATTTCCCGTAAGGGCATGGGTGGAGATCTTATTCTGGGAATAGACCGGATTCTGGAATCCCATCCTTTGCAAGCCCTTATGGCGACCGGGGAGATTTACCGTAAGCTTGAATCTTTTGTCTCGAGTCAAACCAGCATCAAGGGGGCGCTGACAGCCGGGCTGGCCATGGCCAGCATGTACCGCCAGGGCGGCTGGTCAGGGGAGGCCCTGGCCAGCAGTACCATAGTCCTGGCCAGACACAGGGCGCTGGAAACAGACCCCGGGACCCTTTTTCTGGATCAAACTTTTATTCAGGCTTTCAGGGCGTGTTCAGGAATTCTGTCTTTGAATCAATCGCAGCTAGTTGATTTTAAAGATCCGAAAACATCGTTAAAATATTTCAGTCCCTGGCCGGATGCTTCCTATGGGCGGGAAAAGGATATTGCCAGGCTGTTTTCCGCTCTGGAAGACAGTGCCAGGGTGAATAACCGGGCGGTTCTTCTCTGGGGTGATTCAGGATCAGGAAAATCCAGTCTTTGCCATGGACTGTCAGGGCTGTTAAAGTCAAGAAACAAGGCCTTCAGGCTGCTCTCCTGCCTTCCGCCTGGACTGTCATTTCCTTTTTTTGATGTTCAAGAAGCTCATCCCTGCGGCCTGAAATCGATCATTGAAGATTTGAGCGGTGGCTCAGCAGAGGATCTGGTTATTTTTGATGATCTGCACCAGGCGGATGAAAAGATCCTGAGCGCTGTTCAGGAACATTTATTGCATAAATATACCGTGCTTCTTGTGCACAGGGACAGGTTAAACATCAGCGGCAAACAGCAATTCAGGCTTTCCCCGTTGACCAGAGGAAGCATGGCAAAGGTTGTTGCTGACAATTTTGCCAGTGGGCATGTTAACCCTGATCATCTTCAGCAGACATCAGATTATATAGCCGCGTCAGCAGCGGCCAATCCTTTTTTTGCCGCTGAGATGGCCCGGTGCAGAGAATTCATTGACAGCCTGTTCAGCCCTGAAAGGGAGTTAAAGCCTTATCTGCCTATACAAATCATCATAAGGGTTTCAGCCCATCTGGATAGATTAAACATGGACAGCAAGCTTCTCCGGGCAGTTGCTTTCAGGAAAAAGGGCATTAAATTGCTTGAGCTTGCTCATTATCTGGGAGATGATGAAGCATCAGTCAAGGGTTCGGTACGGCGGGCAGCAGACAACGGCATACTTATAACGTCAGGGAATGTCGTCCGGTTCGCGCATCCCATGTTTCAGAGAGTAATCAGCTACCTAGGTGTGGACGTATGAAAAGAAATTTTAGAGTTTTTCATGCCCTTTCCTGCTTTCTGCTGGGGGTATTTCTTGTGGGCTGCGCCGCCAAGAGAGACGAGTATCATGTTCCGCAGGTTCCGGTTCCGGATACATTTTATCAGTCCCGTGCCCTGGAAGACCCTGCGGTCGTTTCCTTTGACCAGACTCCCCTTGAATCAATACTTCCCGACTGGTGGCGGGTCCTTGGTAATACAGAGCTGGACAGACTCATGGATATGGCTCTGGCCCGCAATCAGGATCTGCGCATTGCGTCATTCAGGGTGGCCCATTCCCAGGCCAGGTACAGGCAGGCATATGGTGAACAGTGGCCGACCATAAGTGTTCCGGCCAGGGCGGGCATAGAGGCTCCTGAACAGGGTGTGGGGGATAATCCAAGGGGAGAAAAAGTCAGAAGTCAGAATATTTTTGAAATGTCGCTCAGGGGTGATTGGCGGGTTGATCTCTGGGGAGAAAAAAGCGCTTCGGCCCAGGCAGCTCAATACAGGTTCTGGATGGCCACCTTTGAACATGAGGCCGCCCGGATGAATGTAACCGCCCAGGTTGCTTCCGCCTATGCCCAGTATCTTGCCCTGACCGACAGGATCAATGTTGCCAGAGAAAGCGAACGGGTGGTCATGGAGATGCTGCGTTCCGTAAAGGAGAGGCTTGAATATGGAGAGTCAACCCGCCTGGACTATGAACAGCAGCGTTCAGCCGTTTATGGGGTCAAGGCGGTTATACCCGAGCTTGAACTGCAGCGTGATGAGGTTTTTCATCGTCTCTCCCGACTGGTGGGGGTAACCCCGTCAGACCTGGAGACTTTTGAAGATACTCTGCTCAGTCTCGGCCTGCCCAGAGTGTCTCCAGGGGTTCCTTCATCCCTGTTGCTGCTCAGGCCTGACGTTCGATCCGCAGAGGCCGATCTTCTGGCGTCTGACGCGGATATTGATGTGGCCAGGGCCAGAATCCTTCCACCACTGGATCTCACCGCGCAGATTGGCTATGGAAGCCGCCATCTTTCCCAGCTTTTCATGCCCCACAGCCTGGCCTACAACGCCATAGCATCCATAACCGCGACCCTGTTTGACGGTGGAGTGCGCAGAAATGAGGAAATCTTTGCCAGAGCCCGCAACGAGGAACTGGTGGAGCACTATATCCGGGTTATTTATGACGCTGTCACCGAAGTGGAAGACGCCCTGGCAACCATTCGCAGGACAGAGCAGCGGCTTGCAGCCATTGACGCGGCATGTGAAGCTTCTGAAAGAGCCCTGGACTACAGTAGAGAACTGTTTAATCTTCAGGCCATAGATTATCTTACCGTGCTTATTACCGAGCGGACCCATCATCAGAACCTGGACCAGAGAATCCAGATTCAGCTGGAGCGCTATCTGGGGACGATCCGGCTTTTTCAGGCCCTGGGCGGCGGTTCCGCGGTGAGCGAACCCCTCCCTGGAAAAGGACACAGACCGGATCATGAGCTGACAGTGGCCGGAGGATTGATCCTGGCAGACCCTGTTGAGCCGGTCAAAGAAACCGGCATTGTCTGGGATCCCCCTGTCTGGCCTGAAGAAGAAAGGGAACACTTGTGGCTGGTTGAGCTTTCCGGACTGTATGACAGGACAGCGGCCTATGCCCTGGTCAGGGACCTGCACAAAGAACTTCAGGATTTTATGCTCAACAGGGAGCTGCTGGCAGTGGAGAGCGGGGTGCAAAGAGAAGATGGCCGCCAGAGGCTGATCTGGTATCGCCTGCGCTTGCTTCCAGCGGCAGATGATAAGGATAAGGCCCAGCAGATCTGCGATATTTTAGCTGAAAACAAACGCCGTTGTCATGTGGTGAAACCATGAGCAGTACTCAAAATCAAGCCACCGGGATTGATTCGCACCGGACAGATCCTTATCAGGCCACTGGAAAATCAAGCCGGGCTGCTGCCGGCTCAGAAAGGTCCAGAGGAAGGAACATAATCAGCTCTGTCTTGCGCTCGGCTGACCTCAGACGGGCCCTGCCCACGCTGCTGGTATCAAGTTTCCTGGCCAATATCCTGGCCCTTGCTCTTCCCCTGGCTATTTTGCTGCTCATGGACAAGATAATAGTCAACAAGGCTTACGAGACCCTTGTTGTTCTCCTGGCTGGTGTGGCTCTTGCCCTGTTTCTGGAGGAAGTGCTTCGACTTCTGAATGTCCGGGTCACGGCCTGGCTGGGATCCCGTTTCGAGCATAACCAGTCGGTGGGGGCCATGAACCATCTTCTCCGGGTGCCTTTAAGGGTCCTGCGAAGGGATGAACCCGGTGTTCATGCCAACCGTCTGCTGTCCACCAGCCAGGTGTCAGACTTCTATTCCGGTCAGGCTCTGCTGGTAATTTTTGACCTGCCTTTTATTCTCATATTCTTGGGATTGATATGGTTTATCGGAGGTCTTCTGGCCCTTGTCCCGGTGCTTCTTTTGCTCATATTTATATTAATCGCCCTTGTTGCCGGAAGAAGGATGAAGGAGCAGGTCAAAAAGCGCAATGGCCAGGACGAACGGCGACACAATTTCCTCAATGAAACCATTCGCGGGATTCATTCCGTCAAGCTGCTGGGCATGGAAAGATTGATGCAGCGCCGGTATGAAAGGCTGCAGGAACAGAATGTTTCTCAGGGGTCAAAACTGGCCTACGGCAATGCCATGGCGTCCAGCATGGGCCAGACATTCACCAAGATAATGATTGTTTCCGTCATTACCTTTGGCGCCTATGGGGTAATATCAGGGGAT
>PWNK01000156.1 GCA_003557865.1 Desulfonatronovibrio sp.
CTGCCTTGGACTAAGTTTTCTTTTGCTGCGAACTCCCTGTCGCGGTTTCGTAGGACAAACAATTTATTCACTACCAGTAACCGACTCAAATATTAAACAAGTCTGGATAATTATCATAACCTTAAAAGACGCTTGTTTGTCCAACGGAACCGTCGACGGTCAAACAGCGCAACAATGCGAAACCTTAGCCCAAGGCAGGCCATTAACATTGTGGTTAGACAAAAATTATGGTGAATATTTACCTTTTGAATATAATTGATCAACCTGTCCAGACTTATTATGTACTCGGTAATCATCAGGCAAGAAAAAAGGACACAACGTGCCGGATAATTCTTCAGACATCGGCCGGTTCAGGGTAATCCGCACAGACGGTTCAGCCAGGGCAGGGGAGCTGAGCACTGCTCACGGGACTGTAAAAACCCCGGTGTTCATGCCCGTGGGAACCCAGGGCAGTGTTAAGAGTCTTTGTCCCCGGGACCTCAAAGAAATTCATGCTTCCATTATTCTGGGCAATACATACCATCTCTATCTGCGTCCCGGAGATGAACTGCTCGCAGATATGGGCGGGCTGGGCAGCTTCATGGGATGGGACAGGCCTGTGCTTACTGATTCCGGAGGGTTTCAGATTTTCAGTCTGGCTGATCTGAGAGTAATCACCCCTGATGGAGTCCGGTTTTCTTCGCATATTGACGGCTCAAGGCATTTCTTCACCCCGGAAAAAGTAATCAGCATCCAGAATAATATCGGATCAAGCATCATGATGGTTCTTGATGAGTGCGTTCCCTACGGAGCTGACCATGAGTACACAGCTAGATCCCTGAAGCTTACCACTGAGTGGGCAGCCAGAAGCCGGGCCTTTTACCCCCCCGGATCGGGCAGGCAACTCCTGTTCGGCATTGTTCAGGGCGGTTTTTTTCATGACCTGAGAAAAGAAAGCGCTCTGAGGATAACTGAAATTCCTTTTGACGGCTACGCCCTGGGAGGGCTGAGCGTTGGAGAACCCAAGGAGCAAATGCTGGAAACAATGTACCACAGCGCCCCGCTGCTGCCTGCGGTCAAGCCCAGATACCTCATGGGGGTCGGAAAACCCCTGGACATCCTTGAAGGTATTAACGCGGGCATAGACATGTTCGACTGTGTTCTTCCCACCAGAAACGCGCGCAACGGCACTCTTTACACGTCCCTGGGCCAGGTCAACATCAAGAGGGCCGAGTACAAAAGGGATGAATCCCCCCTTGACCCCGCTTGCGGATGCTATACCTGCAGCAACTTTTCCAGATCGTATCTCAGGCACTTATACATGGCCAGAGAGCTTCTGGCTTACCGCCTTAACTCCATTCACAATCTACATTATTTTGTAGGTCTGGCTTCCCTGGCCAGACAGGCAGTTCTTGAAAATCAGTTTCAGAACCTGCTGGGACAATACCGCCAGATTTACGCTCCTGACAGTTATCAGGTCTGAAAAGGAATGAAACAGGCATCAAGATAATCATTGCTATATTTTTGTCTAAGGACTATTTTTTTCGGCCTTTGCCCGAAAACAACGATAATTATGAACAAAGAAAAGCATGAAAGAAACTCAGAAAAATCACTCCATAAGAAATATTGCCATTATTGCCCACGTTGATCACGGCAAGACCACCCTTGTGGACGCCATGTTCAAACAGAGCGGAGTCTTCCGAGAAGGTCTGGATGTTGAAGAAAGGATCATGGACTCCATGGACCTGGAACGGGAAAGGGGAATAACCATAGCCGCCAAGAACTGCGCTGTGGTCTGGAACAAGGTCAAGATCAACATTATTGATACCCCGGGTCACTCGGACTTTGGCGGCGAGGTTGAACGTTCCCTGTCCATGGCAGACGGAGCAATACTTCTGGTGGACGCATCAGAAGGCCCTCTGCCCCAGACAAGATTTGTTCTCAAAAAGACCATGGAAGCAGGATTGAAGATCATTGTGGTTATCAACAAGATTGACCGCAGGGACGCGCGGGTGGCCGAAGTTCTGGACGAGATATATGATCTGTTCATCGATCTTGACGCCACCGAGGAACAGCTGGATTTCCCGGTAATATATGCTGTGGCCAGAGACGGGATTGCCCAAAAGGGCATGGATGATAATTCCCATAACCTGGATGTTCTTTTTCAAACCATTATCGATGTTGTTCCGCCTCCAGGTTATGATCCCAAAAAACCTTTTCAGATGCTGGTCTGCGACCTGGGATACTCTGATTACCTGGGCCGGCTGGCCGTGGGCAGGGTGTTCAACGGCAAAGCAAGGCAGAGTGACCAGCTGATAAGAATCGGACCTGACAGCAAACAGGATCTGCTCCGGGTGACCAAACTGCAGACTTATATCGGCCTGGAGCTCACTGAAATTCCTGAGGTAACACCCGGTGATATCGCGGTGATTTCAGGCATTGAAGAGGTGCATATCGGAGATACCATCTGCACCAGAGAAAGTCCGGTTCCCCTGAAAAGAATCACCGTTGATGAACCTACAGTGGCCATGCGCTTCTCCATCAACACCTCACCTCTGGCAGGCAGGGAAGGCAGGCATGTTCAATCCAGAAAGATCTGGGAGCGGCTGACCAGGGAAACCCTGAGCAACGTAGCTGTCCAGGTGGAGGAGACACAGGACAGGGATAGTTTTCTGGTCAAGGGACGCGGTGAATTCCAGATGGCCATCCTCATCGAGACCATGCGCAGGGAGGGTTTTGAGCTGAGCGTGGGCCGCCCTGAGGTGATTTTCAAATACCAGAACGGGAAAAGACTTGAACCTATGGAGCATCTTTTTATTGATTGCGACGAGATGTTCATGGGCGTGGTCACTGAAAAGCTGTCCCTCAGAAAAGGCCGGATGACCAACCTGGTCAACCGGGATACCGGCCGGGTCAGGATTGAATTCACCATACCCTCAAGAGGGCTCATCGGATACAGGGATGAGTTTCTGACAGATACCAAGGGCACAGGAATCATGAATTCCTACTTTATGGGATATGATAACTACAGAGGAGATTTTGCGTCCAGGTTCATGGGCTCCCTGGTGGCAGACCGTGCCGGGGCTGCTGTTCCCTACGCCCTTTCCAATCTCAAGGCCAGGGGCAACCTGTTTATCAGGCCCGGAGAACCAGTGTATGAAGGAATGATTATCGGTGAACACAACCGTGAAAGCGACCTGAATGTCAACGCCTGCAAGGAAAAGAAGCTGACCAACATCAGGGCCTCCGGCAAGGATGATGCCATTGTCCTGCCGCCAATACTGCCCATGACCCTTGAACGGGCCCTGCATTTCATCCGGGAGGACGAACTTGTGGAAATAACTCCCAAGTCAATCAGGCTCAGAAAAATGGAACTTTCAGCTTCAAAAAGACACAGTTCCCGCCCCAGGGACTGAGGTTCCTTTTGCGGCCCCCCACATCTTTTAATTGGTCGAAAAAAGGAGTGCAGATGAAAAAGTCCATATTATTCATGCTGGCCGCGGTGCTGCTGTTGCCCTCAAGCCTTATGGCCGGCCTGCAGCAGGAACGTCTCCTGGAGAATGTGCTCTTCAGGTTCCAGGAAATTATCACCGAAAGGGGAGGGGACTCCGGTTCCATATCCATGGAGAATATTGCCCTGGATCGAAGCATCCCCTTTGAAGTGACTGTCAGCGGGCAGGATTTTACAATGTATGCGGTCAAAATCGTGTTGACTGGTCCTGAACCCGGGCGAAAACAGAATGTGACCCTCATTGTTGATGAAACAGGGAACATCCAGCTTGACGGTGCTTTTGCCGATTTACGCACAGGCAGGTCCATCCACCAGGGGATCATGGATGAGCTGGAACGGATGGATACAGACCCCGGGGTGGGAGATTTGCTCTTTCATGGTTCCGGGCAGGCAGAAGTACTTTATCTGAGCGATCCTTTCTGCCCCTATTGCCGGCATGCGTATACCTATTTTCTGGATCAGAAAAACAGAATAGGCGAGTTCAGAATAGCCCACTATCCCATAAATCCAGGATCAGGGTCTCTGGCCCTTACTTTTCTGATGATGGAGCATAAGGATGCGGATATTTTCCGGAAAGTAGTAGATTTTGCTTATGAGGTGGAGCTTGACAGGCCATCGGACAATGCCGACCATGCAGTAATTGAGGTCTTCAATGAAAGATTCGATATATACCCGCAGCCCGCTCAAGAGGTGTTTGATTATCTGCAGCGTAAACACCAGGAAAGTCTTGTCCGGGACATGGAAAAGATGCGCGACATGGGTCTCAGCGGTACACCGGTGATAATCATAAACGGCATCAGGGTTGATGGATACAACAGGCAAAGAATTGATGATCTGCTGAACCGTCCCATAGGTTAGTCCGGCTTAATTCTGTAATGCCGCCACAAATATAAGATAGTTTACAACAAAGAATAATGCTCAATGATTGTCAATGGTTACGCAGCAATGCCTGAATGTGCAAGCCTGAAACTCCTCCGGCAAGCCTGTTCCGGGGTGGCGGATAGCCCTTCTCGACGACAATGCTCAGCCGGTGGCCATGGGTGATGAAGAGGAGATATGTGTTGATGTCGGCCAAGACAATCAGCGGCAAGATAAAGAGGGCGGAGATAAGGCAAAAAGACTTGAAAAATTAAATTATACCTTTGAGGTAAAAAATTTGCTGTTGAAAAATATGCAGAACGTGATTATTGTTTTTTTATTCAAGCTTTGATTATTGTTGACCGGGTTAAATCCATGTTATCAAACTTACGAAGGTCATCCTTATACGCCCGGCCAAGCTTTAGACTGTAAGAACGCAGGCCCATGAAACTGGAAGCTCCAGCAGATATTTTTCAGGCAGCTGTCTGTATTGATTCAACATTTTTTATCCCTGTGATGCCTTTCATCTTCACCAGAGAGGTAGATTATGCCCCATAATAAAAACTCCAGAATGATGTACGTGGTGGCCTTTGTGCTTATCTTTTCAGGCGTGGGATATCTGATGGTCACCAGCCTGACCCAGAGCAGCACCTACTTTCTGGAAGTATCCGAGGCCCTGGCCATGGATTCCCAGAAACTGGAAAGGGCAAGGCTTTTTGGAATGGTGGGGGCATCAGAACTGCAAAGAGACGCCGATGCTTTGGGGGTATACTTCAACCTTCAGGATAAGGAAGACCGGAGCAAGTCCATAAGAGTCAGATATACCGGGGCTATTCCCGATCTTTTTGCCCCTGGAGCGGAGGTGATTGTTGAGGGCGGAATTAACCCCGGAACAGATATCTTCATGGCCACCACCCTGATGACCAAGTGTGCCTCCAAGTATGAAGCACAGGAAGCTTACGAAAAAGAAAAACATCCGGAAAGCATTCCCTACATGTGAGCTTTTAAGCTCCAAGTTTTTGTGAGGATCGTGCCCTATATTCTGGGCCGGACATGACCTGGTGTGTTTGCCGGCTGCATTCAGTCATTTTCAGGATGGGGCAGGTAACGTCTTCAGCCTTTAAGTTTTGCATGCATAACCCATGACGGGCTTCCTCCAGATAACGGGCTGATTTTTGCAATTATTCTACCATAATTTTTATCTAGCTCCAATATCAGAGGCCTGCCTGGGGCTAAGGTTGCGCATTGTTGCGCTGTTTGACCGTCGACGGTTCCGTTGGGCAAACATTAAAGTCCTTAAGGTTTTGATAATTATCCAGACTTGTTTAAGCGCTCAGTCGGTTACTGATAGAAAATTAAATGTTTGTCTTACGGAACCGCGACAGGGAGTTCGCAACAAAAGAAAACTTAGTCCCAGGCAGGCCTGGTTTATGGTGAATAGTTACTGATATTTTTATGATTGTTTTAACGTGTCAAAGGATGGACTACGGGCCATCCTTTTTTTTAATGTCCGCAATGCGCGCTCATGCTTAACAGCAATATCATCCAATTCGTATAATCTTAACGGAAAATAAACATGCAGTATATTGGTTTTTTTACTCTGTTGGTATCCCTGCTGATCTGTGTTGTGGTTGGTACTGCCTTTTTCTGGGAAGCGCTGAGATCCGGAAAGAATGATCAGTTGAAATCACTGGCCTGGCTGGAAAAAAGCCAGATGGTCGTCTTTGGGATTATCACCTTCAGCTCTCTGATTCTTCTGCAGGCCCTGTGGATGAAGGACTATTCCTTTTCCTACGTTTTCCGCCACACTGATGACTTTCTGCCCATGGGCTACAGGCTGTCTGCCTTCTGGGCGGGACAGGCCGGTTCCATGCTCTTCTGGCTCTGGGTCATGGTGCTCATGGGCTTCATCTGGCTCTTTTCTCCTGTTTACAAGAATCTTCCGGACAGGACCAAGGGTTTTTTCTGGGGGTTTTTATTCATGGTCCAGGCCTTTTTTCTGCTCATGCTTACCGGCCCCAGCAATCCATTTCTTATCATGGATCCGGCCCCGGTTTCAGGCAGAGGTCTCAATCCTCTTCTGCAGAATGTGGGCATGCTTTTCCATCCCCCCATGACCTTTCTGGGATATGCCGGTTTTACAATTCCGGCCTGTCTGGCCCTGGCCGGATGGGTCACCGGTGACCAGAGATCCTGGCTTTTTCAGAGCCGCAACTGGGTGCTTTTTGCCTGGGTGATGCTTACCGGAGGCGGGATTCTGCTTGGGGGATGGTGGGCTTACATGGAGCTTGGCTGGGGAGGTTACTGGGCCTGGGACCCGGTTGAAAACGCTTCCCTGATCCCCTGGCTGATAAGCACCGCTTTTCTGCATACTGCAATGATCGGCAAGCAGCGCAACACCCTGCACAGATCAAACCTGGTTCTGATCTGTCTGAGCCTGATCACCTGCTTTTTTGCCACCTTCCTGGTGCGCAGCGATGTCATAGATTCCTTGCATACCTTCGGAGGCACGGGTGTCGGATTTCCGCTTATGGCACTCATGGCGGCATCCCTGGTCTTTACCTTTTTTGTGGCCCTCACCGGGAAAACCGACAAAAGCGCTGTGGATAATTTCTGGAGCAAACAGGGGATGATGATCGTTACCGTCTGGCTGCTGCTGGCCCTGGCGCTGATTGTGGCCATGGGTACTATGTGGCCGGTAATATCCAGGATATGGACTGACAGCCCCATGGGTCTGGGTCCGGATTTCTACAACAGGGTCTGCCTGCCCATTTTTACGCTCATGGCGGTTATTCTGTGTATCTGTCCATGGTATAACTGGAAAAAAGGAATCAGCGACAAAAACAGCTTTTTCATTGTCTGTCTGGTCTTTATTTTTACCATGGTCGGGCTGTGGATCGGAGGGATCAGGCTTCTGCTTCCTCTTGTGGCTGCCGCAGCTGGTATAGCCGGGATGTTCTCCCTTGTTCTGTACATTATCCTTAATTCAAATGTAAGACGAAGAAGAGCCGGATGGGGAGTTTATATCCTGCATGCCGGGGTTGCGATGATTGTTCTCGGGGTGGCCTTTTCAGGTCCTTTTCAGGACAGCAGGCAACTGGTTATTCCCAAAGGTGAAAGGGTGAACATAAATGAATATGAGTTTCATTACGTGGATTTTGAAGAGATCCTTACCCCGGGAGTTGCAATTTATGAAGCCAGGATAATTGTCTACAAAGACGGCAGTGAAATCGGGATGCTCACTCCCCAGCGCAAGCTTTACCGCAACTTTGACTCTCCTTACGCCGAGGTTTCAGTAATACCCTCTCTGGGCACTGAAATTTATTCCACCATCCTGGCTTTTGATCAGGAGTTGACCATTACCGTCAAGATCAATATCACCCCTCTGGTCAACTGGATCTGGATCGGCAGTGTCATTGTCTGCGTGGCCGCCCTTCTGATCATGGGCAGGGTCAGAATAAGAAATAAAGAAGAAATGGACCCTGAATTAAGAGCTCCTTGATAAATGAATAATTCCAGCCATGACCATGATTTCATTCTCAGACTTGAAGGGGTGACTCATTTTTTTGACCAGCGTCTGGTCTTTAAAAATGTAAACCTGGTGGTAGAGCCTGGCTCGATCCTGCTTGTGGCAGGGCCCAACGGCGCGGGCAAGACCACCCTGATGAACATCATGTCCGGGCTCATTCCCCCATCGGCAGGAATGGTGGAGCACAGGGCGTCCAGGGATAAATACGCTTTTCTGGGGCACCATACATTTATTTACAACGGCCTGTCCGCTCTTGATAACCTGAGATTCTGGTCCGGAATCTACGGTCTGCGTCTCACCGAGCATGAACATCTTCAATTGCTGGACATGGTTGGACTGAAAGCCTTTGCCCATGAAAAAGCCGGAAACTTTTCCAGGGGGATGTCACAGCGACTCAGCCTGGCCAGGGTCCTGATGCTCAAACCGGTGTTGTTCCTTCTGGATGAGCCGGCAACAGGCCTGGATCCGGCTTCAAGGGATCTTCTGCGGGAAGTGATTTCAGCAGGAGCAGGGGATGGGGCGGCAATAGTCTGGGTGAGCCATACCCTGAAGGAGGACCTGGACATGGCTGACCGGGTTCTTTTGCTGGAAGGCAAAAAACAGGCATTTTACGGGCTGGCCCGGGACTACAGAAACCAGCTTTATGGGACCTCTCTTGAACATTAGATTTCTTTGCCTGACTCATAAAGACCTCAAGCTGATCCTGGCCGACGGATCAGGAATTGTTCAGCCGGTTCTTCTGGGCCTGATTCTGGTTTTTGTCTTCAGCCTGTCCACACCCATAGGCGATGAAGTCTCAGCCCAGGCAGCGGCCTCAGTCTTCTGGCTGGCAACCTGCTTTGCCCTGGTACTGGTTTTTAACACTCTTTACTCCATTGAAGAGACCAACCAGGCCAGGACAGGCCTGCTGCTGTCGCCCATGCCTCTCCAGCATGTATGGTTGAGCAAGGCCGTAACAGGTCTTATCCTTTTGCTCCTTGCTCAGTTCTTTTTTTTTCCGGCGATAATTGTTTTTCTTGGCCAGGAGCTCATGACCGGCTGGTGGACTTTTCTGGGGACAGTTCTTCTGGTTGACTGGGGCCTGGTGGCAGTCGGTTCTCTTCTGGGGGCATTGTCCCAGGGGCACGCGGCCAGGGAATCCCTGCTCAGCGTGGTTATTTTCCCTCTGCTTGTCCCCTTGCTTCTGGCCGGAATCAGGATGGGGGCACACTTTTTTGGTGGAGCAGATGATGGCCATTTAAGCGCCTGGGCTGGAATAGCTTTTGCCTTCGGATCTGTTTTTACCGGCGCGGCAATTATTCTCTTTCCTTTTGTTTACAATGAATATTGATTTTGAGATGATCCAAGGTTAGCAGTGAGAACGAATCAAATGCGTGACAGTCAGCTGATCAATACGGGCATCCCTGCCCTGGCTGTTCTGGGTGGTCTCGCCCTGGCCGCAGCCCAGTATTTCATCTGGATATATGCTCCTGTGGAAGCCACCATGGGAGTGCTTCAGAAGATATTTTACTTCCACCTTCCCCTTGCCTGGTGGGGTCTCATCAGTTTTTTCATGGTTTTTTGCGCAAGCCTGCTTTTTCTTATAACCAGAAGGTCTGTAATGGACAGACTGGCCCAGGCAGCCGCTGAAACAGGGTTGTTGTTCAGCGGCCTGGCCCTGGCAACAGGATCACTGTGGGCCAAGGCTGCCTGGAACACATGGTGGACATGGGATCCAAGGCTTTCCACCACTTTGATCATGTGGTTCATCTACGCTGGATACCTGGTTCTGAGACAGTCCATTGACAATCCTCAGAAAATGAGGGCCCTGTCGGCAGTTCTAGGGATAGTGGCCTTCTTGAATGTCCCCTTGGTTTTTCTTTCAGCCAGAATGTGGAGGAGTATTCATCCTGCGGTGTTCGGCTCAGGAGGAGGCGGACTGGAACCGGAGATGATGACCGCTGTCATGGTCAGTATTGCCGCATGGGGGCTTTTAACAGCGGCGATATTGCTGTTTCGTGTCAGACAGCTCCATATCAAAGACAGGATTAAAACACTCTATGTGTTTTAGCCTCTTTTTATCATAATAATGATTTTTTTCGGGTCCTCTATCTGAGTATATTCACGGGCCATCTGATTTATTCCGGTCACGGTCTGACACGTGACCAACAAACTCTGGGAATTGGTGAGTCAATGACATATTTAATTATGGGCAACGTGGTTGTCTGGCTGGGGATAGGCGGTTATCTTTGTTACCTGGCAGCTGTCCAAAAAAAACTGGCTCTAAAGATCAGGCAACTGGAGATTAGCTCTGATGAAAAGTAGTTTGATTTCAGCAGGAACAATGCAGAAAAGTGTGGCTGTTCTGGCTATGGTCTGCCTGGCAGCCATATTTTTTTCATCATTATGGAACAGAGTGCACAATCCGGGGATCACCGTTGAGACCAGAGTCGGCCCCAGTCAACAGGAACAGGCCATGATGGGCCAGGTGAGCACTTTAATGGCCGAGGTTGAAAGAAATCCCGAGAACATTCAGGCCCTGACCGAACTGGCTCAGGCATTTATGGTCATGCAGGCCTGGCAGAGAGCTTACTCTTTCTGGCAAAGAGTGCTGGCTCTTGAACCTGATAATCAACTGGCTTTAAACCAGGCGGGTTTCAGCCTTTTTCAACAGGAACGCTACACAGAGGCTGTGGATTATTTTGAGACTCTTCTCAAGCTTGATAATGAGAATTATCGCAGCCTGTTCAATATGGGTGTAATATTTAAATATTACCTGGATGATCAGGAACGGGCAACAAAGTATTTTCAACAGATTCTGGAGATCAGCCCCGATGACGAGCAGCTCTTGGAAAGAGTCAGGCGTGAGCTTGATAACTCTTTGCAGACTGGTAATGACACTTAAGCGGCATGGACGGCTGTTTTATTCCTTCCAGGAGGCATTTGACACGTGCAGCGGCTTACGGGTATCATGAAATATTTATGTTAGATGAAGAATGGCTACGAACAGATCAAGGAGAAGGTAATGGATAAGATTTGGGGTCATGGGCTGACCTTTGATGACGTGCTTCTCATTCCGGCTTATTCAGAAGTATTGCCTGACCAGGTTGATCTTACCACCATGCTCACTCCGGAGATTTCTTTAAATATTCCATTACTCAGTGCGGCCATGGACACGGTTACAGAGTCCAGAATGGCCATTTCCATGTCCAGGGCCGGAGGGGTTGGGGTTGTTCATAAGAATATGAGTATTGAGCGGCAGAGGATAGAGGTTGAAAAGGTCAAAAAATCCGAAAGCGGAATGATAGTTGATCCCATTACCGTCAGCCCTGATGACAGTGTGGACCATGTTCTGACCCTCATGAGTGATTACAGGATATCCGGTTTGCCTGTTGTCTTAAATGATGAGCTGGTGGGTATCGTTACTAACCGGGATGTTCGGTTTGTCCACGATCTGACAACCAGAGTCAAAGATGTCATGACCGGTAAAAACCTGGTTACTGTTCCCGTGGGAACCACCCTGGCCGAAGCCAAGCAGATTCTCCAGGTGAACAAGATTGAAAAACTGCTGGTTGTTGAGAATGGGAACAGGCTCAAAGGGCTGATCACCATCAAGGATATTGAGAAAATAAGAAAGTACCCCAGCGCCTGCAAAGATCAAATGGGCAGGCTGAGGGTAGGGGCGGCGGTTGGCATTGGAGGAGACAGGGAGGCCAGGGTCGAAGCCCTGCTCAGGGCTGGAGCTGATTTCATAGTCCTGGACTCGGCTCACGGCCATTCCAGAAACATCATTCAGTCCATACGGGCTATCAAATCATCTTTCCCTGAATGTCAGCTGGTTGCCGGGAATGTGGCTACCTATGAAGGGGCCAGGGCACTGGCCGAAGCCGGTGCGGATACCATCAAGGTGGGAATAGGTCCGGGATCCATCTGCACCACCAGAATAGTAGCCGGAGTGGGAGTCCCCCAGATAACGGCCATAATGGAGGCTTCCAGGGCTTGCAGGGAAAAGGGGCGCAGGGTAGTCGCAGACGGAGGTGTCAAGTTTTCTGGAGATGTGGTCAAAGCCATTGTCGCTGGAGCTGATTCCGTAATGATGGGCAGCATGCTGGCCGGAACCGAAGAAAGCCCCGGAGAGACTATTCTTTATCAGGGCAGGACTTACAAGATATATAGAGGAATGGGTTCCATCGATGCCATGAAGGACGGCAGCTGCGACCGCTACTTTCAGGACAAGAGCAGCAAGCTTGTTCCTGAAGGAATCGTCGGCAGAGTCCCTTTTAAAGGCCAGGTGGGGGAAACTATTTATCAGCTGGAAGGAGGACTTCGTTCAGGGATGGGCTATGTGGGATGCTCCAGCATCAACGCCCTCCAGCACAAGGCCAGGTTTTTGCGGATGACCGCCGCCGGGTACAAGGAAAGTCACGTCCATGATGTAATAATTACCAAGGAAGCTCCTAATTACCGGATCGAGAACTTTTAATTGCTTTTCTTCCGGAAGTCTTTGTTCCCGGATGAAAACCGATGTTGCGGGATGGTTACATGCAGGTTCAGAACAAGGTTGTAATAATCGACTTCGGATCCCAGTACACGCAGCTGATTGCCAGAAGAATAAGAGAAGCCGGTGTCTATTCAGAAATTCATCCCTGTGTCATCACCCTGGATGAACTGAAATCCCTGAAACCCTCAGCTCTTGTCCTTTCAGGTGGTCCGGCCAGTATTGGTTCTTCCGCTTCTCCCCTCATTGACCCGGCCTTTTTTGAGCTTGGACTGCCTGTTCTGGGTATCTGTTACGGCATGCAGCTTATAGCCCATACCTTCGGAGGCTCTGTGGAACCGTCCATGAACAGAGAGTATGGCCGTTCCACCCTGAATTTTTCCTGCAGCAGCCCTCTCTGGGAAGGTCTTGAGGACAAGGAAAGCCTCACCGTCTGGATGTCACATGGAGACACTGTTCTTGTGCCCCCTTCGGGATTTGAAATCCTTGCCGCAACCTCCACCGTGGACATTGCCGCTTTGGGCAATCACGACAAAAAGATCTATGCTGTTCAGTTTCATCCTGAAGTGGCCCATACAGAAGAAGGGTTCAAGATTCTGCACAACTTTCTGTTCAGAATTTCCGGCCTTACCCCTGACTGGTCAATGAGTTCATTTATTGAGGACGCCATATCCTCCATGCGCGAAACCATCGGCCAGGGGCATGTGGTCTGCGGTCTGAGCGGGGGCATTGATTCCACTGTTGTGGCGGTTCTACTGCACAAGGCAATCGGCAAAAGGCTGCATTGCATCCTGGTGGACAATGGAGTTCTCAGGCAGGGAGAGGGGGAGGAAGTTGTCAAGACCCTGGGGGAACACTTTGATCTCAACCTTAAATACGTCCAGGCCCAGAACCTGTTTCTTTCCCGGCTGGAGGGAGTTGAAGACCCGGAAGCCAAAAGAAAGATCATCGGACATACCTTTATAGAGATTTTTGATGAACAGGCCCGGGCCGTACCCGGAGTCAAATGGCTGGCCCAGGGCACATTGTATCCCGATGTTATTGAGAGTGTATCCTTTAAAGGACCTTCCGCGGTGATAAAGAGTCACCACAACGTGGGGGGGCTGCCTGAAAAGATGAACC
>PWNK01000085.1 GCA_003557865.1 Desulfonatronovibrio sp.
ACCTGCTCCGTGCTCCAGCTCTGACCATGACCTGCCGCCCGGCGATACCGGTCCGGAATCTCCGTATCCTGTAAAGGCGGGAAAGCCTGTTCAATGGTTTTTCCAATATATTGAGCATGTTTCACGCCAAGCAGCCTGTCTGCGGCCGGATTGGCTCCCTTAAAAACCAGGGCACCATCTTCCTGTAGCTGATAGAGATGAATGCCCATGGGCGAAGCCTGGACAATGTTTCGAAAAGTTTTTTCACTTTTCTGCAGGGCTTCTTCAATTGCCCTGCGCTCGGTGATGTCCCTGGCCGTAGCAAAGATCTGACGTCCCAGGGGCCTGGAGCGCCATTCAATCCAGCGATAGGTGCCGTCCTTGCGTTGAAAGCGATTTACATAATTCAGGATCTGTTCCTGGCTTGCCAGCCTGGAAACCGCGGCCATGGTTGATTCCAGATCATCCGGATGCACGAAATCAAGAAACATGCGCCCTTCCAGCTCGGAAACGGAATAACCCAGCACCTTTTCCCACTCAGGGTTTAGGCGGACAAATTGACCTTCAACATTGGCAATGCAGAGCAGATCAAGGCTGAATTGAAAATAATGCTCCAGTTCCTCGCTCTTGCGGTTCAGGGCCTCTTGGGCCCGTCTGCGCCCGGTGATATCAGTAGTGAATCCCTGGTAGGCAACCACCTGCCCATCCCTGTCTCTGACGATACGGGCATTCCTGGACACCCAGAAAAATGTCCCGTCTCTGCGGCGATACAGGCACTCGTGGTTGAATATCTGACCCTTTTCCTCCAGAAGACTCTGGAACTCCTTCCTGTCTCCGGGCTGTGCATAAACCTGCGCGGCAATATCAGTGATCGATGCCATCATCTCCTCAGCAGAGGCAAAACCGTGCATCTTTGCCAAGGCGAAATTGACACTCAAATATCTGCCCTGGGGAGTAGTGGTGAACACACCTATGGGAGCTGTTTCCAGGATCTCCCGGCTGCCCATGAGGTTGTGCAGTTCACTCGGGTCGATTCCCTCTGAAGAAATACCGCCTGTAGTCATTGAATACTCCGTATATAAAACATGGCACCAGGTCCTGTTACTTGTGAACAAGTGGTCAGGGGCAAATTGGGCTGAATAGTTATCAGAATTCGGGTCATTAAGAAAACACTCTGAATTTCTTACCTAACATATTGCAAATATTTCTCAAAAAATCAACATAATTATAATAAAGCCTGCTCTCCGGTTTACATCCTGTTGGGAATCTGTTTACATACCTTCAGCCTGAAGCAGATGTATCTATTCACCGTGATTATTGATTAACTCCAGCGTTAAAGGCCTTCCTGGGGCTAAGGTGAACAGTTACAAGCAGATAAGCACTTTGAACCGTGCACCCGGTCATTTTATTCCCGGAGCACCATTGCTGACATATCTGTGAATACTGGATAAAGGAAGATACGGGGTATGAAGATGGGCCTGGAAAAAAGTCTTATTTGCGGGCCCAGATGACTGAGGAAAAAGACGGATGACAGAAAAATCAAATAGTTATGAAATGATTTTTCCAGACTTAAACCTGTTTATTTTGACTTTTTGCGGTTGCATCTATGAGTAGATTCTTGTCATTATTCCTGCTTATTGCCCTGCTTGGAGGCCTGACCTACAGCACCTATTCCTTTTCCCAGGGAAGGTTCATGGAGGGGATGGTCATCTTCCCCCTGCTTATAGCCTGTTACCTGTTCATCATGGCCTGGCAGAAGCGTCAGGACTGACACTTAATCAATTATTCAGCCTTGGGCGGGTTTTTGTAGGCAGGCATAATCATCACGAAACGTTTTTCAGCCTCGAGCATAATCTTCTCCACTTCCCCGGCCTCCTCCAGCTGAAAAGTGGACCTGAGCTCATGGACATATCCCGAAAGCAGCTCCTGGATATCCCTGAGTCCATTAGCGTCAGCTTCAAGAATCATGACGTCGGCGCCGGCTGCCAGGCGGAGTTCAACCGACTTGCCGGTGAAACCAAACTCAGGGTAAAGGCACTGATAAACAACTCCACCGGTCATGCCGGAACAGATCCAGGGACCGGGATCTCCCAGCACCACTGCCCTTCCCCCGGTCATGTATTCAAAAGCAAATCCTTTCAGATGGGCCCTGGTGGCCAGGTTTCCTCCTTCATCACGGACCCTGGAGGTAATTCTGGCCCCGAAGACTGCGTCCGCGCCGGACATGCGGATACAGGCCCTGGAATCAGCGAAATTCTGCACCATGAGCTTTCCGGAAATGGCCCCGTAGGCGAAACTTTTCCCGGTTGACCCGTCTACGCGCCTGCCCATGAGATTAGTTCCCTTGAAGACCCCGCATACCCCGCCGAAACTGCTTTTGCCTGTTCCGTCCTGAGCCCCTCCATTGACAATGACTTCTATACCCTTGATGCTGAAAGCGCACAGCCCGTTACCAGGCACAGATGAATCAAGCCTGAGCCTGAAAAGACGGTCCCCGGTTTCCCCGAAGCTGCGAACCACCGCACCTGCCAGATACGTTCCTATTGCCCGGTCCACACTGCGCACGTATTGATCAGTATACTGAACCTCCCTGGTTTCCTGGTCGGTGAACTCAGACAAAGAAATGTCTGATACAAGCTTGGTCAGAAAATTTAGGGGCTTCCTGACCATGCGCACTGATCCCGCGGGCCTCGAAGTGCAGCATATGGACGGGGGAGCAAGGATGTCCTCGAGAAAAGCATGGCCTTCATGAGAGATTTGTCTTAAAAGATCCGTCCGGCCCACAACATCTTTGATCCGGGGTACTCCCAGCCTTGCCAGTATGGAGCGCATCTCTTCGCCGATGCAGTTAAACAGACGGACCAGGTTGCTGGTTTCCGCCTGGACCTGGACGGGAGCAAAACCCTTGATGCCGCGTTCCCGGGCCTGGCCGGCATTCTGGATCTGGGTGGATATTCCCCTGGGACATTTATCCAGATGACACCGCTGGCAGCTGATGCACCCGATGCCCATCAGGGCGGCGGTCCCCATTCCTGCCCGGTCCGCGCCCATAAGGATCATCTTCATGGCATCGGTCCCGCTTCTTAATCCGCCGTCGCACCAGATCTCGGTCTGAAAACGCAGGCCGGACTCAACCAGGGCTCTGTGAGCCTGGCTTACTCCGATTTCCACGGGCAGGCCAACATATTTTTTGCTGTGCTCCCTGGCCGCTCCCGTGCCCCCGTCGAATCCCGATATGTTGACTATATCCGCTCCGGCCTTGACTATGCCCACAGCTATGGTTCCCACGCCGCTTGTTACCGGAATCTTGACAGACACCCGGGCCTCTGGATTGGCGGTCTTCAGTTCAGTGATGATCTGGGCCAGATCCTCAATGGAGTAGATATCGTGATGATTGGATGGGGAAATAAGGGCCACTCCGGGCTTGCAATGCCTGGCCATGGCCACCATCGCGGTAACTTTCTGGGCCGGAAGATGCCCGCCCTCTCC
>PWNK01000043.1 GCA_003557865.1 Desulfonatronovibrio sp.
GCTGGATACGCTGCCTGCGCGGTCATGGCCCTGACCCCGCTCATGGCCCATCTGCTCCCTCTGACATGGCCCAGGGGTTTGGTTTATGCTTTTTGGCAATTCACTTTCACCTGGCTGGCAGTCATTTTTTATCTATTTATATTGCAACTTTTGATTTTTGCGCTTCAGACCCTTCTGTGGCCGCTCATCAGGACGATATGGGCAAAGCTCGCCCCCAAAATAGCCTGGGCTGTTATCCTGCTTTGTATTTTTGTGGTCGGGTACGGTTTTTTTGAAGCCTCGCGCCCGGTTAAAGTAGTGAAATATGAATTTGAGTCAGACAAGCTGACCAATGACCTGAGAATGGTTTTTCTGTCCGATCTGCATCTTGGAGTTCAGAAATCGTCCTCCCGCCTGAAAAGCCTCATTGCCCTTATTGAAGAACAGGAGCCGGACCTGATAATATTCGGCGGCGACCTGGTCAATGATCACCTGGAATGGCTGGAGGACGAAGCTTCCCAGCTCAGGAACCTGAGGGTCCCTCTGGGAAAATTCGGAGTTCTGGGCAATCATGAGTTTTACCCCGGCATTAAAAAGTCCCTGGAGCTTTTTCGACTGTCAGAAATTGAAATCCTGGATGACGCAAAACAACGCCTTGAAAATCTCAACCTGACTCTGGTGGGAGTTACCGACCCCACTCCATATCCCAGTCCCAGGGAACATCAGGAAGAAATCACCCGCAGACTGCTGCGGGATATTGACCCCGGACAATACAACCTGCTTATCAGCCACAGACCATGGGGCTTTGAACACGCGGCGCGCTCCGGGGTGGATCTGCACCTGGCCGGGCATACCCATAACGGCCAGATATACCCTTTCAGATACTTTATCCGCCTTCAGTTCGATTATGTTTATGGATATTACGAAAAGGCAGGGTCCAGGCTCATAGTGACCAGCGGGGCGGGCAGCTGGGGTCCGCCCATCAGGGTGATGGCTCCGGCTGAAATAGTGGTTTTAGATATTCTCAGCACCGGAAGTTAAAGCGCTGGGCAGATATCTGCAAGCCTCAGGCTGGATAATTCCCGGTTCCAGTAAAATTCAACCACACGCCTTCCTGCGGGGCTGACTATGGTGCCCAGCTCTCCGGGAACGCTGTCCGTATGCTGAAAGTACCTGCACAGGCAGGCCAGGATAAAGGGATCATCCTCACTGTTCAAGGCTTTAAGGGCGCTACGAAAGGCCCTGGAGGCAATTTCCGGTTTCTCCTGGGCAAACCGGGCCAGTCCCCAGAAAGCTCCCCTGCGAAGCGGCTCGTATTCAAGAAAATTGTCTGCCCCGTCCTCTCTCTCGACCAGGTAGGAAAAAAGAATGCAGTGGAACTCCAGGGCCAGAGTTTCATGCCTGGCCATTATTTCGCCCATGCATTCAGGCGCTCCCCACCCGATCCCACCTGACTCATCGTTGAGGGACCACATCAGTCTGCGCATGACTATCCGGCCCTGCTCCAGATCATATTCCGCCAGCCTGGATACAATATGCCCCATGGCGGTGACCGCGTGCCATCTTGTAAGCTGAATGGGACTCAACAGGCCGGAGAAAACCGGGCCAAGGACTTTTTTGGGAGGATATTGGTCCAGAAGGGACAAGGAGCCGGAAATATCTTCCCGGCTCAAAATGTCCAGAACCTGGTTTTTAATCTTTCTCATTCTTTCCCCACTGTCTATCGCCAGTCAATTGGGGACAAAAAACATTAAACAGGGAATCACTGTGCTGAGAGTTTTTCCCTGATTTTTCCGGCCAGGACCCTGCCCATTTCCCTGCACTGGGCCAGGTGTTCGTGGCTGGGAACATTTTTAACCCGCAGGGGTTCCAGGGGGAGTTCAAAACCTGCCTCTTCCAGAACCTGGGCCATGGCCTTGGGAGCTTCACCGCTCCAGCCGAAGGAACCAAGAGTAGCGCCCAGCCTGCCTTTGGGTTTAAGCCCCTTCATGTAGGTCAAAAAATCCGCCATCAGAGGAAGCATCCCGTTATTGTGGGTGGGTGAGGCGCAGACAAGGGCTGCCGCGTCTGAAAACTCGCCCATGACATCGCTGTGGTGAAACCTCTTGAGGGACATGAGTCTAATCTCTATGCCTTCTTCCACCAGGGCATCGCCTAAGGCCTTGATCATTTTCTCCGAACTGCTCCACATGGTATCATAGACCAGAACAGCCTTGGCCCTGACCTTCTGGCTGGAAAATTCCTGGTAGGCACCAATGATCTCAGCCACGTGCGTCCGCCAGATTACTCCATGATCCGGAGCGATCATATCAATCTCAAGGCCTGATTCCTTGACCCTGGCCAGAGTTTTCTGCACGAAACCGGAAAAGGGCAGGATAATGTTGGTATAGTAGTGTCTGGACTCATCCAGGAGCAGGTTGAGGTCGTGCTCATCGTCAAACAGCCTGGAGGTGGCTATGTTCTGGCCAAAGGCGTCACTGGAAATGAGCAGCCTGTCCTGGGGGATATAGGAGAACATGGTATCCGGCCAGTGAAGCATCCTGGCTTCCATGAACTGCACGTCTTTGCGGCCAAGAGAAATCGACTCCCCGTCTTTGACCACCTGCACCGGCCATTCTGGCTTGTGAAAATGGCTCAGGAGCGACTTTTCACCCATTGGAGAACAGAATATCCTCTCCGGAGAACATTTCTCAACCATGAATGGCAGGGCTCCTGAGTGATCAAGCTCCACATGGTTGACCACTATGTAGTCTATCTTATCCGGTGCAACCAGCTTGTGAACCTGGTGATAGAGGTCCCATTTGAATTTTTCGGGGACAAGGTCAAAAAGGGTTACCTTTTCATCCAGAACCAGGAAGGCGTTATAGGTGCTCCCCCTTCTGGCCAGGGAGTAGCCGTGAAAGTTGCTGATATTCCAGTCCACGGCGCCCACCCAGTATACATCTTTCTTAATTTCTTTAATTGCCATATCTACTCCGGTAATTTTGCCCTCAACAAGCATCTGGTCCGATTCAGGGTTGATCCAAGATTCCAGGCGGCACATTCCCGGCCACCCGGCATTACCTGCGGGGCTCATTGGAGGAAAACCCGCAGGATATTTCCGGCGGGTCCCTGATTATCTGATTATCGTTGACTAGGCCTCTTTGGCGAAATTATCCTTATCAGCACCGCATACCGGGCATACCCAGTCATCAGGAAGGTCTTCGAATTTTGTTCCTGAGGAAACTCCATTGTCCGGATCCCCTTCCGCAGGATCATAAACATAGCCGCAAATTTCACATACCCATTTTTCCATTGTTGTACTCCTTATTTTCTGTTGTCCTCTGGCTTCTCCACAAAATACTTCTTTTTAGTGCCGCACTGAGGACAGCACCAGCTTTCATCCAGCTCTTCAAACTGAGTATTCCTGGGAACTCCGGCCCTTTGGGCCAGGAGGGGGTTGTAAACATAGCCGCAAACTGCGCATCCATACTTCTTCATAACCTAAACCTCGCACTTCTACCCTTTGGTTGATCCTGGACCGGCCAGTGGACGGAAACATTTCTTTCCTCCCCCGCACACCGGACATTTCCACTCATCCGGCAGTTCATTAAAGCCGATGCCCTTGGGAACTTTGCCTTTTCGGTCTCCTCTGTCAGGATCATAGATGCATCCGCAGTTGGTTGTCTGACATTGCCACATCTCTTCTGGATTTGCCATAATATCCTCCTGTTTATCCACGTTAGCCAGGTATTAATAAAAATGTTCAATATTTAGCCCAGGGCGGTGTCACTGCCTGGATCACAATCAGAAACTGCCCAACAGACGGAAAATGCTCCCCAACAAAAACTGTTAACCAAAGATAATTAAACAGCATACGTCCCTGTGGCAAGGCCCTGCTCTGATTTCACCCCCCAATAAAAAAGGCAGGTTTGTAACCTGCCTCGTAATCCAACAACTGGCCTACTGCCAGTTTTCGCACAGGACCTCAAAGTGCGCTCTGGGGTGGGCGCATGACGGGCATTCTTCAAGAGCTTCTTTGCCTTTATGAGTGTAACCGCAATTCTGGCATTTCCAGATAACTTCCTGGTCTTTTTTAAAGACACTTCCCTTTTCTATGTTGGCGATAAAGCTTCTGTATCTCCGCTCATGAAGCTGCTCGGCAACAGCTATGGCCTCCATGGCTGCGGCGACTTCTGGAAAACCCTCGTCCATGGCAATCTTGGCGAATTCCGGATACATGGTCTCATGTTCATACCTCTCGCCATTGGCGGCTTCATGCAGGTTTTCCATGGTTGTGCCGATTTTGCCGGCAGGAAAGGCAGCCTGAATCTCTACTTCTCCTCCTTCCAGAAACTTGAACAGCCTTTTGGCATGCTCTTTTTCCTGGCTGGCCGTCTCTTCAAAGATATTTGAGAGCTGAACATACCCTTCCTTCCGGGCCTGTTTAGAGAAGTAGGTGTAACGGTTTCTGGCCTGTGATTCCCCTGCGAATGCAGTGAGAATGTTTTTTTCGGTCCTGGTTCCTTTGACTGACTTCATAATCTATCCTCCTGTCTTGTTTGATTTTTTGGAAGCCTGTAGAGCAGCTTCCGGTTTGGCAAAATCTTGATTATATTCAAGCGGCATATCAGCTTTGCATCCTGGACAATATCCCAGTATTTCCAGCCTGATGCCGGTAATCTTGAATTCGGAATCAATGCCTGAAAATTTGTCAGCATCAATCATAAATTCACTGTCAATATCCTTAACCCTTCCGCAACCAAGACATATAGCATGAAGGTGGTCATGGGGGTCGCCATCAAATCTGTTCTGGTCGCCGCAGGTTTCAATTTTGCGAATGCTTCCTTCCTTGCTCAGTACATCCAGGTTGCGATAAACCGTCCCCAGACTGATGTTGGGCAAAAACCTTCTCACTTGGTCATAAAGCTCAACAGCTGTGGGATGGGATCTTGTTTGCCTGAGCCTTTCAAGAATCAGTTTTCTTTGTTTTGTAGTACGCATAACAGGCTATATTTCAGTAATGATTACTATTAGCAGTAAAGGCTGTCAAGAAAAAAATGGGCCTGAGAACATCCGGTTCCCAGACCCGGTCCTAATAAACTATGGGCATTGGAAAAAGTCAACCTCACCGGCAGGTCCAGAGTTATTCAACGGTTATCTGGTCCTTGATGTCATTAAACCTGCCTTCTCCTATTCCAGGAACCTGCATTATGTCTTCTTCAGTCTCAAAGGGGAATTGACTGCGGTACTCAATTATTCTTTCAGCCAGAGCAGGACCAATTCCAGGAAGAGTTATGAGTTCTTCAGCAGCTGCCGTGTTTATGTTTATCTGTGAACCGGAAACCGCGGATACCGGGGCCATGAAAAGCGCGATTATCAGCGCAACAACAATCACCAATCTCTTTACCATAATATCAACCTCCAAATAAACGGCTTTAAAGCCTCATCCAGCCCATAGTTTAAAAGTCATTTATTCCCGACAGCCTATACATCTGAACATCACTTTGTTATTCTTGACCATAGCCAAGACCATGAATGTCCGGGCAGGCAACTCAACCTGCTGATCTGTATCTGTTTAGCGCTTTTAAGGAAAGCAGGGGACAGGCACTCCGGGACCCGCTTGAGCATCACTTTGTGCTTAAAATGTCTTATTTTTGGGGCAAGTGGGTCCCGGAAGAGCCAGTCCCCGTGCCATATGCAAAGCGCTAAACAGATACGCTGATCCTTCTTTTTCTATCTGCTACCCTTACCTCTCAGATTTTATCTCCTGGCCCGTATCCGGACTGCTCCATAGTCTTGAACCATGTTCAACAAGGACATGCATCCTTTCTTTAATCATAATTATAATTAAAACTCAATATAATTTTATCAAAAAATACAAAAAAATGGCTCCGAAAAACAATGGGCCAAGAACATTGCGATCCGGCAACCCTATGAAGAGAATTACTGACCGGCTTCCGCCCGGCCCAGTTGTCCATTTGCCAGACATATGTGCGGCACATCCTTCCAAGACAAGCCCAGCATTCCGGCTCCTATGGCGTCCACAGCCACCGGGTCATACCCGGCCACCATTTTATTCACCGGAGGATCGCAGGTCTTTCCCCCGAGATGATACTCGGCCATTCCGATACTCGCGTCAATTATTGACATATCCGGTTTGCGATAAAGGTTCAGTTCAAAAATGGACCTGTGCATCCGGGTATGAAAAAAAGATTTTTTCCAGGAACCTCCTTGCTGATAATACCTGGGGGGAGCAATGCCCAGCATGTTTTTCATGGCCAGGGTAACCTTGGCCAGAGAATGTCTTTTAAGCACGGGTACTGATATTAGAAAACCCTTGAGGGCTGCACCGGGAAGAAATATCTCAGGAAACACCCTGCATTCAGCATTCTTCAGCCTGACAAGAGGCTGAATATTTAAATCCATCAGCTCCACACCGAATTCAGAGGCCAGCTCCCAGTATCCCAGTTCCTTGAAAATCTCGGTCGTTTCAAGCTGCGCATCTCCGCATCCCTCGGCGATTATCAGCCTGGCCCGGGTCCATTTGCGAATATACTCAACCAGGGCCTGGATCATTTGCAAAGAAGTGGTCACCGGAAAGGGAGATTTATTGACCAGGTTGGGCTTGATAATAATCAGCTTTCTGCGTCTCATAATCCTCCCGGCTGAAATGCTGTCCAGGCACTGAGCCAGACAATCCCTGTAGTTTGTAAAATTATTTACTGAAAGAACATGGGCTGAATTCATTTGGCTGACCTCGTTAAAATCCGCCTTGACAATCAGCAGCGGGGTAAAAACTCATCAGGGTGAGCAAGTTAATAATCTTGATATATGACTGCAAAGGTGATAGCACGATTTTCGAAAAAAGCGCGCACAAGGAATACGCCAGGAGCTGCCCCCTCCAAAACCGACCCCTCCGGTTTTTAAAAAGCGTGGTCCACATTTCATAAATCCCACCAGGCCAGGGTTCATGATCAATACATTCAAGGGCTGTTCTCTTTTGGATTCATATGTATAAATTACAGACTTTTCTTGCCACAGGCAACCGGCGCTGGATGGTAGTCGCCGGAGCCATTGTCATCCAGTTCTGTCTTGGAAGCATATACGCCTGGAGCGCCTTCACCGGCCTACTGACTCAACCGCTGACTCAGGGCGGTCAATATGGTTTTACATCCCAGCAGGCTGCATGGATCTTTTCAGCAGGCCTGGCCGTATTCGCCGTTTCCATGATTATAGCCGGCAGGCTGCAGGTCAGGCTGGGCCCCAGGCCCATTGCCGCAGCCGGAGGGGTGGTTCTGGGTACAGGATATATACTTGGAGGACTTCTGGGCGATTCGTTCTGGACGCAGTTTTTTTTCATCGGGGTCATCGGGGGAGCTGGAATCGGCCTGGCCTATGTGGTTCCCATTGCTGTGGGCGTAAAATGGTTTCCGGATAAAAAAGGGCTTATCTCCGGAATAGCTGTAGCCGGCTTCGGATTCGGAGCCACTTTATGGGTAAAGCTGGCGGTTAGCTGGTTTGGAGGTCTTCTTTACACCACCAGCTTTTTCGGGCTCCCGGGAGTCCAGTCGGTATTTTTTCTCTACGGGATAGTTTTCCTGATATTCGTGCTTTTGGGCAGCCTGGTCATGCTCAACCCCCCGCAGGGATATCTGCCTCAAGGGTATGACCCCAAATCCCCTTATCCGGAAAGCAATCCCAACGGCCTGTCAAACCTGGAATTCACCACCATGGAAATGCTGAAAAAACCTCAGTTTTATATGCTCTGGGTCATGTTCTTCAGCACTGCCCTGGCAGGCCTGATGGTCATCTACAGCATCAGCCTGTTCGGAATCGATTCCCTCCTGGCAGCCGATGCGGTAAGAGACCCCGGTCAGGCAGCTGCCGCAGCTGGAACAGCCATGGCCTGGTATGCGATTTTCAACGGACTGGGAAGAATAATCTGGGGAGGAATATCTGATCGAACCGGAAGGAAGTGGTCATTGTTCCTTATGTGCTGCTTCCAGGCATTCATTATGCTTGTGTTTTTTGAAATGGGGACCGCCGTCAGCAGCCTGATCATAGCCGCCGCCATTATCGGCTTCAACTTTGGGGGTAATTTCGCGCTTTTCCCAGCAGCAACAGCCGACTACTTTGGAACCAGAAACCTGGGCACAAACTATGGCTGGATATTTTTGGCCTACGGCCTTGCCGGAATTGCCGGCCCTCAGATTGCAGGTTATTTCAGGGACATGGCCGGGACCGGAGACCTTGCGGCCTGGTCCACATCTTTCAGCATAGCAGGCATAGCGTGTATAGTCGCGGCCCTGCTTTCCCTGCTGCTGAAAGCACCCTCCAAGTAACCCGTATCTTTCCGGAGTTATGGATGAACAAGAAATCTGCCGATTTTTTAGCCACAGTCAAGCCGTTTGACCTTCTGCCCCGGGATGAACTGCTCAAAACAGCCCAAAAAACCAGTCTGAACACCCATCCTGCCGGCAAGCTCCTTTTTATTCAAAACAGGACCATCCTGAACCGGGTTTACATCGTTTTCCAAGGAAGTCTTGAAAAATATCTGCAGGAAAAAGACCAGAAAAAAATGATCGAGGTACTGGGCCCCAAAGATATTTATGGAGGATTATCAATACTTTTCAACAAGGGACTCTCCATCCGCACCGTGCTCAGCCTTGATAAGTCGAGTCTATACTCCCTGCCGGGAGCGGATTTCCTGGATCTATGCACCCGTTTTCCGCAATTCATCCAGCATTTTACCAAGCAGTTCGGCATCCAGATGATGCACAGCCCTTACATGTCCTTTATGGCCAGAAGCCCAATTAACCAGGAAGCATCAGTTTCTTCCGGCTTTCTTAATCTTGCCCTCCAGGATATTTTTTCCAGAGATTTCGCATCCTGTTCCCAGAATCTGTCCATCCAGGATGCTGCCAGGATCATGAGCAGTAAAAAAAGAAGCTCCATTGTCATCACAGATGACATGGATCAAAGTGTGGGACTGCTGACCGACCATGATCTACGCAGCAAAGTGGTGAGCAGGAATCATCCCCTGCATCGACCAGTGGGCGAGGTAGCATCCAGTCCTCTCATCACCCTTTCCGCCCAGGCCAGGGTATTTGACGCCATTTTAAAAATGATGAAGCACAACATCAAGCACTTGGTGATTACCGGAGAAGAGGGTGATATCCTGGGCATCGCCACTGAACAGGATCTCCTCCTGGCACAGGGCAAGTCCCCAATTTATCTGATGCGGGAAATCCAGCTTGCAGGCGGAGTTTCAGATCTTGAGGCCAGATACAGGCAGCTGCCGGGGATGATCAAGTCTCTGCTGGACAGCGGGGCTAAATCCGGACATCTGAACAGCATTATTACTGAGATTTCAGATTCCATACTGAACAAAACTGTTGAATTCGCCCTGGAACAAGCAGGCCCCCCCCCGGTAAAGTTCGCATTCATGATTATGGGAAGTGAAGGACGCAGGGAACAGACCCTGAAAACCGACCAGGACAATGCCATTGTCTACCAGGATGTTGACCAGCAAAGGACAAAAGAGGTCCACTCCTATTTCGTACGCCTGGGAGAGCTGATTAGCGCGGGACTGGATCAGGTGGGTTTTTCCTTCTGCAGGTTCCAGGTAATGGCCAGAAATCCCAAATGGTGTCAGCCTTTGGAGGTCTGGCAGCAATACTTCTGGAACTGGATACACAATGCCGAACCCGAAGACCTACTGCATTCAAGTATTTTTTTCGATTTCAGGTTCGGATATGGAGACCGGGAACTGGTTGACCGGCTGGGTGACTACATGTTTCGCACCTTGGGAGGCTGGCTGGGTTTTTTTCGCCATATGGCGGAAAACGCCCTGCGTTTCAAGCCACCTCTGGACTTTTTCGGCAACCTGGTGCTCAAAACCATAGACAAAAAGAAAAACTGCCTGGACATAAAACAGCCCATGCAGATGATAGTGGATTATGCCAGGATCTACGCCCTTCAGAACAGACTACCTGAAACCAACACCATGGACAGGCTCGAAAAGCTTAATCAGCTGGGGGTGCTGGACCGAAAGGATTACCATGAGCTTGCCCACGCATACTCTTTCTTGATGCTCATCCGGCTTTCCCACCAGGTCGATCAGCTGGTGGTGGAGGGCCAGCCGGCTGATAATTACATCCAGCCAGGGGAGCTGACTTACATCCACAAACAGAGTCTGAAAGAGGCCATGAAGGGAATCAGGAATGCCCAGAGCAGAATGCGCATGGATCTTACCCAGGACATAGGGATCACCTGAGCAGTGCTGCCGGCATTACGCAAGGTCGGGGCAAGCCCTGCCTTCAAGTCCAGCTGCTTCCAGACCTATTTCAAGGTCAGGCCGGAACTTGGGGGCACAGCGCACTCTAGCCCATGGCTCCCACGCCCAGGAGTATCAGCCACACTACGCAAAATACCAAGACTATCACCAGCCAGAGATCTTCCGCCTTCATTGATCTGTTTCTCCCATTATGTTACTTCTTCAACAACTATTTTGGATTCAGTTTCAGCCCGGCGTATCTGTTCATCTGTTATGGTGGCCATTTCCGCCTTAAAGCAGAGCGCCCACATCATGACGATGCCAAGCATCCACCATGCTATCTGCCAGGACCAGAGGGAAGGGAACCCGGCAAAGGAGAACAGGCCGTAATTGCCCAGAATGCACAAAGGACCGATGGCGAACAGGTACCAGGCAGGTACGACAATCTTCATTGAATTGCGCCACTTACGGCCGCTGGGTCCTGGCTGTTCCACGCTGTCCAGCCAGGATCTGACTTCCTGCTGTCTGCTCACGGTTTCAGGGTCGTCCTTGAGTCCTATGAAGCGGCAGAGATAAGCAACCAGCAATCCTGTGCCCGTTCCCCAGGCCGCGCTGTGAATGGTCAAAGGATTGGGAAAAACCTGATATGTCAGAAAAACTGCCGCCAGTCCCACCAGAATCCCCAGGGAGGTCCCCATTGACGGCCATCGAAATCCCCACAGGGTGCCCAGAAGGGGGATATACATTACAAAACCCAGAGCTGTGGCCAGGGCTCCCAGGATTACGATGGCTGCGGTGGAGTGGAGTCCAACCGCCAGGGCCAGAATGGTCAGAACAGTTACAAACAGCCTGTTGAACCATATCTGTTCAGCGTGACTGCCCTTCTTTCTGCGGACTTTCAGCCACCAGACATCCCTGAGGAGCATGGACCCGGCTGTGCCAATATAGGGAGCAGCTGTGGAATGCATGGCCGCAATAATCCCGATGAAACAGATGCCCAGAACAAAGGGTGGCAGAAATGTGGCCATGAGCATGGGCACCACATCCCTGTCCGAGCCCGGATTGATCAGTCCCTGTACATCCAGAATATGAGCTCCCAACCCCTGGAAGGCAGTGAAAAAGAACAGAGCAAAACCGACCACAAAAGTGGACATGAACACCTGCTGCCAGGCAAAAGGCCTGGGATTTTTGTTGGCAAACTGCCACATGGTGAAGGCCGGGGATGACTGAATGCCCATCAGAGCGAACATATAAGTCAGGATCATTAACGTGGTCCATGTCTGCTCACCAACCGTGAATTCCATTATCGAGGGTATTTTCAGATAATTATCCGGCATGGCCGCCACTTGATGACTGAGTGAGCTCCAGCCGCCAAAATGAATCAGGACGTAGATCCCAATAAGGATGATGGAAAAAACCAGCAGAATAAACTGAACAACCCCCACCCAGGTACTGGCCCTCAAGCCCCCGGTTACCACGTAAAACCAGACAATGAAGGCCATGAGGATTGCCCCCCAGGAAAGGGGGAACCCGGTGACCCAGTGGAAAAGAGCCCCCGCGGCAATGAGCTGCACCGCCGAGTAAAAAATTCCGTAAAGTATTGCCGTAATCACAACCAGCCAGCGCACATTCTCATTATTGTAATAGTAGGCATACATGTCTCCAGGGGTAACAAATCCGTACCTCTTGCCCATGAGCCAGGTTCTTTTGGCAAAAAAGCTGCCGGTAATAGGTATGGTCAGGACATAAAAGGAAGCAAAGGCATAGGCCAGTCCGTATTTCCAGATCAATCCGGGATGTCCGACAGTGGTCCACCCGCTGAAGGAAGCCGCTGTAGCGGCCATGAGAAAGGCAATCATGGGAATCTGCCTCCCCCCTATGGAATATCCGTATGAGGTGGTCTCGGTAAAATACCCCCTTAGCCCCCAGTAAAAGCAGTAGACCACGTATAAAACCAGGAAAACCCAGACCCAGGTTGTATTGATGTCCATTTTTCAGGCCTCCGGCGTTTAAGAAAACCGCGTTAGCATACCAGCCCTAAGTCAGTGCCCAGCTTCTGGAGCATCCCACCCTGCACAAGTCCTTAAGAGTCCAGGTTGACGCCTCCTGAAGCTTATGAACCAGAAACAAAAAAAGGTAAGCCGCCTGCAGTGCGTCGCTGAAGGCGTTGTGTTCCTGAAATAAAGGGAGATTGTATTTCTGGCTCAGATATTTCAGATTGTATGATTCCTGGGTGTCAAAGGCCTCAAATGAACCTGACAAGGTTTTTTCATGGCAGGCTATGGCCAGGAGCATAGTATCCACGCAGATATTATGCAGGGAACCATTGAAATGCCTTTTTAGGGTCCGGTTAATAACCCCCATATCCAGCTTGATATTATGGCCGATAATCACAGAATTCCCGCAATATTCCAGAAACTTCCGGATAACCTCTTCCAGGGGAGGGGCTTTGCTTGCCTGTGAAGGGGTTATCCCGTGTATGAGGACGCTTTGCTTGGGCACCTCCATGGATGGGCAGACGCAATTATAGAAACTGTCCTTAACATCAATGCGCATCTCCCTGATGCGAACAGCTCCAATGGAAACCATCTCATCTTTTTTTATTTTCAGCCCGGTAAGCTCGGTGTCCAGGACGACAAACTCGTAATCATGCAGAGGCCTGTCCAGTTCAAGATTGGAAAAGTATTCTTTGCTCTGCGCCAGTAAGGGGTGCACGGATTTTTCTTCCGACTTTCTTAAATGCCAAGGCCGGGAAAAAAAATTTGAAGTAAAAAAAGACGTCAACATGTGGTTACCTTTATCTCATTTATTGTTACAAAAAAATGGCAACAATCCATGTTGTGCACCTTATGACCGGAATACGTATTTCTGGAAAAGAAAGCTGAGAGAAGTGCAATACAGTGTAGGGTCAGAGTCTGATGCTATGATGATAGGCAAGGGGGTCAAAAGGTCAGTCCAATTTCCATGAAAGGCATAAAATGCTCCATGAAAGGCACAAAAAAAGGGACTCAGTTGAAGAGTCCCTTTTTTTGTGCCTTATGGCATGTAAGGATTGTTCCGGCAGCGACCTACTTTCCCAGGGGTAGACCCCAAGTATCATCGGCGCTGGAGGGCTTAACTTCCGAGTTCGGAA
>PWNK01000172.1 GCA_003557865.1 Desulfonatronovibrio sp.
GCAAATATTCCTCCCTCCTGAAACATCCTCAACAAAAGCTTTGCCCATACTCCCTGCCAGTCTCACCGGGCTTCATGAACAATGGATAGAGATCGACCATGCTCATCTCTGCCCAGCGCCATTATTCAAGGCTTTCTGGTCGACTCTATCCTTACTGGTAATACACAGAGCCTCCTTGGAACCGGTGATACAGAGGTTTTTTCTCGAGCTGGCAAAAAAAGTTGAGTATTATGTTGCAAATTGAAAGCTCTTGATTCAATCTGTCCAAAACAAACCTGTAAATTCATTTGAGGAGCAATGCTGTCCAGGACGCCTGACTGTTATCTCTGCGGAAAAGACTGTTCCGACAATCACTTTCCGGATATTCGCCACTGCACGGCCTGCGGAGCTTATCTTTGCGGCACATGCGCCAGGGGCAAATATCAATGCCCGAAATGCAGCAGGAGAATGTCTGATCTGCCACAAAGGCAGGGACAATAATCCTGCTCAGCGTTCTGAATTCTCTGGCAACGGGAATAATGGCCTAAGGCCAGGATCCGGGACATGATATCCGGACGGCCAGGACTATT
This sequence comes from Desulfonatronovibrio sp., assembly GCA_003557865.1. GTDB lineage: Bacteria > Desulfobacterota > Desulfovibrionia > Desulfovibrionales > Desulfonatronovibrionaceae > Desulfonatronovibrio. Next base: position 570 of record PWNK01000172.1, read on the forward strand.
TTGACCCATTCAGATTGTCATCAGCTGTTCAGTCCCATTGACATGGCCGGGTCTTAACTGTATGCATATAATAGAGCTATTCAGGTTCAACCCTGGATAGTACTTTGATATTGTCCGCGACATTCTTAATCTATCAGTGCTGTAGAAAAGCTGGTTGAACATTTAACAAAGGAGAAAAAAATGAAAAAAGTCGTCTTGACTTCAATTTGTCTGGCCATGCTTGGGGGCCTGCTCTTTTTCGGTTTACAGGGCAACAATCTTCACGCCGGAGACGGACAGGCCATTATGGAAACCAGATGTACGGTCTGTCACGGGGCAGGAAGGATTGAAAGAGCCGGGCACGACCTGGACGGTTGGAAGAGTACCGTTGACAGGATGATGAGCAAAGGCAGATTCGGTCCGGCCTTAAGTGATGCAGAACGTCAGGCCTTACTGAACCATCTCATGACTTTGTAACAGGAAGCGGGGCCTGAAGGTCAGATTCAGGACCCGCCTAACCCCGCTTTGATTTATTAAATACCCGGAATGCCCCGTCCTTTGAAACAAGGAATCTGGCAGCAGGAGTCAGGGGTCATTCTAAAGCATGGTCCCGGCTTTTAACCAAGTCCAGCATATTTCCGCTCTTTTTCATCCCTTGCAGACCTGCAAATTCTGTGAGTTGCAGCTCAGGGTGAACGTCCAGTTATGAACCGTTGCCAACCGGTCCTTGAAGAACATCTCCTGCTGGTCGCACCATGCCGGCTGTCTAGGCAGAATTATTTCCCTTCTTGACATTCATGACCATCATGATGGAAACAGACTTACATGGAAATTCACATTCCATTCATGAGAAAGGATTAATCCCATGAAATTTCTGCCGTCCGTGCTCATCTATTTTTTTCAGAGCAACAAGGCCAGGACCAATGTCAAGGCACTGTCCAAGTTTATCCTGGTCCTGATCCTGCTGATGACCTTTTACAGTATTATGTTCCATTACATAAAGGCTTATGAGGGTGAGGAGTATTCCTTTTTTGCAGGTCTTTACTGGACCATTGTGACCATGTCCACTTTGGGCTACGGGGACATAGTCTTCAATTCAGATCTGGGCAGGGCATTTTCATCCATTGTGCTTTTGTCCGGGGTGGTTTTTCTGCTGGTCATGCTTCCCTTCACCTTTATCCGCTTCTTTTACGCCCCCTGGCTGGAGGCCCAGAACAAGGCCAGAACTCCCAGGGAACTGCCCGAGTATATGAACGGTCACATACTTCTGGGCGGAATGGATCCTTTGATGGCGAGCCTCATTGAAAAGCTCAAACAGTATGGATACCAGTACGCCATAATTGTTTCCGAACAGCAAAGGGCGCTGGAGCTTTATGATCAGGGTTACAGGATCATTCTGGGAGAGCTGGATGACCTGGAAACATACCGCAGAACCAGGGCGGACAGGGCGGCTCTGGTTTTTTTCAATATTGATGACCAGACCAATACCAGTGCGGTCTTTACCCTGAGAGAGTTTTCCAGGGATATTGAAATCGTGGCCGGTGCTGAAACCAGAGAATCGGTAGATATTCTTGAACTGGCAGGCAGCAGCAAGGTTTACCAGTTCAGCAGGATGCTCGGCAGGTCCCTGGCCAGGCGGGTCCTGGGAGTAAGCATGCACGCCAATATCATCGGCCGCTTCAGTGATATGCTTATTGCCGAGGCTCCGGCCATGCGCACCCCACTGGAGGGAAAGAGCCTTGTTGAGAGCAGGCTCAGGGAAAATATCGGGGTCAACGTGGTGGGCCTGTGGGAAAGAGGCAAGTTTCTGGCTCCACTTCCCGATACCAGGATAACATCGGACACCGTTCTGGTTCTGGCCGGGTCTGAAAAGCAGCTGGCAAAATACGATGAGATCTACGGGATTTATAATCTTTCCTTTGCCCCGGTCCTTATCCTGGGAGGAGGCCGGGTAGGCCGGGCAGCGGCAGAGTCGCTGGAAGAGAACGATATTGAATTCAGGGTGGTGGAAAAAAGTGCCCGCCTGGTGGGGGACAGGGAAAAGTACGTCCTGGGCAATGCGGCGGATCTGGACGTACTAAAAAAGGCCGGCATTGACAAATCCCCGTCAGTAATCATAACCACCAACCAGGATGATCTGAATATTTATCTGACCATTTACTGCAGAAAACTCAGGCCGGATATTCAGATAATCACCAGGGCCACCAGGGAGAGGAGTATTTCCAAGCTGCACCAGGCCGGAGCGGACCTGGTCATGTCCTATGCCTCCATGGGGGCCAATACCATTATCAACCACCTCAAGGGTGACAATGTACTCATGGTGGCTGAAGGACTGGACGTCTTCAGAGAGAAGCTGCCCAAGGCTCTTACCGGGAAAAGCCTGGCCGAGAGCGGGATCAGAGATAAATCCGGATGCAGCGTCATTGCCGTTGATTCCGGAGGTGAAACCAGGATCAACCCCTCTCCGGACACAGTCTTCAAGGAAGATGACGAGCTGATTCTCATTGGGACCACCGATGCCGAAGGCAAGTTTATGAATTGTTTTCTAAAAAAATGATGAAAGATGCACAAGAATACTAAAGAAGGGCTGATTGAAGTTATTCAGGCCGTGCTGCCCATTACCTTGGTTGTGATTCTGCTGCAGGTGTCTCTTATTTCCATGCCCTGGGTCCTTTTTTTACGATTTTTGATCGGGGTGGCCATGGTCATGACCGGAATGTTCCTGTTCCTGCAGGGAGTAAAAATCGGTCTGCTGCCCATGGGAGAAGCCATTGGAGCTGAACTGCCCAAAAGGGGCTCCATGTTCTTTCTGCTGTTTTTCGCCTTTGTCCTGGGGTTCATGGTCACCCTGGCCGAACCGGATGTCTGGGTCCTGGTGGGGTACGTGGATTCAGTGTCAGAAGGACTGGTCAACAAATACGTGCTGGTGGCGTTCGTGGCACTGGGCGTGGGTATTTTTGTCACCCTGGCCATGCTCAGGATCGTGCTCAACGTGCCCATAGCCTATCTTCTGGCCGGGGGATATGTCATCATCCTGCTGTTGTCCTTTTTCACCCCGGCCGACTTTGTGCCCATTTCCTTTGACGCGGGAGGAGTGACCACGGGTCCGGTTACCGTGCCCTTTATCCTGGCCCTGGGCCTCGGGGTAACTGCGGTCCTGGGAGGAAGATCATCCTTTAACGACGGGTTCGGACTCATCGGCCTGGCTTCCATCGGCCCTGTACTGGGAGTGATGATTCTGGGGATAATCTACTCATGAGAGAACTTTTTGATTTTCTGTATATTGGTCATGTCCTCAGTCAAGTGCTCATAGCCATTGGACCCTTGGTGGCATTTTTCCTTTTTTTCCAGCTGGTTTACCTTAAACTGCCCAGGCAGTACGTAATCAATCTGTTCAAGGGGATTATCCTGGCGGTAGCAGGCCTGACTCTTTTTCTGCAGGGGGTTAAAATGGGTTTTCTGCCGGTGGGTTCTGAAATGGGAATAATCATGAATTCCTTTGAGCGTCTGTGGATACTTATACCCATTGGCTTTCTGCTGGGAGTGGTGGCCACGGTTGCCGAGCCTGCCGTGCGCATTCTGTGTGAAAATGTTGAAAAAGCTTCATCAGGGTCTGTGGGGTTCATGATGCTCATCATTATCCTGTCCCTGGGAGTTGGTATGTTCGTGGCCCTGGGCATGGCCAAGATAATTTATGGCATTCCCATTTATTACATCATAATTCCCGGTTATATCCTTGCTCTTGTTTTGATGATCTTCTGCGAACAATCGTTTATTTCCATTGCCTTTGATGCCGGAGGCGTGGCCACCGGGCCCATGACCGTGACCTTTGTCATGGCCGTGGCCCTGGGCCTGGCCGAGGCCATGGAAGGCAGAAGTCCTGTCCAGGACGGGTTCGGACTCATAGCCCTGGTGGCCATGGCTCCCATCCTGTCGGTGATGATGGTGGGGGTTGTGATGAATGTTATGAAAAGGAGCAAATAGATGAATGGTGAGTTAAAGTTTGATCTTATCGTAACCATTGTTAACAAGGGCACATGTCAGACAATCGTAAAAGCTTCCAGGGAAGCTGGAGCCGAAGGGGGGACCATTGTTCTGGCGCGGGGAACCGGGATCAGAGAGACCAAGACCCTGCTGGGTATCCCCATCGAGCCGGAAAAGGAGATAATTCTGACCATTGTGCCTCAGGACAAGACTGAAACAGTTCTTTCAGCCATTGTTCAAGCCGGGAAACTGGACCAGCCCGGTGCTGGAATCACCTTTGTTCTTGACCTGAAAAAAGTGGCCGGGATTTGTCATTTGTGTGATCTGAAGAGTGAACTGAATTTATAGTTTGTGCAACGATCTGCATGTTATCATTTCTTTTTTCAGCTGTTTTCATCAACAATGCTTCCTGAGCGCCGAAGGAGCAGGTTAAGAAGAATTTCTTCCAGGGAAAGGGTGGGGGTCTGTCTTCTGGCCTCAACAGCCTGATCCAGGATATCGGCCTGGGACTCAAGAGAGGCAGCCTGGAATTCAAGTCCTGCCTTCCTCCTGGTGTAGATATCTTCAATAAGACCCGCATCTCCCAGCAGTTCGCTGATGACCTCCAGCTGGCCCTCAATGTTTTCCCATTCGTTGTCAGGGCTTTCGTTTTCAACAAGATGGTCCGCGCTGAGTTTGTTCCACGGCCTGTCATCAAGGGCCCGGAAAGTTACGTTGAATCCGCCGTCACTGCCAGGCAGCCCCTTGATGAAGACATTGCCTTCACTGTCGATCTGGTCTGAATCCGTCCACCGGCTGCCGTCCAGTAGGGGGATTCTGTTATAGGCGGTATATCCTATTATGCTTTCAATCTTGTCTTTTAAAGCCTGATAGTCCGCCTTGTCCTCCTGGGAGGCTTCCCAGTTTCCGTTTTCATGGCTGTCTTTCTGTTCCTTGAGAGACCTGGCCAGAGCCTGCATCTCTTCAAGGGCGGTCTTGATGGTCTGTACTGCTTCCGAGGCGATGCCCATCATCTGGGCCGCTTCCTGGACGTTGCGGGCATTCTGGCGGATGGCCCGGCTGTCAGAGCGCAGTCTGCCGGTGATGGCCTCGTCAAACGGGCTGGTCAGAGGCATGACAGGAGGGCGTCCGAGCATCATCTCCCGCAGGTTGGCCCCAACTTTTGAGCCGTGAAAATAGGCGCTGAGCAGCAGATCCTGCTGCCAGAGATAATTGTGGGTGGTGTACATCAATGAACGTTCCAGATCGCTTAAGGTCATGCTCTGCTCCGTCAGGTGATCAGAATATGGTGATTCATTATCTACTATCGGCCCTGATGGCGAAAAACTTTAACCTTCAGGTTAAATTGCTGCTTGCGGCCGGACAACAAAAAAAATACATTAACCGCAATTATTCACCCAAAATCTTCGCAGGCCTTAAATATTGGAGTTAGACAAAAACTGAGGTAAATGTTTACCATTAACCATCAATTTTGTATCACATTACAGCGTTTTTATCCGAAAGCCGGTCCTGGTTTCTGGTCCGGACAAGATTTGTCTTTAAATATCAGGGCCTTCAGATGTCCTTTCAGATAATTACCTTTGGATTTTTTGCAGTCACAGCCTATCAGGGGAGACAAGATGATCAGTGAAAAGACAGAATTGTTCATTCCAGATGATTTGTGCAGAAACATGTTTGCTTCAGTTCAGTGCGCCATGATCATTACCGACCCCAGGGGAGTTATTCTGGCAGCCAATCCCAGGGTCAGGGATATTTTCGGGTATACTCCGGAGGCATTGAAAGGAAAGAACATTTCTATTCTGTTTACCCCTGAAGATCAGGATTTCCTTTTTCCCAATCTTCTCTATCTGGCGGACAGCTGCGAGGTTCACCAGGATGAGATCATGCTTCTGAGAAGAAACAAGGCCAGGTTTTTTGCCGGCATCAGGCTCTGCGGGTATCGCGGCTATGACCAGGCTCTGAATGTTTTTTCCATTATTGATCATGACAAGGCCAAGAAAATGGAGAAAGCCTTCCATGACATAGGTTACCATGATCTTGTCATGCTGGCCAACGGAGTGGCCCATGAAATAAGAAACCCCCTCATGGGCATCGGCGGCTTTCTGCGAAAGCTGCGCAGGTCAACCGCGGCCTCGGTGGAAAGCAAAGAATGTTTTGAGCATATTGATGCCAACCTGAAAAAGATTGAAAGCATTGTCGAAAAAGTGGAATTTTTCGCCGGTCTGCCCCTGCCGTCTCCAGAGCTGGTAAGGCTGAAGGAGGTCATCCAGGAGGTTGTGGACACCCATAGGGACGTTTTCCAGACAGGTGAGTGTTTCATCAGCATTGAAGCTGATGACGTAGAGGTGATGGTTGATCCGGTGCTTATAAAAAGGGCTCTTGCCATTCTCATGGACAACTCGCTGGATGCCTGTCCGGGGTCTACAAAGATAAAGATCAGTGCCCGTGTTGAAGGAGATTTCTGCCAGATAAAGATTCAGGACAATGGTCTGGGCATTTCATCCCGGGATCTGCCGTATATTTTTCACCCCTTTTTCAGTACCAAGGATGAAGGCGCAGGCATAGATCTGGCAATATTTAAAAGGATCATCGAGAATCACAACGGCAAGATCAGCGTTGAATCGGAAGAAGGCGCCGGCACTACCTTCACCGTGAGAATTCCTCTGGAAAGACGCAAAAAGATCAGAACCAGCCTGTTTAAGCAGTAATGGAAGATGCTCGCTGTGGATTCCCCTGCCCGGGAAGTTCCGGCGGATTTAAGATTCCTGCTTTAATACCGTGTGTCTTGGCTGAGTGATCCTTTGCCAGAGCAGGCCGGTCTAAAGTAGTCTGCTGCCGCCAGTTTTGAAGCCCGTCAGTTTTTCAGGCCTTTCTTCATCTCTAAAGTATGGACCAAAACCCGGATCAAGGAGTATGAGCCATGACATTTACACTGCCTCCTTACAAAGCCCCCGACTTCAGCAGCCCCCCGCTGAGTACCGCCCCGGCGGCACAGACTGCAGGCGCTCCAGGAGAGGGCATTGCCCCTGATAACTATCACGCCACTTCCAACCATCCCGAATATATTCATCTTGGACATGGGCAATGGGTGCTTGTTCCCCAGAGCAGAATGGACTGTGTCCTGGTCCTTAAAAACGGAAACGTTGAAGCAGTCGAGGCCAGAAGACTATCCAAGGGAGATGAAGTTATCATCGGCAGAACGGAAAACGGGGAACATGGGATATTCGTGCATACCGAGGGCTTTGTTTCGGACCGTAAAGACCAGGTTGACAAGTTCTCCTTTCGCACCCGGGGCACAAGAGAAACCCCCTTTTCCCGCAGCTATGACTCCCTGTACGATATTTTGCGCCACGACAGGGAGCATGGCTATATTGTCTGGGTTCTGGGTCCGGCCGTAGCCTTTGACAAGGACAGCCGCCAAGCCATGCAGGCCGTGATTGAAGCCGGGTATTGCCACGCTTTGCTGGCAGGCAACGCCCTGGCCACCCATGACCTGGAAGCCTCTCTTTTCCAGACCGGTCTCGGACAGGATATTTACAGTCAGACCCCCAAAAAACACGGCCACTATCACCACCTGGATGTGCTCAATCTGGTCAGAAAATTCGGATCAATCAGGGAAACAATAGGCGCCCTGGGCCTTAAAGAGGGAATCATGCATGCCTGCGAAAATGCAGGTATTCCTTACGTACTGGCCGGATCCATAAGGGATGACGGCCCCCTGCCCGAGGTAATAGCCAATGTCTATCAAGCCCAGGATATAATGCGGGTACATGCCCGAAAGGCGACAACAGTTATTTCCATGGCCACCCAGCTGCATTCCATCGCTTTCGGCAACATGACCCCGGGCTACAGGGTGATGGAAAACGGAACAGTTCGTCCTGTGTATTTTTATATCGTTGATGTTTCTGAATTCAGTGTGGACAAGCTGGCCAACCGGGGCTCGTCCCAGGCGGCTGCCGTGGTGACCAATGTTCAGGACTTTATTGTCAACCTCAGCAAGAGCCTCATTTAACGGCCGGCACTGAGCAGCAATGACCGACAGCTTAAGGCAGCTTTACCGAACCGCGGGCCGGCAGGCTGGGGAACTGAAGAACCTGGTCAATCTCAAAGATCACACCAGAATTGTGATTACCGGAATAGCCGGAGGGGGAAAGACGGTTTTTCTGACTTCACTCTTGTCCCATCTGGCCGAATTCGGGCAGGGAGGCTTTCATCTGGGAAAAGGGGTTGATATAACTGATTTCAGGGAGCTGCCCATAAGTGCAGGCTGGCCCGCGAGCTTTGCCCATTCAAGTTTCCGGGAGGAACTGGCCCGGGGACGATGGCCGGAGAAAACAACTGACTGTTCCAGGTATGTCTGTCAGTTCAAGCGTTCAGACTGGAAACTGTACAAGCAGAAGATTTCTTTTTTCGACTTTCCCGGTGAACGGGTTGCTGACGCTGCCATGGCCGCTTTCCAGGACTTTGGACACTGGTCTGATCATATTCTCGGCCATCTGAGAGGCCATCACGCCTGCTCTGAAGCCGCAGGTCCCTATCTAGAACACCTGAGAAGCAAGACGGTTTCGCTGCAGAGCGTATTGAAGCTGTACCGGGAAACCCTGGCCAGGCTCATTCTGGCCTTTAAGCCCATGGTCTCTCCTTCGGCTTTTCTGCTGGACAGCAACGGGGTTCCTGCTTCTCCGGGCGGTTATGAAGAAATTGCATCCACCAGGTTTTCCGGTATTTCGTCCGGGGAGCAGTTTGCCCCTCTGAGCGCCCGGATCAGGGCTGAACAGCCGGAACTGGTCAGGGAAATGTCCAGAAATTACAGGCAGTACAGAAAAAAGATGGTTCTGCCTGTTTACGAGAACATTTCCATGGCGGGCAGCCTGGTAGTCCTGGTGGATATCCCCTCGCTTCTGGCCGGAGGTGTGGGCAGATATAATGATGACCGCCAGATTCTTCTGGACCTGTTTGAAGTGCTCAGACCAAAATCTGATATGGGCTACCTGCTCAAGAAATATTTTTCCTTCACATTGAAAAATCTGAGCCGGGTGGCCTTTGTGGCAGCCAAGGCGGATATGGTTCACCCCATGGATATTGAAAATAAAAGGATGATCAACCTGCTCAGGATGATGACCGACCGGGCCAGAAGGATGCTCCCCGAGGTCAGGTCGGACTGGTTTGTGTGCAGCGCCTGTCATTCTACCTTTGCCGTAGAGGGCAGAAGAAGGCTGAGGGGTAAGATCGTTTATGATAATCCGGACGGGGAGTTTAAGGAGTTCAGTGTTCCTGAGCTTCCTGAAACATGGCCTGAGAGCTGGAAGCCCGGAGAGTATCCCTTTTACAGGGTTTATCCTGATGCTCCCCGGAACTACCTTCTTCCACCCAGACACACTGGACTGGACCAGGTCTTCAAGTTCATAGCCGGGTAGGGCAAGCATGAGTGATAGAAATAATCATCGCCGTCTGGGCGATCCCCTGGAATACAGCCCCTCAGAGCAGGGCCCAAAGCCCGGGGTCCAGTCCGGATCCGCAGAAGAACCTTCAGCTAAAACAGCTGATTACAGTCAAGATTCGGCCCTGGACAGCCAGGACAGCCGCAAACAGCATGCTCTAAGAAAAAACGATCCCGGACTCGGCCAGCCTGATTTTGAGCCTTCTCTCCAGGAAAAGAAGAACATTCATACTCTTTCAGCCCAGGAGCTGAAAAGTCTCAGGCAGGATCAGGATAATCTGCGCAGGCAGTTTGAGGAAAAACTCCTGGAATTTGAAAAAACAGGGTTAAGGATTCCGGCAGCCGTGGTCAGGATCCTCTGGTGGACAATGGTTTTCGCCGGAGCTGTGCTGGGACTGTTCATGGTCAACCAGGCGGTAAGGTTTGTCGGGCAGATTTCGTCTCTGGAAGCGCCGTGGAATATAATGGCCGCATCCCTGTTTCTTTTTTTTCTGGCCGTCATCCTGCTGGTCATGTTCAAGGTTCTGGCAAGATTTCTGGCTTTTAAAAAAATGGCCAGGGTCAATCTCAAGGCCCTTGACGCTCTTGCTCAAAGGCAAAGATTTCAGCAGCTGGCAGCGCAGAAAAAGGAGGAAGCCAAAAAGACTCTGTCAAGCTATCTGATGGAATACCGCCTTGAACAGCAAAGAATCTCCGTGCCCGGCCTGGACAGTGATGAATTGAAAAAATTGACCTTATTCAAACAGTCTCTCACGGACAAAAAAGGGCACCTGGATACCGCAAGCTGGCTTAAGGAGTTTGAAGAGTCCTTTGTCCATATCCTGGATAAGGCGGCCCGCAAGAGGATCAGGGCCTATGCCAGGACCGTGTCTCTGGGTACGGCTGCTTCCCCGGTTAAAGTTATTGATCAGATGGTTGTTTTTTATGCCTCCCTCAAGCTTATTGCAGATCTGCTGAAAATATACAACCTGAGGCCTGCCATGGGGCAGGGCACGGCCATTCTTTCCAGGGCGATTATCCAGGCCTATCTGAGCGGTGTTATCGGAGAGCAGTCCGAAGCTGGAGTCGAGGCTTTTTCCGACTACTATGAAAGCATTTTTGGAGAAATATCTTTTGCCACCGGCATTTCAGCAGCCACGGACGCCACCCGGTTCATCCTGCCCAAGATCAGTGAGGGGGCGCTCAACGGCTTTCTGGTCTGGCGTCTGGGCAGGCAGGCCCAGAAAATGATCAGGCCGCTTTAATTGCAGTTACATCCCGCTGTTGTTTACTCGTATCTATTGCCGTGAAAATATGTCGCATCAAAGGCCGTAAAGCCTATAGCCGGTTTTGGCCCGGCATACTGTTCATGACCTCAATGAAAACCCGACTCTTCCCTTTGACAGCCATTCCTTTGACGTGGTGCTCTGCAGCCTGTCCGTTGAATATCTCAAAACCAGGATCAGCGATCCGGTATTTGTGGTGCACGGACGAAAATTATGATTCCGGAAATCAGGTTTCTCTTTGTGGCTGCGCAGCAGGTAATTTCCTTCTGCGGATAAAAGCGCAAAGTGTGTCCAGCTGGGATTCGTCCATGTCCAGAGATGCCAGCAGTTCTGAGAAGACCCTGGAGCAGTGGTCCCCGGCCCGGACAGCGATCCGGCTCACGGTATCCTTGTCCAGCCCGGTCATCCTTGCGGTGGACCTTATCCCCGCCCCCTGAGAGATGTGCATGATGACCTGTCCGACCATTTCAGTGGGGACACGCACGCCGAACATGGCACCTGCCCGGCTGGCAGCGAATCGTTTGCCGCAGGTGCGGCAGTAAAGCAGGATTCTGTCCCTGTTCTTGCCGTATCTGCCCCTGACGGAGATGTTGCCCTGGAGGCGAAGCCCGTGATCTCTGCACCGGCTGTTGGGACATGAGCACCTTTCAAGGCCGGTCATGGAAGTAACCTTCTTTCGAACATCTCATGGCCGTGTATCTGCTTTGTGCACAGGGGTAATTTCATGTTATTACTCAGGCGGTTCCTGCTTATTGCCGATAATGTTCTTCCAGGCAGCTGAAGCTGTATTTCCAGCGCGCTGCAGGTTATGAGTAAGACTCTGCCTCTTTTCCCTGTGCATTCTTTTCCGGTTGAGCTGGACCTGAAGTGCTGAATCACGTCTTGATATTACCGCGCTCAGCAGCTTTCCCAGATTATAATGATTTTTGCCTTTGGCAACAGATAATGGAATCCATTGATCTAGGTTCAGGAGGCCTTTATTGTACTGCAGGGCCTGTTTGATTATTTCGGCTTTAGGTGAGTCAGGGGGATCAAGATCGTATGGAGGCTGCCATTCATTTGCAGGACTCAGAAGGTCGACCTGGTTCAATATACCGATAAAAACCGGTCTCTTGCGGGAGCGGTGTTCTTTTTCAGCGTATACCGAATTGATGCTTTGCCAAAAATCAACATCCAGGCTTCGCGACGGCTGGCTGGCTTTAACCACCCACAGGACCATGTCGCTTTCCATCAGCTGGTGCAGCAGAAACCGGGTATTCTGCTGGTCTCCATTGAGTCCGGGAAGATCAACCAGGTGAACCGGGCCCAGCTCTTCAGCTTTCCACTCATGGATGAACATCCTGTCTGTGGATGGGAGCAGGTTCACCTCGGCGGATGTTTTGTCCAGGAGAGCGTTGATGACGGCTGATTTTCCGGAGCCTGTCTGGCCAATCAGACAGAGGCGCAGCGGATCAGGGTCCGTGACCATGTGCTGCTGATCCTCCTTGATGCGCTCACCGCCCGCAAGGTCGTCCTCAAATCTGAACCTTCCACTGTAAAGATCAATGGCCACAGAAGCCACTTCCTGCAAAAAGGCCTTTTTCAGCCTGCACTGAAGTTCCTGGCTCATTCCGGAGAAAAGCCTGCCCATCAAAAGCCCTCTGGCCTCAGCAATGAGACCGTATGGGGTGAATATCCGGTAGGCACGGTACATATTCCAGAATTTTCCGGCCAGCTGGGCCTTGTCCTTGTGTTCGTAGACCATCATCATGAAGGATATGTTTATGGACTCTATGTAAGGGACATGCTTTTTCAGGGTCAGCCGGTATCGCCTGCTGACCTCTTCGGTCATTCTCAGCAGTTCAACAGCGGAAAAGGCGAGTTCTTTCCGGGAACTCCGTCCATGGTAGCTTTTGGCTGTAAAAATGACCACCGCCCTGGAGTGCTGGGTCATGGACCCCCACCCGGAGTCCTGACTGAGAAGGGAATCCATATAGGCGTTGACCTCCTCCCAGACCCGGGTGTCAAAATCAGCCCAGTCCGGCGAAGGACCAACCAGTGGCTTTTCACCCTGAACCAGAATTGTTTTGTTTTTTCTTCTTTGAGCAAGCCA
>PWNK01000115.1 GCA_003557865.1 Desulfonatronovibrio sp.
AGACTTTCTGCTGGTGGATCATTGCTTTTAACTTTTACAGTAACTTGTTTTCTTTGGACTCCCAATCCTCCAAACCTCCTGAATAAACTTAGACTTGTCATTGTCACTGAAATCAGGTTAATAACTAATCATTGCTTGGTTAAAGTATCTGCAATAATTGCCCAGTTGTACACCTAAAGGCCGGGAGTCCATGTCTTTTTTAAAAGCCCTGATCATTCATCCTGAGCGGGAAGTAAGCACAAAGCTCAGGGAATATCTTTCTGGAGAAAGCCGGATTAAAATCCTGGGCGAAGCCATGACCTCTTTTGAAGCCCTGGAATTGCTTGAAAACATTTCCTACGATGTCTTTTTCCTGGGAATACATTTACCCAGCGGAGTAGACGGCATTGAACTTGCCCAGATTCTGAACCAAAGGAAGCAAAGGCCCAATATTGTTTTTCTGGCCGATGATGAACTCATGGCCTACAAGGCCTTTGAGGTCGGGGCCACCGACTACCTGGTCTGGCCCTTTTCCGGATCCAGGGTCCAGAAAACAGTCGAAAGGCTTTACAGGTATACCCCCGAGACCAGGATAGTGGACCGGGACAGGCCTGACAATTCCAGCTTTCAGCAAGAACTGCAGGAAGAAACAGTCAAGCTGAATCTCAGTGAAACTGACCAGGACTCTTTTCTATCTGCACTAAGGCATGCCTGGAATCTGAACAGGCCTGCCCGTCTGGAAATTGAAAAGCTGCCGGTCAACCTGGACGGCAAGATGATTTTGGTCCCCTATAATCAGATAGTGTTTGTTGAGGCATATGAAGACTACAGTTTTGTGCACACTTCACAGGAAAAATTTCTCACCTCCTACCGCTTGAAAAATCTTGAAGAAAGGCTGGGCAGACATGGTTTTTTCCGCGTACATCGCAAATACCTGGTCAATCTTGAAATGGTCAATGAAATCGCTTCCCTGCCTGGAAGCAATTTCATGCTCAGGACCGCCGGCCGCAAAAAAATCGAACTTCCCATCAGCAGAAGGCGCATCAGTGAACTCAAACAGATACTTGGCCTGTAGAACATAACAATACAATGTCATGGCAAGGGCTGTCTGTTTTATGGTTTCCAAGATAAAACATCCTGTCTGGGCAATAAGTTCTTCAGTGGCCGGATCTGAAAATAACCGTCTTTGTGAATTGCAGGGATTTCCTGACCATTCCGGACTGTTTCATTTGCCTGCCATCAGGCTGAACTTTCAGAAGGAATACAGTCCCGGGGTTTCACCGTTTAACCAGACTTAATTGCCTTTAGCCGATTATGTTTCTCGTTTTGTTTCAGGCTGGTCTTATATCTGGTGTGGATTAGCGGCAGGTCTTAATGGATGTATTTTATTCAACGGAATTGAAAGATAAGATATTAACTTGATTTTTTGAGACAAAGGAGGATGCTATGGAAGGCAAAGGAGCCCTTGATTCGCTTCTGCAGGAAGAAAGAGTATTTCGCCCTCTACCCCAGATGGTAATTGAGGCCAACATCAATCCCCAAGAATACTCAGTAGTAATGAAGAATACCAAGGAAGATTACCTCAGCTACTGGGAAGAGGCCGCCAAGGAGCTTGACTGGTTTAAAAAGTGGGACAAGGTCCTGGATGATTCCGACCCCCCTTTTTTCAAATGGTTTACCGGGGCCAAGTGCAACATTGTATACAACGCCCTGGACAGGCACATTGAGACCGCCAATAAAAATAAGCTGGCCCTGATCTGGGAAGGTGAACCCGGTGATTCCAAAAAGATGACCTATTACGAGCTGTACCGGGCGGTAAACAAGTTTGCCAATGCCCTCAGGTCCCTGGGGATTGGCAAAGGAGACCGGGTGGTCATCTATATGCCCCCCCTCCCGGAAACCATGATCGCCCTTCTTTCCGTGGCCAAAGTGGGTGCTATTCACAGCATGGTTTTTGCCGGATTTTCAGCCAAGGCCCTGCGGGACCGCATTGATGACGCCCAGGCCAAGCTGGTGATTACCGCAGATGGTTTTTACCGTAACGGAAGGGTTATCAACCTCAAGAGCATTGTTGACGAGGCGCTTATTGGCGGTTGTGACTGCACCGAAACAGTTGTCGTGGTCCACCGGGCCAATGTTGAAGTCGAAATGACCGAAATGCGCGATATCTGGTATGAAGACCTGGTGCGCCGGGAGAGTCCGGTTTCAGAAACCGAGGTCATGGACTCTGAAGACATGCTCTTCCTGCTTTTCAGCTCTGGAACCACAGGAAAGCCCAAGGGAATTGTCCACACCCACGGAGGTTACATGGTGGGAGTGCATCGTTCCCTGAACTGGGTGTTCGATATCAAGCCCACGGATATTTTCTGGTGCACTGCTGATGCCGGATGGATCACGGGCCACAGTTACCTGGTGTACGGGCCCCTCATGGCCGGTACCACTACAATTATGTTCGAAGGACACCCCCTGTATCCACAGGCTGACCGACTGTGGCATATTGTGGCCAGATACGGCGTAACCATCTTCTATACCGCTCCTACCCTGATCCGCATGCTCATGCGTTTCGGGGCCCAGTACCCCAAACAGCATGACCTTTCCACCCTGCGGCTTTTGGGATCAGTGGGAGAGCCCATCAACCCTGAAGCCTGGATGTGGTTTTACAAAAACATCGGTCGCTCTGAATGTCCGGTAATGGACACCTGGTGGCAGACTGAAACCGGTTCATTCATGATCAGCCCCCTGCCCATATCTCTGCTCAAACCCGGATCAGCCACCAAGCCTCTGCCCGGAATAGAGGCTGAAATCCTGGACGAAGAAGGTAATCCGGTGCCTCCGGGTAAAGGCGGCTACCTGGTAATCAAGAAACCATGGCCATCCATGCTTCGGACCCTTTACCAGGACCCGGAAAGATACAAAAGAACCTACTGGGAAAAATTCCCGGGATATTATCTGGCCGGAGATGTGGCCCGCAAGGATGAGGATGGATATTTCTGGATTCAGGGCCGGTCTGATGACGTCCTGAATATTGCCGGTCACAGAGTGGGCAGCGCGGAACTGGAAAGTGCCCTTGTTTCCCACAAGGTCGTGGCAGAAGCCGCTGTCATCGGGATCCCCGACAAGATCAAGTTTGAGGTGGCCAAGGCCTTTGTAACTCTCAAGGCCGATGCTGAAGTGGAAGACACCGACGAACTCATAAAGACCCTTAAAGCTCATGTACGCAAAGAACTTGGACCTGTTGCCGTGGTCAAGAGCATCGAATTCAGGGACAAGCTGCCCAAAACCAGGAGCGGCAAAATCATGCGCAGGGTTTTAAAGGCTCAGGAACTAGGAGAAGAAGTTGGGGATACTTCCACACTGGACGACTAAATCATTCCAGGGTGGACAACCAGCTCGTTTCATTTTTCAGTAAAGAAAACCCTTTTTGTGCTCAAACTAGCCTGCAAAGCTAAAATGGCCGCCCCGGCCCTGGTCAAGGGTCGGGGCGGCCTCAATAAAAGCCTTTCAAAAACAGGTGGCTGCAGAATGAGAAACTGCTAGATTTTTATTCCCAGAACTGGCCATATTTCATCAATATTTTCAACAGGCCGAGCTTCAATATTCCTGCGCAGGTCAGCCGGAACCTCACCAAAATCACGTTTGTTGCTCTCCGGAAAAATAACCGTTCTGATATCAGAACTGACAGCAGCCAGAATCTTCTCCTTAATTCCTCCCACAGGCATTATTCTCCCCCTGAGAGTGATCTCGCCGGTCATGCAGACATCATTGGGCAGGGGTTTGTCAGCCAGGGCCGAAACCAGGGCCGAAACCATGGTCACACCGGCTGATGGTCCATCTTTGGGGGTGGCTCCGGCCGGCACATGGATATGAATATCTCTTTTATCCAGAAGGTCCTCGTCAAACCCCAGCTTGGAAGCCCTGCTCCGGGCATAGCTGAGGGCTGCCTGAGCACTTTCCTTCATCACCTCGCCCATCTGACCCGTTAGGATCAGCTTGCCCTTGCCCGGAATCAGACTGACCTCGACATGCAGGATCTCACCTCCATACGGTGTCCATGCCAGCCCTACAGCCACACCTGGAGGAAGTTCCTTTTCCCGGTCTTCTTTTTGAAACTTGGGGACCCCGAGCATTTTTTCCAGCCCTTTTCTGGAAATTCTAAACGGGCCTTTTTTGCCTTCAGCAACCTGTCTGGCCACCTTTCGGCATACCGACCCAATCTCCCTTTCCAGATTCCTCAGTCCTGCCTCACGGGTATAGTCGCGAATAATGGTCCTTACGACAGCATCGGTTATATGGACATTCCTCCTGTTCAGTCCGTTCTCGGAAATCTGTCTTGGCAGCAGATACTTTCTGGCAATTTTCACCTTTTCCTGTTCAGTATATCCAGGAATCCGGATAACCTCCATCCTGTCCAGCAGGGCGGAAGGTATGGTGTCCAGGATATTGGCGGTACAGATAAACATGACCTTGGAAAGATCATAGGGCACGTTTAGATAGTGATCGGTAAAGGTGGAATTCTGTTCAGGGTCCAGGACCTCCAGCAGGGCCGAGGACGGATCTCCTCTGAAATCGGTTCCCACCTTGTCAATTTCGTCAAGCATGAATACCGGATTGACTGATCCTGCATCCTTTATACCCTGAATGATTCTTCCCGGCATGGAGCCGATGTATGTTCTGCGGTGACCGCGTATTTCAGCCTCATCCCTCATTCCTCCAAGGGACATGCGCACAAACTTGCGGTTTAAGGATCTGGCAATGGACTGACCCAGGGAAGTCTTGCCAACACCCGGAGGGCCGACAAAGCAAAGTATGGGACCCTTCATTTTGGGATTGAGCTTCCTGACGCTCAGGTATTCAAGTATCCTCTCCTTGACCTTTTCCAGGTCATAATGATCCTCGTTGAGAATTTTTTCGGCCTGGCTGATATCCAGCTGGTCCCGCGTTTTTTTCTTCCATGGAATATCCACCAGCCATTCCAGGTATGTTTTGACGACGGTGGATTCGGCTGATTCGGGGTGCATGTTTTCAAGACGCTGCAGCTGCTTTTCCGCTTCTTTCATGACCTTGGGAGGGAGCCCTGCATTTTTCAGGGACTGCCTCAGCTGATCAAGTTCATCTCCGCCTTCAGAAACATCCCCCAGCTCCTTGCGGATGGCCTTGAGCTGTTCTCTCAGAAAATACTCCCTCTGGGCCTTGTCCATGCCTTCCTTGGCCATGTTCTGGATCTTGGCCTGCATGGAGGCAACCTCAACCTCTTTCAGCAGCTGCTGGTTGACCATTTTCAGCCGGAGCAAAGGATCTTCGCATTCAAGAATCTTCTGGGCCTCAGCCGGTTTCATCCTCAGGTTGGATGCTACCAGGTCAGCCAGCCTGCCCGGATCATCAACAGAATTAAGCACAGCCATTATTTCTGCTGCGTCAATGCCGCGCAGGCCAAGGATTTTCTCGCTCTGCTCTCTGGCCGCCCTGAGCAGGGCCTCTGATTCGGAACTCGGTTCAGTGAACTCCTTATCCTTGACTACCTCCACCTCGACCATGTCCAGAGGATCGGTCTGGACAAAGTTTTTGATCCTGGCCCTGCTAATTCCCTGCACCAGAACCTTGAGTCGGCCATCGGGCATTTTGAGCATTCTCATGATCAAAGCCACGGTTCCGGTCTGGTATATGTCGTCCGGCCCCGGATCTTCGGTCTGTTCGTCTTTCTGGGCGCAGATGAGCAGGTATCGGTTATTGTTCAGGGCGGCGTCAATGGCCTGGACACTTTTGTCTCTGCCAACGAAAAGGGGGAGAATCATGTAGTTGAAAACCACTATATCCCGGACAGGCAGCAGCGGCATCTGGGAAGGAATGTCAATTTCGCCCTCCTTGACCATTTTTTCCCCCAGACTCTCGCCTGCTTCTTTGGCTATTTTTTCGGGAGCGACCTTCTTGTTCTCTTCATTCATTTGAGTACTCCTGGATATTATTGGAATTACCTGAATAATATGGTTTTTCAGATAATCAAACTTGAACTGCGGACATTGGGTCCAGCCCAGCGCCCGCAGTTCAATACAATATTAAACTTCGATTAAAATATTAAGATCTGTCCAGGAATAGTCAACAAGTCATGGATTATTAAACATACTCCCCTTAGTCACTGGCCGGGCCAAGAAGCCTATCTGGTTTCAAAAAAGTTATACTCTTTGTCATAATCCATGGTTTCACAGTCAATGTTCTTAACTTCACTCATTGTTGAACCCTGGATCAGCCTTTTTTTAAACTCTGCCAGGGAGTCATCCGCGCCCTGGGCCAGTACTTCCACCCTGCCTTCACTGATATTCCTGACCCAGCCCTTGACTCCAAGGCTGTCAGCCTGTTCCTTGGTCCATGCCCGGAAATAAACACCCTGAACTTTTCCGCTTATTACGCAACGCATTGATTTCATTCAATCCTCCTTTAGTTATAGGTAACCGTGTTCCTGAAAGCTGAAATGCCTGTCTTCCGCAATAATGATATGGTCAAGGACCCTGATGCCCATTTCCACCGCTATTCTTTTGACTTTGATGGTCAGCTCCCTGTCCTGAAGGGAAGGGCTGGGATCACCTCCAGGATGGTTGTGAACCAGAATAATTCCACTGGCCCGCAATTCCAGGGCCCTGGTTATTATCTCCCTGGGGAAAACCGGGGCCTGATCAACCGTACCTTTACTTAATTTTTCAAAACCGACAAGTCTGTTTTTGTTGTCAACCAGAATTGTCCAGAATTCCTCAATATGAACAAACCGCAGCCTGGACCTGGCCAGAGTCACTACCTTTTCCGGAGAGGTGAGAACGCTTTTCAGGGTCAGATCCGCAGATTCAGTTCTGGCTAGAAATTCTCGCCAGACCTTTAAAAAAGTAATAATCCCTGGACCTATTCCGTCAATGGTTTCCAGGTCCTTGGGTTTTGCCGCAAGGATTTCCTTGAAGTTTTTGTAGCGTTCCAGAAGGGCCTTGGCCAGGGGCTTGGTGTCTTTTCTGGGAAGACAATAACCAAGAATAAGCTCCAGGAGTTCATAGTCCTGCAGCTGGGCTGGATCATTGTCAGCTCTTTGCCTGAGCCTTTTTCTGTGACCTGTGTAATGTGGCTGCTCTTTTTTCACTGCAATGCTCCAGACCGGTCAGGGCCTCATCAACAGGCAACAGGTCCTGTTGTCCCAAAAGTCTTTGCTCTAATTCTTGAGTGCCGGGTTATCAAGTATCAGCCAGGGCTTGAAAACAGCTTCAGCAGCCTGGAGGTCAGACTTTCCATGGCCTGATCAGTGCTGATCCGGCCTGATTTCACCCCGGATTCAGCTTCAAGGGCCAGGTCCCACAAGAGCATAATCTTCTTCTGACCCATGCTCAAAGCCATAGCTCTTTTTTGCTGCTTGATCTGCGGGTAAAGTCTGACCCTGTTTTCCTGACCCGATGCCAGCTGCCAGAGAATCCTGGCCTCCCTGAGCAGCAGCCCGAGAAAAGGGAAGAGGATTTCTTTGTCCCTTGACTGCTCCCTGAATATCTTGTTCCAGATGCTTGCTGCATTTCGACCCCTCTGGACTGCCTGCAAAAAGGAAAAAATGTCGATTTCCGGGCGGGATGAAAGTGACTTCAGATGATTTTTGTGAATCACTTTTTCAGGGTGGATGAGCAGACAAAGCTTTTCAAGCTCCATATCTACGCTATGGCTGTCAGGAGGGAAAAAACGGGCCAGCTCTTCAAGCACGCCCTGACCAGGCTCTATTCCCATTTTCTGGCACTTCTTGGCGATATATCTGGAGATATTACCTGGATTCAGGCCCGAGAATTCCCATATCCAGCCTTTCTGGCGGGCAAATTTGAAGCATTTCTGCCTGGATATTGCTGCGGGGATCTGCGGCTTATTGTATTTCCAGTCAGATTCAAAGCAGAAAAAAGGCCAGACCCTGGGTCGAAAGCCGCTCAGTGTGGCTGATATATCTTTCCAGAAACTACCGGGCAAGCTTTCATGAGGGCTGTCGCATTTCCTGAGGATAAGGGCCCTGGGAGGCCCGGCCATGCCGGGTACATTAAATGCCTTCCACAACCGCTCTTCCTGGTTCTGTTCATCCAGCCAGATGTTTTTTTTTGTCCAGTCCTGACCTGAAGACTCAAGGATACGGCTGATCTGCATCTTAAGCAGGTTAAAATCCGGACAAAAGCAGAAATAAAAGCCTGGTCTGGTCATGCAGGAATCTCCGGGAAAAAACCGGGCCAGAGATGAGAAATTTCAAACTCCGCAATGATTGTCTGCGGCCTTAAGGCAGAACCATCCGGGGTTAGACCCTAAAATCCATCTCCAAGCCTGTCGGCTACTCTGGTCACTGCCTCATCCACGGCTTCCTGGGAAGCCCTTCTCTGCTCGGGGCCTGATGAACCGGGCATTGAAACATCTTCAGCCGCAAGGAAATAAGAGCTCCGGCCGGTTACCGCTCCTGATGACCAGATCAGCTGCCCTGTATCGGCTGAAAGTATCTGAACATTCATGGTCACAGCCACATCAGCCTTTACAGTCCTGTCTCTTTCTCTGGTCAAAGCGTCTGATGTTCTGAACTGCTGAATATCAATGTGCACCAGGCCCTGGGCCTGGTCTTCAGAAACCCATTCAACCCTGCCGCGCCTGGAAAATTCATCCCGGAACCGGGATCTTACATAAGGCTCTATCCAGGCTTCCTGGGTCGGATTCTGAACAAGGGCGATATGCAGGTTGACCATGTTCCGGGGCAGGTTGATGGGAGAAGCACCGACAAAGTTATACCCGCAGGAAAACAGAAACGAGCTGGCCAGGATTAGAAGTATCGGGAAAGTGCTGTTAACCATCAGTCTTTGACCACAATGTTTACCAGTTTCTGCGGGACAATGACCATTTTGACTATCTCCTTGCCCGAAATATGCTTAATAGCCTTTTCATCGTTCTGGGCCAGCACCTTTAGTTCTTCCCGGGAAACATCCGCAGGGACGCTGATCCTGGAGCGCAGCTTGCCGTTGACCTGAATAACCACCAGAACTTCTTCTCTGTGTAAAGCCCGGCTGTCATACTTTGGCCATAAACTTTGAGACAGCGGGCAGTCATACCCCATCTTGGACCACATCTCTTCGCAGATATGGGGGGTGATGGGGGAAAGAGCCGTAAGGACAGAAGAAACAGCTGAAGAGAGAACCTCGCGCCTGTTGGGGGAATCTTTGGATTCATCCTTAAACAGGTAGATGGCATTGACCAGTTCCATGATCCCGGCAATGGCCGTGTTGAACTGAAACTTATCATTCATGTCCCTGCTGATTTTCTGGATGGATTCATGCTCCTTGGTCCGCAATGCCTTTTCCTCAGGCTCAAGAGCATCGTGGTCCATGTCCGCGCATGGCCCAACGGGCTTGAGTTCAGGCAGAAGCTCCATCACCAGACGCCACAAACGGTTCAGAAAACGGTAGGCACCTTCAATGGCCGAATCGCTCCACTCCAGATCCTTCTCCGGAGGTGAGGCAAAAAGACAGAACAGGCGGACAGTATCTGCCCCGTATTTATTGATCATTTCATCCGGATCAACAACATTCCCCTTGGACTTGGACATTTTGGCCCCGTCCTTGAGCACCATGCCCTGGGTCAGAAGGTTGGAAAAGGGCTCGTCAATATCCATATATCCCAGATCCCGGAGGGCTTTGACAAAAAAACGGGAGTAAAGAAGATGCAGGATGGCATGCTCTATCCCGCCGATATACTGGTCCACAGGCAGCCAGTAGTCTACAGCTTCCCTGTCAAAAGGCTGTTGTTCATTTCTGGCGTCAGCGTACCTGGCAAAATACCAGGAAGACTCGACAAAAGTATCCATGGTGTCTGTTTCCCGCCTTCCCGGAGACCCGCATTCCGGACATTCGACCTCCAGAAAGCTTTGCAAGTCAGGCAGGGGAGATCTGCCATCCTCAGGCATCTTTGCATCCTGGGGAAGAACAACGGGCAGATCTTTTTCCGGAACCGGGACAGGTCCGCATTTTTGACAATAAATGACCGGAATGGGAGCCCCCCAGAACCGCTGTCTGGAAATATTCCAGTCCCTGAGCCGGTAGTTGACTGTTTTTTTACCCAGTCCTCTCTGTTCCAGATGGTCGGAGATGGCTTCCTTGAACTGCTCGTTATCCATGCCGGTGAACTGACCTGAATTGACCATGGTTCCCGGTCCTGCATAAGCGCTTTCCAGTTCACTGGACAAAACTGATCCGTCCTCAGGTTGAACCACAACCTTAACCGGGAGGTGGTATTTTCTGGCAAACTCCAGGTCTCTCTGATCATGGGCCGGGACTGCCATTACCGCTCCTGTGCCGTATTCCACTAGCACAAAATTGGCAATAAAAATGGGCATCTTCTCCCCGTTGACCGGGTTAATGCAGTATTTCCCGGTAAAAAAACCTTCCTTTTCCATGTTCTCTGAGGTCCTGGAAATCTGGTCCATTCTGGATACATTACTGATAAACCCGGCAATGCGGTCTTTATCGGGACTGTCCCGGATCAGTTCCGGAACAAGCTCGTGTTCCGGGGCAAGACTCATGAAGGTAGCCCCAAAAAGGGTATCCTGTCTTGTGGTAAAAACCCTGATGGCCTGATCAAGGCCTTCCACCTGAAAATTTATTTCCATGCCTGTGCTTTTCCCGATCCAGTTTTTCTGCATGGCAATGACCCGCTCCGGCCAGCCCTGGGAAAGACTGTCCAGGAACTCCAGAAGCTCCTCGGCATAACTGGTTATGCGCAAAAACCACTGGGCCAGTTCTTTCTTCTCCACAACCGAGTCGCAGCGCCAGCAAACTCCGGCCTCCACCTGTTCATTGGCCAGTACGGTCAGGCATTTGGGACACCAGTTTACAGGCGCTTTTTTTCTGTACACCAGCCCTTTTTTCATGAACTTGAGAAAAAAAAGCTGTTCCCATTTGTAATAACCCGGATGACAGGTAGCCAGTTCCCTTGACCAGTCATACGAATAACCCAGTTTCTTCAGCTCGGCTTTCATGTAGGAAATATTTTCATATGTCCATCTGGCAGGATGGGACTTGTTCTTTATGGCCGCGTTTTCAGCAGGAAGACCAAAGGCGTCCCAGCCCATGGGATGGATCACGTTGAACCCCTGCATGCGCTTCAGGCGGGCCACTACGTCGCCGATGGAATAGTTTCGGACGTGTCCCATATGGATCCGCCCGGAAGGATAAGGAAACATCTCCAGGACATAGTATTTCGGACGGGAGTCCTTGTGGGTTGCCTTAAAGCTATGACCCAGCTCCCATTTTTCCTGCCATTTGTTTTCAATTTCCAGCGGATTATATCTGTAGCCGTTCATGGTGAACTCCGTGTCAGTGTTCAGCGGGATCAAAACCGGTATGGAGAGTCCAGTCAGCTCTTTCCCTGTCCGGGCAGGTTGAATGGAGGCCTGAAAAACTTGAGGAAGCGACTCACTGAAAGCCTGTCCGGTTCAGAAATGACCATTGGAAGGCGTTCCCTGGTCAGGTCATATCTGTCTCGAAAACATATAATTGTCTCATTTCTCTGCCATTTCTCAAGTATTGGTCTGATGAGGTCCGCATCCTGGCCGGTTTTGAAATAGAACAGACTGTCTTTCCTGAAATCCAGCCAGAAAAAACCGCCCCATTCCTGCAGAGCCTTGTCCACAGGAAGCTGCAGTTTCTGGACAAGTTCATGGGTGTTTACGCACCAGGCGTAACCGCCAAGATTGCTGACCACCCGGGCCATCCTGGACACCCAGTCCTGGACGCCTTCCCCGGTCCTGCGCGGGACCACCAGTTCCCAGCTCCTGACCCCGTTTCGAATCCAGGATCTCAAGAGGCTCTTTTCACTGCCGTATCCAGGGGGCATAGTGAAAGACAGCCAGGCTGTCTCCAGGGGACAATCCTTAAAATCCCTTACTAATCCCAAATTTACCATTATTGATATCCCTGGCAACTGCGTCCAGAATGCCGTTGACAAAATTCCTGGAATGTTCATCGCCAAAATTCTTGGACAGTTCTATGGCCTCGTTAATGGCTACTTTGACCGGTATATCAGGGCAGTAAAGCATTTCATAAACCGCAACGCGCATGATGGTCAGCTCAATCCTGGCTATGCGCCGGATCTTCCAGTTTTTGGAATAGGAGGAGATTATCTCATCCAGTTTGGGCAGATTGTTCCAGACACCATGGATAATGGACCAGGAAAATGATCCTCTGCCAGTTTCGGACGAGTATGAATCATCCCTGAACCGGTCAAAGGTTGTCTCCAGAACCTCAAGTCCAGGGGTGAAATTCAGGGCGTAAAGCACCTGAAAGGCGTAAGCTCTCTGGGAACTTCTTGAACTATCCTTCCTGGACCTGGGATTTAATTTTTGACTATCCATTGGACAGGCTTCATTGAGCATTAAGGCGGCTCAGCCGGGACCTACAGGGCATTTCCCGGGCAGAGCCTTGCAGAAAATTTCTCAATTGGTCAATCTGCCTCCCGGCAAAACTCGACAGGATGCAGGCAAAAAAAAACGGTAAAGGGTTTTTCAGACCAGCCCCAAGGGCGAACCTAATTGATCTGCTCCAGGACCCTGATGGTTTCCACAACTGCCGCCGCTGCTTCCACCCCTTTGTTCCCGGCCTTGCTGCCGGCCCGCTCAATGGCCTGCTCAAGAGTATCCGTGGTCAGCAGGCCGAAACCAATGGGGATTCCTGATTCAAGGGAAACCTGGGCAATGCCTTTTGTGGCTTCAGAAGCCACAAAGTCAAAATGGGGTGTTGCCCCTCTGATCACCGCCCCAAGACAGACAATTCCGTCATATTCTTTTTTCCGGGCCAGTTTGCTGGTTACTACCGGAAATTCAAAAGCGCCCGGTATCTTGATGATGGCAATGCCTTCCCTTTCAATCCCATGGCGCAGGAGGTAATCCACGGCACCTCCCACAAGCCGGTCCACAATAAAATCATTGAACCTGGAGCAAACCAGGGCGATTCTCAGACCCTTGGCGTCAAGCCTGCCTTCAACTGTCTTCATGTGTAGCATATAAGCTCCGGATTTATTGAGTTTGCTGGTTATTGGAAATCCTCAGCAGGTGCCCCATTTTTTCTTTCTTGGTCAGCAGGTAGCAGCGGTTCTCCTCACATGCGCCAACCTCAATGGGCACCCTTTCCACAACCTCCAGTTCAAAGCCCTCCAGGCCGATGATCTTTTTGGGGTTGTTGGTCATGAGCCTCATTTTCTTTATGCCCAGGTTAACCAGAATCTGGGCGCCGATGCCATAATCACGCAAATCA
>PWNK01000018.1 GCA_003557865.1 Desulfonatronovibrio sp.
ATTGTTTGTCCTACGGAACCGCGACAGGGAGTTCGCAGGCAAAAGAAACCTTAGTCCCAGGCAGGCCAGGATTATTGTGAATAGTTACTTTCCATTTACTATTTCTGAATCCCTGGAACCTGCAAGGAACTGAATAAAATATACCAACCACGGATTCTGGATAATTGATCTGTGTATTAGCTCCAGATCATCAATACGTGCCTGGACCCACTGACCACCTGCCTCCTTGTGTCAATTCAGGAAATGATTATGAATACATTTTTTCTGGGCATGGCCCTGTTTCTGGTATTAAACATCCTGGCCGGACTATGGAGGGTGCTAAAAGGCCCGGAACCGGCCGACAGAATGGTTGCTGCCCAGCTTTTCGGGACCACCGGGGTTGCCGCTCTGCTGCTGCTGGCTCAGGCCCTTGAATCTCCAGTCATCCGAAACGCTGCTCTGCTCTTCGCCCTGCTCACTGTCATGGCTGTTCTGGCTTTTGTGCGCAACACTTCTTACCGGGATAAACACAACAATGACCATTAACGAGTTGCTTTCGGTTTTATTCTGCCTTTCAGGAGGGGTGTTCTTCCTGGCAGGAACGGCTGGACTGATCCGTTTTCCCGATACTTACAGCCGCCTGCATGCCCTGACCAAGGCCGACAACCTGGGGCTGGGATTTATTGTCCTTGGTTTGATTTTTGTTGCCGGATCATTACCCGAAACAATCAAACTGGTTCTGATCTGGCCCCTGGCCATGATAGGCAGCTCAAGCGCCTGTTATTTTATCGCTAACCATGTTCACCGCTTAACCAGAAACAAGGGAATAACCAGGGATTGAAAATGAACTTGGCTTTTGATCTTTTAGTCGGACTGTCCCTTGTCTGGGTGGCCTGGAGGATAGTGGGATCCAGGGACCATTTCCAGGCCGTGGTACTTTTCATTACCTTTGGACTGATCCTTTCCCTGGCCTGGACCAGGCTTCAATCACCGGATATTGCCATTGCTGAAGCCGCAGTTGGAGCAGGGCTTGCCGGGGTGCTTTTCATGGACGCCCTGGGAGGGCTATCATCTTCTCCTGGTTCCCCTCGACCGGCAGTACCCTTGACCCTGCTCTTCCCCTGCCTTATTCTGGCCTCTATCATGGCCATTGCCGTCTTATTTGTTCCCGAGGATTTCCTGGGCCTGATTCCCGTGGTTCACGGCGCCCTGACTGATACCAGTCTCGAGTATCCAGTGACTGCGGTTCTTCTTGACTTCAGAGCATATGACACATGGCTGGAACTGGGGGTACTACTGGTGGCCGTCCTGGGAGTCATGGGCATCCGCAGGATTGGATCCATAAGCGGTTCCAGGCTTCCTGCCCCGGCAGACCCGGTTGGCAGGTGGATTATCCGGATATTGCTGCCCATTATGGTGCTCATTGGCGGATACCTGTTATGGCTCGGGGCTTTCGCCCCGGGAGGAGCTTTCCAGGGCGGAGTTGTTCTGGCCGCGGCAGGAGTCATGCT
Source organism: Desulfonatronovibrio sp. (assembly GCA_003557865.1). Taxonomy (GTDB): domain Bacteria; phylum Desulfobacterota; class Desulfovibrionia; order Desulfovibrionales; family Desulfonatronovibrionaceae; genus Desulfonatronovibrio. The sequence continues at coordinate 1,491 of PWNK01000018.1, forward strand.
CTGGCAGGCCGGCCATCCCTCCCTGGGGCTTTTGCCCCGCCTGTGGTGGATAGTGTTGCTATTCTGCGGCTTTTTGTCCTTCCTGATCCTGGCGTTCTGGTCCCTGTTTCACTCAGGCCGGATGCTCGCCCACCCTGAAAACAAGTTGTGGATACTCGGGGTCGAATACGCGGCAACCATTTCCATTGCAACCTGCTTGATCAGTCTGGTTCTGGCATCACCAGGAAGGTGCAGGGTTAGGGATAATTGAGGCATTACCAGCATGAACTCCCTCTTAATTTATTCCATAACCGCAACATCCCTATTCACCATCGGTCTCATGGGCCTTGCAGCTCATCCCAACCTTATCAGAAAAATCATAAGCCTGAACATCATGGCCGGTGGAGTCTTTCTTTTCCTGATCAGCCTGGCCTACCACCCAGATGACCCCGGGGTTGACCCTGTTCCTCAGGCCATGGTCCTGACCGGAATAGTGGTGACCATCAGCGCCACTGCCTTTGCCCTGTGCCTTGCCAGACGCATCACGGAAATAACCGGGAGCAGCAGGCTGGAAGATAAACCGGAAGACACGGATTCATAGCTGTGCCTGAACTGTTGGTGCTCATTCCGTTTACCGCGGCCCTGCTCTGCTTCATCCTGAAAGGTGTTTTACGCAGTCTGGCCGCTCTTCTCGGCGCTTCCCTGACTTTTTCAGCCTCGGCACTGCTGGCGGCAGATGTTTATCAAAACGGGGCAATACGCATCAGCCTCGGCGGGTGGGATGCACCCCTGGGTATCGGTTTGAGCGCTGACGGCCTGTCCGTGATTTTTCTTCTTCTGACCGCAATTGTGGGCTTGATGGTCAGCATTTATTGTGTACCTTTTTTTTCAGGACTTCATGAACAGCCCCTGGCCAGACATTTCTGGTCCTTATGGATGTTTCTGTGGGGCTCACTCAACTCCTTGTTCCTGGTTTCAGACGTATTCAACGCCTATGTGGTCCTTGAGCTTGTGAGCATCAGCGCTGCTGCCCTGGCCGCGTTGTCGGGAACGGCAGCCTCCCTTAGGGCTGCTCTTCGCTATTTTTTGACCGCAATGGCCGGATCCATGGCTTTTCTTCTAGGGGTGGGATTCATTTATGCCCAGGCGGGAACACTGGACATGTTTCTGGTGGGATCCTCAGGCGGAGACGGCCCTCTCATGGCCATGGCCCTGGGTCTGATGACCGTAGGCCTGATCATGAAATCAGCCCTGTTTCCCTTTCATTTCTGGCTGCCACCGGCCCATGGTGAAGCAAAGGCTCCTGTCAGCGCCATTCTCTCCGCCCTGGTCATGAAGGGATCATTTTTTCTTCTACTGCGTATCTGGTTCAATGTCTTCCAAGATTCATCCCTCACTGTACATGCGGCATCTGTTTTGGGTTTTCTTGGATTATTCGCCGTTATCTGGGGTTCCTACCAAGCTATAATCCAAAGCAGGCTGAAGCTGATTATTGCATACTCCAGCATTGGTCAGATGGGATATCTTTTCCTTCTGTTCCCCCTGGTGCTCACAACTGTGGATGCGGCCTGGAAAATCGAAGCCTGGACGGCCTGCGTATTCCAGGCCGTATCTCACGGCCTGGCCAAGGCATCTCTCTTTTTGGCAGCGGGCAATCTCATCCAGGCCAGCGGGACTGATAACCTTCGATCCATGCGAAACATTGCCGGCAGCCTGCCCATGACAACCTTTACTCTGGCCCTGGCCGGAATCAGCCTCATGGGCCTCCCCCCCAGCGGAGGCTTTGTGGCTAAATGGATGCTTTTGCAGTCCATCCTGGCCAGCGGCCAGTGGTGGCTGGCGGCTGCTCCCATCCTCGGGGGACTGCTTACTGCCGGGTATATATTCAAAATCCTGTCTCAGGCATTTGTCCCAGGGGCTGAAGGCGCATGCTGTAAACCTGTCTGTTTTGTCATGGAAAAAGCAGCCCTGGTGCTGGCGATTTTTTCAATTTTAATCGGCTTCAGGGCCGAAGAGGTCATCTTTTTGCTGACCGACCGGATCTGCGCGGCAAATCCTGGAGGCTTCTGGCCATGAACCTGAATTTCTGGCTGCCGATCCTCATGCTTTCCAGCTCCCTTTTTACCGGGCTGATTATTTTTTTCCTCAAGGAGGAAAAGGTTGGTTTAAGAACTGTCCTCAACCTTACCGGCGCGGTCTTCAAAGTGGTTGCCGTCCACTACATGGCCTACCGTCTCCTGGTCCTGGATCAAATTCACCATGTCAGTTTCAGCATGGGGCTGGGGTTTGATTTTGCCCTGAGAGTTGACTTTCTGTCTCTCATGTTTCTGGCTTTATCAAGCAACCTATGGCTGGTTACAACCCTTTACGCAGTGGGGTATCTCGAAGGGTCCCCTAACCGGAGCCGTTTTTTCGGTTTTTTCAGTCTGTGCGTCACTGCCTGTACTGGAATCGCCATGGCCGGAAACCTCATCACCTTTTTCATCTTCTATGAATTTCTAACTCTGGCCACTTATCCTCTTGTTGTGCACAGACAAACCAGGGAAGCTCTGGAAGCTGGAAGAATCTATCTCTGGTATACAATCCTGGGGGGTACTCTTGTTTTTGTAGGTGTTGTCTGGCTCCAGGTATTAGCCGGGCCCCTGGATTTTATTGATACCGGAGCCCTGCAATCCCTGGGGACTGAAAGCCATTTTTCTCTTTGCACCATTTTTCTGATTCTTATCATGGGCCTGGGGGTAAAAGCAGCCCTGGTGCCTCTGCACGGCTGGCTGCCAGTGGCCATGGTTGCCCCCGCTCCTGTCTCAGCCCTGCTTCATGCGGTCGCTGTGGTCAAGGCCGGAGCCTTTGGGATTGTCAGGGTGGTGTTTGACGTCTTTGGAAGGGATTTTGCGGGCTCTCTCGGTCTTCTCGGACCCCTGGCCGCGGCCGCATCCATCACCATAATTTTTGGATCGATCCGTGCCCTTTCCCAGACAGATCTCAAAAAAAGGCTGGCTTACTCCACGGTCAGCCAGGTTTCATACATTACCCTGGGGGCTGCGGTCATCGCACCCTTTTCCACGGTAGGGGCCATTGTCCATCTGGTCCATCAGGGAATCATGAAAGTCACCCTTTTCTTCTGTGCGGGGAATTTCGCAGAAACTCTGGGGGTGCATAATATCCATCAGCTGAAAGGAGTGGCCCGGCGCATGCCCCTCACCGCCCTCCTGTTCACTCTGGCCGCCTTTGGTATGATCGGGGTTCCGCCAATGGCCGGCTTTGTAAGCAAATGGTACCTGGGACTAGGATCTGTTGACGCTGGAAGCTCGTGGATTCTTGGAGTGCTGGTTGCCAGCAGTCTGCTCAACAGTGCTTACTTTCTGCCCATTATCCACGCCATGTGGTTTGAAAAACCAGTCCAGCAATGGAAGACCCTGAGACAGGGTCTTCTTGAGGCACCGTGGATGCTTCTGGTTCCACCAGTATTTACGGCAGGGGCCGCTCTTTTTGCCGGACTTGTGGCTGCCTGGCAATGGAGCCCCCTTGGGCTTGCCAGACAAATCGCCACTGGAATGGGGATTTACCCATGATCTGGATTGCGGCGGTTTTCTTTCCCCTTGTCCTTGCTGCAGTGTGCATGCTTCCCGGAGCCTGCCTGCGTGCCGGATTCAGGATGATCTTTCTGGCTCCCCTGCCGGCTTTGCTCCTGGCTTTTACAACCCAGGGAACTGCGGAATTCGAACTGACATTCTTTCTATTGGAATCCCGCCTGGGTTTTGGCCCCCATGGAAAAACATTTCTGCTTATAACCTCATTATCCTGGCTGTTCGCCTCCCTTTTCACGGCTCTGGGACCCAGGGGCAGCCTTGGAAAGAGATCGTTCTGTGTCATGTTCCTGCTGACCATGTGCGGAAACCTGGGACTGGTCTTATCCAGGGATGCTGTCAGCTTCTATACCTTTTTCGCCCTGATGACCTTTTGCGCATACAGCCTGATTGTTCATTCAAAAAAAGATTCAGCTTACACTGCCGGGCGTATTTACCTGATCATGGCCGTTCTGGGCGAAGGCATGCTCATGGCCGGGATCATAACTTCTGTTTTTTTGAGTCCCAGCCATTATTTTGACCAGATCTCCCCTGCCCTGGGCTCACTTTCTCCAGGCCACCCGGTATTTATTTTTCTATTCGCGGGGTTTGGAGTCAAGGCCGGACTGATTTTTCTGCATTTCTGGCTGCCTCTGGCCCATCCGGCCGCACCGACTCCGGCCAGCGCCGTCTTGAGCGCGGCCATGATCAAGGCCGGAATTCTGGGCTGGATGAACTTTTTCCCATTGGGACTTGTCCCCTTTGCTTCCTGGGCATCTGTTCTCATGACCCTTGGTCTTGGAGGTGCTTTTTTCGGAGCCATGGCAGGCCTTGGGGAAAGGGAGCCCAAAATCATTCTGGCCTACTCCAGCATAAGCCAGATGGGTCTTATGGTCTTTTGCCTGGGGCTTGGGTTTTTGGATCAGAACTTATGGATTATGGCCGGACCTGTTCTATTCCTGCTGGTGTTCAATCACGCTCTGTCCAAAACAGCCCTTTTTCTGGGAATTGAGGTCATGTACTCTGTTTCGGTCAGCCGGGGGAAAAAAACATGGACTGCGATGCTGATGGCGGTTCCAGCCCTTGCTCTGGCCGGAGCCCCTTTTACCGGAGGCTCTCAGGCCAAGTACCTGCTGAAGGAAGTCCTTGGAGCCGCTGCCTTGAGCGGCTTTTTCTCATGGGTCATTTCCATTTCCTCAGGGCTGACTGCTTTGCTTATGATCCATTTTATCAGGCAGGCCGCCAGCGCCAAAAAACACTATCCTTGCTATGCCGGACGCAATATGACCTGGATTTGCCTGGTAGTCATAATCCTTATCCTGCCATGGATTTTTTACGAGCTGTACCCCCGGAACAGGATTCAATGGATGGATCCGCTCCTGTTTACTTCCTCTTTGTGGCCTGTACTGGCCGGACTTGCTGCCTATGTGATCCTGAGGCACAAAGTGTACCCTGCGACCCGGGAAATATTTGGAGTTCTGCCCGGTTCAGCGGAAATCATTGACCGGACATGGCATCACCTGAAACACAGGCTAAAAACCCGGGGGGTTATGGAATCCCTCTCAGCCCGAATGAACCTTGTCCGCTTTTCAGACAATTTTGTGCAGAGCAAAATGGTCCAAAAAATTTCCCATGAACTGGAACGCTGGTTCAGGTCATGGTCGGTCTCGGTTTTTTTGTTCATACTTATGATTATCACCATTGCCTTAATGGCCTGGACGGGAGCGTAATCCTTCATGACATTCAAAAAATCAGATCCGGGCATCAGCAAAAACAGGAGTTCAGAACCAGGCAGTGCTGAAAGCCTCTTTTCAGGGTTAAAAGCCGGCCCCGCAGACATGACCAAAACCTTTCTCATTCGCTGGATCATCTTTGCCTTAATCTGGTGGGGACTGTCAGCTGGAGCAGGAGGGCAGACGGTTCTGAGCATGGCAATAATATCCCTTTCCGCGGCACTGAGCACTTTGCTGGTTCCTTCCCAGGCAATCATCCCTTATGGTGCTCTAAGGTTTATCCCTGTTTTCATTCATCTATCTGTCCTGGGAGGACTGGACGTGGCAACCAGGGCCTTCAGACCCTCCATGCCCCTCAAAACAGGTTTTATCAGCTACACTCTCCATTTAAACCACCCCGCAGCCAGAATACTTTTTGTCTGGACGGTAAGTCTGCTTCCAGGAACAGCCAGCGTAAAGCTAAATGATCAAATGTTGCGTATCCATGTTCTGGACAGGGAACTGACCCATGAAAAGAGGCTCAAAGAGCTTGAGCAACATATTGCAGGTATTTTCAGGCATCATTAAGGTTCTGGAAAACCAGCCGGAAATTCAAAACCGACTCCGGGTTTGAGACCTGCACGCTCAAGCCAGCCCAGGGGTGTTTTCAGAGCGTATCTCGCAGGAACGGCGGTGTAAGCCGTCTCCAGATAAAGAGGCTGCATATCAAAGATTTCCAGAACAAACTCCCGACCGACAGAAAAGGAACCCTTTCCGGCTGAAAACTGCTTAGAGCAGGGGACTGAATATCTTAACCACACCTTCACACATTCTTTTGGGCAGGGGTCGCTTGAACCAGGATTCAGGCCTGACCAGGGCTGAACCGGCTTTGTAGCTGTTCTGCAGCATCCGCAGGTTGTATATAAACTCCGGCTCAAAAAGTATCAGCACCAGCTCGGTATTCAGATAAAATGACCTTATGTCGAAGTTGGCCGAACCCACGATGGCCATGCCGTCGTCAACTGTCATTATCTTGGTGTGCAGCATGCCTTCTTTAAAGAGATAAACATTCCCTCCGTTTTTCAAGACCACCCCGCAATAGTAGGCGCTGGCCTGATCCACCAGGATATGATCGCTGCGATCCGGTACAATAATATCAACATCAACCCCCCTGGCCGATGCCAGTCTTAGTGCTGTAATCAATCCTTCATTGGGTATGAAGTAGGGGGAAGTGATGGATATCTTTTTCCGCGCGGAGTGAATGGACTGAATGAGGATGTCCTGAAAGCCTTCCGTGGGCTGGTCAGGCCCGGTGGGCACTACCTGGATGGTTGCCGGTCCTTCGCGGCGTGCATCCGGGTATAGCTCAGGAAAGTCGAGCACCTGTCCTGTTTCATAATACCAGTCCTCCACAAATACCGCCTGGAGCTGTCTCACAGTTGGTCCCTTGATTCTGACCATGACATCATGCCACTGCCCCGCCTTTTTATGCCCGAAATCAGAATCAACAATATTCTGGGAACCCGTATAGCCTGTCTGGCCGTCAATTATGGCCAGCTTGCGGTGATTTCTGATATCCAGCCTGGCAAGTCTGAGTCGAAGAGGATTGACCGGAAGTGCTGCATAGACTTCAACTCCTTCACTGCTCATCCATCGGCCAAGATCGGAAAACATTCCTCTTGAGCCCACCGCGTCTGCCAGTACCCTGCATTTGACCCCCCTATGAACTGCTTCCACCAGGGCCCGGGCCACCCTTTTTCCAGTCTGGTCATCCCGAAAGATGTAAAAAAGGAGATGAATATGATTTCTGGCTTCTCTTATTTCAGATATAAGGGAGATTATAAAGTCATCGGTATCTGCTATGAGGGAGATGCTGTTGCTGCCCAGAAGGGGCAGGCCTCCATGCCTTTCAGCCAGATTGACCAGGACCTGATACTCCTGGTCCACCTGACAACCCTGGTAACTTGGATACTCAAGATACTGGGAATTGACGCGGTGAAAATTCCTGTGATTTTTCAGCCTTCGGCTCAGTCTGGGCCTGCTCAGGCCATACTCACCCACCAGCAGGTAGAGGATAAGACCCAGCCAGGGAGAAAGAAAAATAACCGCCACCCAGGCCAGACTAGTAGTGGGGTTATCCTTGCGCATGCCGATAATCGGAATCATGCATATCCGGATAACCCATCCTCCCAGGGTCCAGAACAATGAATCGAAGATCATCAAAAGCTCATGGTAAAGATAATGAATGTTCCAAAATAGTAGGGGGATCAGAAACTATGAAGGCTTTTTGAAAAATCTGATAATAATCAACTGAATCAAAGTTTGCAACAAGGCCACGAGCTGCTCCATGCTTCCCAGCCTGAATATTATATTATCACCGATTTTCGCAAAGCCAGGAAAGCACAGATCCTGGCCAGCCCGGCATCGCCATATGATCTACGTGATGCTGGCCCAACATTTCCTGTTCCGGCTTCGAAAAATCTTTAAAAAACTCCAGCATTGACCCTGCCCCAAATCAAAATGATGCTCCAAACCTTTTTACTGCTTCGTTCGCTAACAATCGAGGGGCACAAAGTATATAAGAGCAAGGAGGATATTTTTTGAAAACCGGGTAGCGGTTTTCAAAAAAGCTGCCTTTTCATTTGCCACGCGAAGCGCGTGACAAATGAAAAAAATCGTCCTGTCTTGCTTGGCGATCTTTGCGCCTTTGCGTGAGAATGATCTCTTGGGTTGCGGGCATAGCCCGCCTTAGTGGATGAATCCTGGCAATGAACTGCACAAAAGCTGGCAAAGCTCCCGGCGGTTGCCAATCCATGCCCGGTTAATGCTGAAAAAATCAGCCGATGGCTTTTCCGGTGGCAAAGCGGGGTTCATGCAAAGGCAAAAGCACATCAGCCATTTTCCGGACCTTCTGCATTATGTCATAGGCCTCATAGACATTGACATGAGTGCCCGGGGGAATAACCTCCATTTCCATGGCTTTGATTTCTCTGGGGGGATCAAAATTTTCCTGAATGACACAGAAGCCTGTTATCAGGGCTTTGCCCGCAGCAGTATTCACCATGACACTCAAGCCTCCCGGAGAATGTGCCGGGGTATGAATTACGCTGATGCCAGACAATAGTTCTCCGTCCTTTTCCACCATCCTGATCTGACCGTTTTCCTCCACGTCCAGAATATAATCTTCCAGATACCGGTAATCCAGAGGGTGAGGATCATGGATGTGCTCCAGCTCCAAGGGGTGAACATATATTTCGGCATTCTCGCACTTGTAGTCATTTTCGCAGTGGTCATTATGCAGATGAGTATGAATAACAGCGTCAACCTCTCCGGGTTCGAGACCTACCCTGGAAAGAGCCTGCTCAAAGGTATAGATCTTTCCTCCAAGATCCTTTTCCCGATCTTCTGAACATACCGGACTCATCTCTCCGGTATCAACCAGAATCTTCCTGTCACCCCCCTCCAGATACCAGGAATACACGGGGATAATGAATGGAATCCCCTGTGCGTGCTGGTAGGTCATCATGGATTTATCAAAACGTTTACTTCCCGTCACCAGGGGATGAATTCGGTATATGGACATGGAAAACCTCCCTTAAAAACCACGACCAGGGCATTGTTCAGAATAAAACCAGGGAAAGGGTTTATTTCAGCTGCTCAGCCATAAACTCGGCAATGTGCCTTACCTGGATATCCTTCCCAGACTTGGCCATGCCTCCCCTAATGTGCATTACGCAGCCGGGACAGTCAGTGGCCACGGCAGAAATCCCCCCTGCCTGGAGATTTGCCATCTTCTTGGCCAGAAGAGTCCTGGATACCGCCGGAAAATTAAGGGAATAACTGCCCCCAAACCCGCAGCAAACCTCCTCCTCATCAGTGGGCACATATTTGTGAACCAGATTCAGGTTGGCACGGGGAGCCTCCCGAACTTCAAGTCCCCGGCATAGATGACATGGAGAGTGGTACCCCACCTTCTGTCCCGAGTTCTCGAAAAGCATGGGAGAAATGCGCATCACATCCCGGACAAAAGAACTGAAGTCTATGACCTTATCCGTAAAAAACTTGAGCTTCCGGCTCAGATCTTTATCGTCCTTGAGCAGCCTGGGGTAGCTGTGTTTGAGGTGGGAAGCGCATGACGCGCAAAGGGTGATAATATAATCATACTGTTGGGCATCAAACGCATCCAGGTTCTGGAGAGCGGTTTCCCTGGCCGCTTGCTTCTCGCCCATCATCAAGGCCGGCAGTCCACAGCATGTCTGCTTCCCGGGATGATCCTGGGATATTCCCTGGCCCTTGGATATGACCTTGACCGCGGCGGCCATCTGCTCAGGGTATATAAAATCCACGGCGCATCCTGAAAAAAGACCGACTTTGAGCCTTGGCCTTGCTACCCTGGGCCTGACGGACTCCCACTGATCCCTGAATGGGGTGGCCGCCAGCACCGGAAGTTTTCTGAAGTCCTGCCCTTTCATGAATATGGACGGCAGATGGCGCACATAGCGAGCCTCGCGGTCTGCCAGGGGAAGCTGGGCATAGCGCATGTTTTTGAGCAAAGTATGAAAAAGGCGGCGATTCTTAAGGACCATGGCCAGCAGCCTGGATTTGGGGGGATGTCCGTCCTCGTCCTGGATTCTGGCATGAATATCCTTGATCAGCCCGGGAAGATCTATCCCGGCGGCGCAGACCTCTTTGCAGGCCCCGCAGTTGACGCAGTTCTGCACCAGCAGTTTTGCCTTGTCCCGGCCATGGAAAAAATAGGTCATCACAAGACCTACTGCCCCGATATACACGTAACCGTATTTATGTCCTCCCACCAGCCGGTATACTGGACAGACATTGGCGCAGGCGCCGCAGCGGATGCAGCGCAGAATCTGGGAAAAGTTCTTGTCCCTGGATAGTTTGCGGCGACCGTTATCCAGAAAGACTACATGCATTATCTTTTTCTTATCCGGGGAGCTCAGGCATTCATTGGGCCCGGTTATCCAGCTCACATATGAGGTTATCTGCTGTCCAGTGGCGTTGCGGGGCAGGGCCTTGATCAGACGCAGAGCGTCTTTAAGCCTGGGAGTTAGTTTTTCCAGGCCAACAAGGGCCACATGCACCCTGGGCAGGGTGGTCACCAGCCGGGCGTTGCCTTCGTTGGTCACCAGTCCCAGGGATCCGGTTTCCGCCACCGCAAAGTTCGCCCCGGTAACACCCATGTCCGCCTGAACATACTCCTTTCGAAGCTCACGTCTGGCGACCTTGACCAGCTTAAATATGTCAGTGTCCTGCTTCTTATTGGTCACTCCCTCAAAAAGATCAGCCACCTGGTAGCGGGAAAGATGAATTGCCGGTAAAACCATGTGCGAAGGTGGTTCTTTCCTTAACTGGATGATCCACTCTCCCAGGTCTGTCTCGACTATCCTCAAGCCCTCCTTTTCCAGATGGGTATTAAGATGAGTTTCCTCAGCGGTCATTGACTTGGCCTTGACAATACTCCGGCAATTATTCTTTTTGGCGATGTCAGCGATTATCTCATTGGCTTCCAGGGCATCTACGGCCAGGTGGACATGGACTCCAAGACTTTCGGCCTTTTTCTTGAAATCCCTGTAGAGCTGATCCATGCGGGCCAGGGAAGCATCCTTGGACCTGGCTATCTCCTGAACCAGTGACTGTATGTCCATTCCGGCAAAGGCATTGGCCCGGGCGGTGCGATAGGCCACGGCAAAGGTGTCCAGGGTTTTGCGCTGGAAGTCGTTTTGCAGAGCGTCTTCTATTTCACTGAGGTATTCTTGGAGATTATTGGCGGTAAGCATTAGACATCCTCCCATAACAAGATGTGAAGCTCCAGAGGACCATGTACCCCCAGGGCCAGGACCCTCTCGATATCAGCGGTGCGGCTTGCTCCGGTAATAAAGGACAGGTAGTTGGTGCCATTTTTCATCATGGCTGCTAGCTCATCCCCGGCCTCGTATGATCCGGGCCTCATGCGTGAAAGGGGCAGGACCAGCACATTTATCTCACATAGCATTGTGGCCAGCCGCAAATCTTCTGAAGAACACTTGAGAACCAGGGTCCCGGTTTCGGCCAGTCCCAGATCAGCCACTGCCAGTCCAATATCTATTCCAGATACATATCGGCGCAGCTCCTGTGTGATCAGGCTTATGCCCTGTTTTTCAGACAGGGTGTTCAGTGAGCTCAAGTCCTTGTCATCCAGAGCCGGGGCGGCAATGACCTTCTCACCGGGCTTTAGTTCGCAAAGCTGGGCTGCGGAGTCGGAAACAGGAAGATCACACCCGGATAAAAGCATCTGGCAGGCCTCTTTCTCCTCGCAGACGCTGACCGAATATTCCAGGGCCTGCTGCATGCTCTTGATATTTTTTACAACTGCCGAGACCGCTTCGCCCTTGGC
>PWNK01000077.1 GCA_003557865.1 Desulfonatronovibrio sp.
CACTCCATTCCGTCACCCCGGCGCAGGCCGGGGTCCAGGTGTTTTCTTTTGGTTCCATTGCCGGGAACTATTGAGAAGTTACAAAAAACCGTCAAACAATCCGAGCCCCTGGGGACAGGCTCCAGCTGCAGTGCGTCTGCCTAGATTCCCAGAAAGGAAGCGTTCTCTCCTCCCAGGTAAGCGGCAACCACATCCGGGTTGGACTGTACTTCCTGGGGGGGGCCCTCAGCCAGGAGCTGTCCAAAGTCCAGGACCACGACTTTGTCCGATATATCCATAACCACTCCCATGTCATGTTCCACAAGAAGCACGGTAATTTTCCATTCTTCATTGATATCCAGGATATATCTGGCCATCTCTTCGGTTTCCTCAAGGTTCATCCCGGCCATGGGTTCGTCCAGAAGGATGAGTTCAGGTTCAGCGGCCAGGGCCCGTCCAAGCTCAACCCTTTTCTGTACTCCATACGGCAGGCTTCCGGCATGTTTGTGTCTGTATGAAGAGAGGCCGAGAAAATCTATGACCTCTTCAACTTTTCTGCGGTGGGTGTCTTCTTCTTTTCTGGCCCGGCCGAAGTAAAGCAGGGAGGACAGCAGGCTGTAATTGATGCGGCTGTGTCTTCCCACCATCAGATTGTCCAGCACGCTCATACCCTTGAAAAGAGCTATGTTCTGAAAGGTCCTGGAAAAACCCGCGCTCATCCTGGAATGGGCCGGCATACTCAGGATATTTCTGCCGTGCAGGTTGATCTGCCCGCTGTTGGGATGGTATCTCCCGCTGATGCAGTTGAGCATGCTGGTTTTGCCTGCTCCATTGGGGCCTATGAGGGAGACGATCTGCCCTGTTTCAACGGTAAAGCCTACATCCATTAGGGCGGCGATGCCCTTGAAAGTCAGGGTCACGTTTCGGACTTCAAGAAGAGACATTTCTCATCAGCTCCATTCAGATCTGAAATCTTCAGGCCCCACAACTCTATATCCTAGGTTTACCAGTTCCTTGACAATGGGACCCTGGTCATCAGTCTGGACTCTGAAAACGACCATCCGGCTTTTTTTATGAAAAAAGGTGGCAGTGGAGATTATGCTGATGCCCATGCTGAAAATCAGGCCGGACACCTCGGCCATGACTCCCTTGCGGTCCTCGATTTCGAAAACTATTCTTGATCCGCCCTGCTCCAGTCCCATTTCCTCCACCAGCACTTCAAGCATGATGCTCCGGTTGATATATCCCACCAGCCTGTCTGAGGAGTTGAGCACCGGGAGCCCGGCCAGGTTGCGCTCAAACATGATTTTGGCCGCCACTTCAATTTCAGCTTCAGGCATGACAGTGGGGATGTCTGTCTTGATGATTTTTTTTACGGTCATCTTGTGAAGGAGGTAGTTAAGCTCGTGCCTGCTGAGAGTTGTTGCCGGGGAAGGCAGCGTTCTTCTTACGTCTTCCTTGAGCACCGCTCCCATGAACCTGTCGCCGTCAACAACCATGAGCATCCAGAGATTGGTCTCGGAAAGAATCTTGTCAGCCTCCATCATCAAGGTATCCGGGGTGATGGTGGCAAAGGTCTTGAGCATTTTTAAACCCACAAACATCAGTGTACCCTCCTTAACAGGCTGACCATATTAATGATAAGTAAAGGAAACCATCACTTTTTCTTCTGTTAACGGCAGATAATGAAGGTAAATGGAGATATAGGCAAAATGAACAGCTGAAAGTAATTAAAGAGCATGTCAAAATAATGCCCTTTAGCGTTTCTAAACTCAAGCATAATTTTCATCCGTCAGGATGCAGACCGTTGTCTCACATTCCTTGCCAATATTGGAGCAAATTATTATCTTCACAAAAAAAGTAATAGATTAGCGTTTTTTTAAGGAAGCAGGGGACAGGCACTCCGGGACCCACTTGAGCATCATTTTGTGCTTAAAATGTTTCATTTTTGGGACAAGTGGGTCCCGGAAGAGCCAGTCCCCGTGCTACATGCAAATGGCTAAACTGTTACACAAAAAAGGAGAGTGGATGAAACCATTATACCTGGAAACCATGCACAGCGGTCTTCTGGAAAAAAAGACCCGGCAGGCAGAAAATATTGCCGGGAAGTGCGCCCTGTGCCCCAGAAAATGCGGGGTAAACAGGCTTGAAGATGAAACAGGCTTCTGCAATACAGGCCGCCTTTCCCAGGTGGCCTCCTACAACCTGCACTTCGGGGAGGAAGCCCCGTTGGTGGGCAGCGGGGGCTCGGGGACTGTTTTTTTTGCGCACTGCAACCTTGGGTGCGTTTTTTGCCAGAATTATGATATCAGCGATAACCAGACCCGGCATCAGCAGGTCACTCCTGAACAGCTGGCCGGTATCTTTCTTGATCTGCAGGCCTCAGGAGCTGAAAATATTAACCTGGTTACTCCCTCCCATGTGGTTTTCCAGTTTCTGGAAAGTCTGGACATTGCAGCCGGAAAGGGGCTGAATATCCCCCTGGTCTACAATACAGGCTCATATGATGAGCCGGATACCCTTGATCTTCTTGAAGGTGTTGTCGATATTTATTTGGCTGACTCAAAATTTTTCAACAGCAAAGAGGCTGAAAAATATGCCCAGGCACCGGATTACCCTGAAAAGGCCAGGGAAGGCATTCTGAAAATGCACCAGCAGGTGGGCTCCCTGGTGGTTGATGATCAGGGGAGAGCGGTAAGGGGGCTTATGATCAGGCATCTGGTCATGCCTTCAGATCTGGCTGGATCGGAAAAGTGGCTTGAATTTTTTGCCTCCCAACTGCCGGCGGATACCTACATCAACATCATGGACCAGTACAGACCGGCAGGGAAGGCTTTCAGTTATCCTGAACTTCAGGCCCATGTTCCTGGTTCAGTTGTGGCTGAACTGAAAAAAAAGGCCAGAGAGCTGGGACTGACCCGGCTGGACGAGCGCGCATCAGGTTTTTTCAGGCTGATGTTTTAGGGCGGGAGGCAATTCCAGGTCAATCCCCAGCACCATGGCGTCTTCAAGATTGTCCTGATAGTAGGCTTTTCTGCAGCCTTTGCTGGTGAAGCCAAGTCCGTGATAAATATGCAATGCCGGGATATTGGAACTGCGAACCTCCAGAAAGACCGTCTTTACCCCGGCCCTGCGGCAGGTATCCAGGGCTTTCGCCACAACCACCGCATTCTCAATAATCTGCTTTTTTGTTTCCAGATCAGGATCAATGTTCATGGCTGCATCGGTGACGAGGAACATCCGGTCGAATCCTTCAATGTCAAAGACGGCCACATGGCTGAGGACATTACCGGTACGAAGGCCTATTTCAGCGTTAAGAACAGCTTTCAGAAAGATGGATGTGTCAACCAGACCTTTCATGACCATGTGTGCCTTGCCACTCGAAACCAGCTCCAC
>PWNK01000094.1 GCA_003557865.1 Desulfonatronovibrio sp.
ACCGAGCCAAAGGGCGGGGCCAGAGTTCCGAAAGGCCCCAGAAAAAGTCTTGTATAGTCAAGATTCATTTCAGCAAGCCCGTTGCTTTGTTTGCCAAGGTCCGCAATCATGGACTTAAGCGTTTCCCGTCCTTGAGGAACCCATGATTCCAGGTGCTCCTCAAGCTGGTTTACCAGTGCTGCCAGGTTTTCATCAGGAGGCAGATAGCATCCTGAGAGGGCGCTATAGGTATTGATTATTGCGAGACTGTCGTGATCAGGCATGGACGTCCTCCGCTGGGTCTTTGTGAATCCCGGTCCGTCACGTTTTTGGGACGGACCGGGGTTGAACATGGTTTGTCTGTTGAGAAAGAGCTTATTCCGGGGTGGCTTCCAGTCTTAAGTATTTCACCCCTATGGAGTAGATGAGCAGGGACAGGGACAGGGCGAGCACAATAATTCCGATTTCGTACATGCTTGGGAAGTAGGAGACGAATTCAGGACGGGTTTCAGCAAGGTTTCCCACCGGCTTGACCTGGGCGGAAAGCAGCATGACCAGCCGGCCGAAAAACATGCCCACCAGAACGAAGCTGGAGGCCAGAATGATTCCGGCCCTGGAGTTGCGAACTTTGGGAATGACTACCATGATAAAGGGAATAATCAGCCCTACCCACATTTCAACATTATACATTCCTGTACCCGCGATATGCCTGAAGCCGTCAAAGGCCTCCTGCAGAGAGGTGAAGCCGATTACCGCCCTGAGGATAAAGATGAACAATGCCGCGCCCAGCAGTCCGGCAAACATCTTGGAAACATTGTCAAAAATTGGGGCCTGTTCTTTGGGCATTCCACCGGTCAGGGCAAAGTGAAAATGAGAAGCCAGGACCAGAACTGCCATGCCGCTGGTCAGGGCGGTCACCGCGAAATAGATGGCGGTAAAGTGTCCGAAAAAGGCGGGTCTTGCGTCTGCCGTGCCAAAGACTATGCTCAGGGCGGTGTAGGACATGAACATGAGCAGCAGGGCCAGAAGACCGGAAACCTTGCCTCCCATGCTGTGCCACTGATTTTTATGAATAAAGTAAAACTTGATGATTACAAAGGTGATGTAAATACCGTAAAGGACTGCCATCCACCAGATGGGAGACATGAAATTGGGTGAGAGGGCCAGGTTGACGGTGTTGAGCAGGGTGGATAACGGACCCAGGTCCAGGCCCTTGCACATTACCCCCACCACCAGAGTGGCCCCGGCCAGGATGGACGCTCTTTTGGCGATGGGATAATACTGCTTCATTCCGAAGACCGAAGGCAGGGAAGACAGGAGTGTCAGCCCGGCCGCGGTCAGGGCGAAAAACAGGTATCCGGCCATGGGCAGGACCCAGAAGGTGATGTCATTGGCGTTGTAAACTCCCAGTCCCCTGGACACCACGGTCAGGGCCGCGAAAAGCCCCGCCAGGACGCCTATTCCCAGCAGGCCAAACCATAATTTACTCATATTATCCTCCAGAATACGCTGTTTGTAAACAGGTTTGTGTGTTTCATTTAAAGATACTCAACCAATTCAGATCATGTCTGATCAGATCATCCCCTTGCCCGGTTCATAAGCGCACGGGCAAAATTCCCGGATATAGAAAACCTTGGGCCTGGTACCCAGTTCCGGCCTGAGCCGTTCAGCGCGAAACATGCCCAGCAGCTCATTGACCTTACTGCCGGGGTCGTCCAGGTCGCCGAATATCCGGGCGCTGCTGGGGCAGACCTCAACACAGTAGGGCAGTTTTCCGGCTTCCACCCGGTGCAGACAGAAATGACACTTTTCAATAACCCCGGTTGGGCGGATGGCCTTGTAATTGACGTCAGGATCAGGGTTGAAGATGGGCCATCCTTTTGCGTCTACGGCATTTACCAGTCCCCGGGGAGAATAAGTGCAGCCCGGGATAACCTCGGTATTGTCCTCCCATTCCTGGTGAGGCTTGTTCCAGGTGTAGTTGACCGCCCCGTAGGGGCAATTGACCATGCAGTACCGGCAGCCGATGCATTTGTCCGGATCATGGGCGGTTATCCCGTCTTTTGTCTTGTAAAGGGCCCTGGTGGGACATCCCCGGACACAGGGAGCGTTTTCGCAGTGATTGCACAGGGTGGGGCGGTAATGGTAGCGCACATGGGGAAACCGGCCCAGGGTCTCGGTCAGTTTGTTGGACCAGCGCACACCCTCGGGCAGGTTGTTTTCATTTTTACAGCCTATGATGCACCCACCGCAGCCGGTGCAAAGCTGCAGGTCTATCACCATCGCGTAATTGGCCATTTATCTAACCTCCTGCCGGAAATTTGTTTTTTTCCAGCTGATCTGTTTTTTGAAAGTTAAGTTCATCCCAGCTCTTTCACTATATAATTTATATTTTTCAATTCAGATTATACTTTTTCCACCTTTAACCTGATATGGCCGTAAAAGGCTGTTGATCCGCTCAATCGATCATTGTCCGTGGGGATGATATCATTGTTGTTGGCTCCTCTGGGCTCTTTGCCAAAAACCTTGGCAGCCCAGCGACCATATGCCCAATGCCCCTGGCCAAAGGCCTTGGCCACGGTTCCGGGCTGTGTTCCCTCCCACAGAGCTGCGGTGCAGGTGATGCTGCCGATGGGTGTGGTAAGCCTGACCTTGTCCCCGGTCTTGATGCCCAGCCTTTCACCGTCGACCGGGTTGAGCTTGGCCACATCTTCATAAGCCAGGTCGCCCGGATCAAGGTCTTTGAGTTCCATGTACCACGGGCAGTTGGCGCTGCGGCCTTCCCTGTTCAGCCTGGCCTTGTAGTCCACGAACTTGAATGGGTATTCCTGGGGACTTCCCCATTCATATGGTTCTTCGTGATGGGGGACAAAGGCCAGCTCTCCACGGGCCTCGTAGTTGCACACCTCCATGACCCGGTCCACACTCACCCCGTGCTTCCGGGCATGGTTTTCCAGAGCTTCTTTGAGGGTCTGGCTGTAAAACTCAAATTTGCCCGTGGCTGTGCCCATATTGCTCCAGCGGGCCCGGTACTGGTAAGGACCTGAATTCCAGACTCCGATTTTTTTGAATTCCTCCCAGCCGGAAAATGTGTCTCCCCCTCTGGAGGCAGACGGATCCCAGAAATGCTGCAGCAGATGTTTGCAGGCATACAGATCAAATTCTTCAGCAGTGGTCGGTGTTCTTCCGGTTTCAGGGTCAACAATGGTTCTCAGGTATCTTTGCAGGTTGTCAAACCCGCGCTCAGCCAGTTTTTCCGCCAGGATCCAGGAAAACTCGGTCTCCATGGCCCTGGCGTCCCAGACGGATCTGATGGCCGGCTGGCTCAGACTCACTGAACGATGGCCGTTGCTGGAGTGGTCAAGGCTGGCCCACTGCTCGAACATGCAGTTTTTGACCGGCAGAACCACGTCGGCGTAAAAGCTCATTTCCGACGCGTGGGTGGTCAGATGGGCAAAGAAATCAACCTTGGACATGGCCTGGTCCCAGCGCTTGGTTCCGGGACAGGAAAAGTTGAAATTGTTGAAAAAACCCACCGCGACCTTTATGTGGTAGGGATCTTCACTGTTGATGGCATCGGCCACATTATTGGTGTTAACACCAGCTCCAGACCCCCCTCTGGCCAGGTTAGGCCATTCCAGACGGCCCCGCTGATCGATCTTTTCGTATTTCAAACCTTCTTTGGCAATGTCGTCCTGGAAATCCCCGGGAGAGGGGTATCCCTGGTAAGACCTTGAATTATAGGTCAGAACACCACCTTCATTGTCGCATCCACCTACCAGCCCGCTGAGGGCATTGGCAGCCAGGCATCCATAAGAACCCCTGGGCTGCATGGCCGGACCTCCTCCCACCCAGGATATGCAGTTGGGGGCTGCTGCGGCAAAGCCCAGAGCCACTCGTCTGATCTGCTCGGCAGGTACGCCACAGATGCCTGCAGCCCATTCAGGGGTGGCATCCTTGAGGTAGATATTCCACCACTTGACCAGGCCGTGAGTATGTCTTTCCAGAAACATATGCTGGTTGACGGTTTTACCGGTCTCAAAATGATTGACCCCGTCTATGAAGTCGCCCACAAAAGGCTTGTACCACATCCCTTCAACCAGGATGGTGTGGGCCATGGCCGTGGCCAGGGCTCCATCGTAGCCGGGCTTGACCGGCAGCCATTCATCGCACTTGGTGCCGGTCCCGGACAGCCTGGGCTCCACTGAGGCTATGCGGGCGTTGTCCAGGGCGTGGCCCCAGCTGTTGAGGTATGAAGAGACTCCTCTGTTGGCCACCAGGGGGTCGGCTCCCCACAGAAGCACATATCTGGTTTTGGGGATGTCGTATTGCATGTACGCCCACTGACCTTCCTGGAAGTAGCGCATTTTCTCGGCCTCTGCACATATGGAGCTGTGGGAGATGTTGTTGGGTGAGCCGATGATCTTGGGAACCCGGTCATAAAGAAGGGCATTGAGAGCTGTGTATCTGCCCCGCATAACCATGAACTTGTGAGTCTCATTTTCCCGGCGCAGTTCCATTATCTTGTCGGCCAGCATGCCCACGGCTTCATCCCATGATATGGGCACGAACCCTGGGTCTTCATTGCGGCCCTTTCTGGGGTTGGTGCGCTTCATGGGAGTTTTTAGACGGTCCGGATCATAGCATTGCTGCAGGGCCATGTGAGCTCTGGGACATGAATTGATGCCGTTGGATTTTGAATTGGGGTTGCCTCGGATCTTTATGGCCCTGCCGTTAACCACATAAATTTGCTTGGTGCACCAGGCGGTACATCCGGTACAAAAGCTGCTGACCCATTCCCCCTGGGCAAGTTTCCGGGCATCTGCCGTGCCTTTTGGTGACAAGGCCCGCAGCACCGGGCCGCCCATGGCCATGCCGGCACAGGCAACGGCCGTGCCCTTGACAAATGTTCGCCGGGAAAGTTTTACGCCGGCCAGACCTTCGTTTTTTTCAATCTGCAGTTTTTTCATACCCCCTCCTGTTGGGTTTGGCTGATATATTGCTTTTTGGCTGATCCCGTTAATAGCTATTTGAGGATCTGTACCACTACAGCGACACTTTGTGTTAATTATTGCCTCGGCCACCGGGGACAGGCACTTTTGCCGACCTTAAACCGTAAAACGGTAGGACTGTCCGGCGGCAAAAGAGCCAGTCCCTTTCCAGCTTAAATAAAGTGTCGCTGTAGTGGTAATAATTATCCCGGAACTGCAAAAAGGATATTCGCAATGTTTGTGCCATGAACACTTGATTGTGGCTGAATCCCCCCAAAACATACTGTTTTAGAAGGGATATAAGTTTGTTTCTTGAAATATCGCCACTGCCGGCATGTGATTATTGATGACAGTGTGTGGTTGTTTTAGACATCATGAAAAAGCAAATAGTAATGCTCATCTATTCCAGGATGTTACCGATGTGCTATATTTGGACACGTGGATTTAAAATGAAAAGGCCGGACACATCCGCAAGGGGCTGTGGACAAAGGAACCCGCTTCGATTGTCCCGGGAAGGGTCGGGGGCAACTGTCAAGATGCTGTAATGCAGAGATATTCAGGACAGGTGGTTAATATGCGGCACAAGAGACTCTAAAGAGGGGTGTTTCCCGCTTGTGTTGTTTTTTTGAGATAAATGATGTATTATTTGTACAAGGAGAAAAAACATGAACCATAAAAAGAACATCCTTTTCCTGTGCACCGGGAATTCCTGCCGCAGTCAGATGGCTGAAGCGTGGACAAATTATCTGCACGGGGATAAGTTTCAGGCCTATTCAGCCGGAGTAGAAAAAACAAGGGTTGATTCCCTGGCCATAAAAGTCATGAACGAGGCGGGGATAGATATTTCAGGCAATTCTTCAAAACTTGTTGACGAGCTTTCAGGAATTGATTTTGACCTGGTCATCACCCTTTGCGACCATGCCAGGGAGAGCTGTCCGTTTTTCCCGGGCAGTACCAGGAAAATGCATCAGGGCTTTGACGACCCGCCGTCCCTGGCCCGAAATTCAGCCAGTGAAGAGGAAAGTCTGGGGCATTACCGAAGAGTCAGGGATGAAATCAGAAAGTTTGTCCTTGATTTGCCCCAGGCAGTCAAGCTCTGATAATTACGGAAGCGACAATGTTGTGCGCAAACTTTGGCCGGGCTTGCCTGGCAGGTGCTGACCCGCCAGGGATTGATGCCGCAAGAGAGGTTGAGTAAGGAACGGACATTTAAGATCGCCTGCCTTTAGCGTGGACCTGTCTGCTAACCATTGAGCACATGCAGAACAGGCAGCACGCTCTTGGGGAATTCAAAGCGGACTGTCTTTAATGGGTCAACCATCTGGCAGAAGCAGAGGTTCCCGGCCATGCTCATGAGCATGACCGCGTGATTTACCGGGAGACCGGCAAACCTGTTGAGAAACTCGACCATATTATTCACCGCCCCGGTTACAGCCTGGTCTGATGTCTGGGCTGAACAGATGGTGGCCACCATGCTGTCCGTTTCCACAAAAGGGGTGGGCAGCCCCTTGAGTCTGGGATAAACCGCCGCCTTGAGCCGGACCTGTCCGGAGGTTTCAGCTCCTGAAACACCGATTTCCCCGTCACCCTGGGCTGAATGCAGGTCCCCGCACCCAAAAAGAGCCCCTTCCACCTCCACCTGAAAATACACCCTGGACCCAGCGGTTATGATCTTGCAGTCCATGTTTCCGCCGTGTCTGTCCGGTGTTCCATTGGGGATATTTCCTTCTTTAGGGGCTACGCCCATTACTCCCACCATGGGGTTGATCGGAATTTCAGCCATTCCCTTGAAATCCAGAAAATTGCCTTTGTGATGTACAATGGCGGTCTCCATCTGTTTGATCATTTCCCCGGGAACACCTTCCCCGGGGGCAACAACCACCCTTGAGTCCTCGCCGATTTTGATGTGCAGGATATCAAAGCCGATGATCTCGCCGGGCATGGCTCCTGAAATGAAAACCGGACCAGTGGCCGGATTGACGTGTTCCCAGTCCAGACGGTCCAGACGGTCATTTTCTGTTTTGATCTGGCCTGAAAAACAGTCCTGGGTCTCAAGAATGAACTCCTGCCCCTGCTCTACGGTCAGGGCCGGTTTATTCTTGGAAGAGAAGGAGTAGAAAGAATTGTCCGGACCTAAGAACGGGTGCATATTGATTCCTCCCTCATAAGGTGAAACTGGAAAAAGTCGAAACAGGGATGCCAGGCTTTAGTTGAAGGTCAGCCAGGTCTTTGTTTTTTCAGTCTGCCACGCTTCCTGGCGTGGTCATCCGTCTTCTGTTTTCTGTCATCTGGGTCTGCAAAAAATAATTCTTGCAGGCCTATCTCATAAAGCGGATTCAATTCTGTGCATGGCTTTTTCCACGTTTTCAAGACTGTTGAAAGCGCTGATGCGGATGTATCCCTTGCCGCACAGCCCGAATCCATCGCCAGGAGTACAGACGACTCCTGCCTTATTCAGGAGATCATCAAAAAAACTCCAGGAATCTTTATTTCCGTTGATCCAGATGTACGGGGAATTAATCCCGCCGGTGCACTCAAATCCCAGTTTTTCCATCTTTTCCCTGATGATCCGGGCGTTGCCCAGATAGTATTCAATGTTGGTCAGGACCTGCTGCTGCCCTTCCTTGCTGTAGACGGCCAGGGCGGCTTTCTGCACTGGGTAGGACACACCGTTGAACTTTGTGGAATGCCGTCTGTTCCAGAGGCTGTGCAGCATGATCTCCCTGCCCTGGCGGTCATAGGCCCTGCAGTTCCTGGGGACGACGGTAAACGCGCATCTGGTTCCGGTGAATCCGGCTGTTTTGGAAAAACTGCGAAATTCAATGGCTACCTGGGTCGCTCCGTCTATTTCATAAATTGACCTGGGCAGTTCCGGATCGCGGATAAAGGCTTCATAAGCAGCATCATAAAGGATCAGGGCCTTGTTTTTCATGGCGTATTCAACCCACCTGGCAAGTTCATCCCTGGTGATAACCGCCCCTGTGGGGTTGTTGGGATAGCAAAGATAAATCAGGTCAACCGGTGTTTCAGGGAGGTCGGGAATGAAACTGTTTTCTCTGGTTGACTCCAGATAGACAAGTCCCTGATAACGACCATCCTGAAAGTTTCCTGTCCTGCCGGCCATTACATTGGTGTCCACGTAAACTGGATAAACCGGATCAGTTACCGCAACAACGGTATTGGCGTCGAATATTTCCTGGATATTCCCTGTATCGCATTTTGCCCCATCGCTGATGAAAATTTCATCAGGGTCAATGGCCGCCCCTCTTGACCTGAAGTCAGAGTCGGAAATGGCCTGACGCAGAAAACCATATCCCTGTTCCGGGCCATAGCCTCTGAACGTACTGGATATGGCCATCTCATCAACAGCCTGGTGCATGGCTTTAACGCAGGCCAGGGGCAGGGGAAGGGTCACGTCTCCAATGCCAAGCTTGATGATTTCCCTGTGGGGATTGTCCTTTTGAAATTTCTCAACCCGCCTGGCAATGTCGGCAAACAGATATGAAGATTTGAGCTTCTGATAATTCTCATTGATTCTGATCATGGACAACTCCTGAAACTTGGTATTTTAAAATATTTAAAGCATTGGACTTATGGTGTCAAACACCTGACCGGGACAATTGAAGCTGACTTTTGACATTATGCATTCCAAGGAATAATAGCCCGTTCTTCACTCCCGGTTGGCGCAGCCCTGTCTCTGCCGGACCTGGGGATCAATACTTGAGAATAGTCATGAAAATATCAGTTCCGGACACATTCAAGGCCGATCTTCTTCTTCTTATCACCGCCATTATCTGGGGCTCGGCCTTTGTGGCCCAAAGAGCGGGCATGGATCACATGGAGCCGTTTATCTTTAACGCGGTCCGTTTTGCTCTAGGTGCTCTGACCCTTTTACCAGTTATCTGGTACAGAGAAAAAAAAGGGCTGGTTGATCATTTTCTGCAAAACAATTCAACCAAAGATCTGTTCAAGGCCGGGCTGATTACCGGTCTGCTTCTTTTTCTGGGCAGCAGCCTGCAGCAGACGGGCATTGTGTATACAACGGCCGGCAAGGCAGGTTTTATTACCGGACTCTATGTAGTTATTGTGCCGGTGCTGGGTCTTATCTGGAGGCAGCGCCCCGGCTCAGGGGTCTGGATGGGCGCGGTCCTGGCGGTGCTGGGCCTTTATTTTCTGACAATATCCAATGGGTTAAGGATAGAACTTGGAGATTTTCTGGTGCTGTTATGCGCGTTCGCCTATGCGCTCCATGTTCTGGCCATTGGCTGGCTGGTGACCAGGGTTGATTGCGTCAAGCTGGCCGCGGCACAGTTTGTTGTAACTTCGGTACTTAGTTTCGCGGTGGCTGTGGTCTTTGAACATATTTCCTTCAGCGCCCTGGTTGAAGGTGCTGTCCCGCTGCTGTACGGGGGAGTAATGTCCGCCGGGGTAGCCTTTACTTTGCAGATTGTGGCCCAGCGTCAGGCTCCACCGGCTCACGCAGCCATCATCCTCAGCCTGGAATCTGTATTCGCGGTGATGGCCGGGTGGGCGATTCTCGGTGAGATTCTGTCCGGAAGAGAAATAGCCGGATGTCTGCTGATGTTTTCCGGGATGCTTTGCGCCCAGTTATATTCGATGAAAAGGAGCAGAACCAAGGTTGACAAAAAGGAAAAGGATATTTAGTAAAACTTCTTTCACATAAGGAGGTTTTAGGATAATGTTTGATTTAAGTGATTCAGCAAAGTCTCAACTGGATAAGTATTTTGAAAATCAGGATAAATCCCCGATAAGGGTTTATCTGGCAGCCGGCTGAGGCGGGCCGAGACTGGCCCTTGCTCTGGATGAGCAAAAAGACAACGACAGTTCCTTTGATGTCAAAGGCTTTCAATTCCTGGTTGATAGAAATCTCATGGACACGGTGGCTCCCATCCAAGTGGACATGACAGAGGCTGGTTTTGTAATCAATTCCAGACTCAAGGTCGATCCAAGTGGTTGTTCCTCCTGCACTTCCTGCTGATTTTTATTCAGGTTTATAATTATTTGACAAACCTTTATCTCAAGGCAGGCCAGGTCAAGCCTGTCTGCACGTTGAATTCAAACGGCCATGTCCCGGGATATGGCCGTTTTTCATGATTTTTAAATTATTGTTGACAGTCAAAGCTTGCTTGCAGCACCCTGCTCTTATTGACCTGTACCAGGTTCATACTTAAGCGCGGGCATGTTCAGCTGTATTTTAGTTTCCTTGGCTTGCTCTTAACCTTTTACATTTTATTCAGATAGTGAGGGTTATCCCATGAAATGTATGACCATAAAAAAAGGTGTAGAATGCGCCCTCATGACTTCAGAGGGCTGTTCTTACCTCGGGGCGCACTGCCATCCTGTGGTGGAGAAGTGTGAAGGATGCGACAGGACCACAGAATTTCAGGGAAAGATATATTGTAAAAGTTACCCCGAACCCGCTGCCAAGTGGGAGCGTGGAGCCTGCAATTTTGCCACCCATATCCAGGCTACCGTTGATAAGACCGGCAAGGTCAAGATCAACCCTCTCAAGGCTTCCAAGCGTGCCGCCAGAGGACGCCGCTAGCCGGGGCTTTTTTATCAGTTCATCAGGTGCGTCATGAGCCGGATACCCCAACATCTTGAAACTAAACGGCAGAAAGTCGTTGAGCTTCAGGAGAAGCTGGTAGCCATTCCAGCCCTTGGGCCAGATAATCAGGGCCAGGGGGAAAAACAGAAGGCGGACTTTCTTCTTTCTTATCTGCGGGACTCGGGATTTGAAGACATAACCCTGATCAATTCTCCAGATTCCAGAGTCCCGGAAGGTTACAGGCCGAACATAATCGCCATGGTCCCAGGTGAAGAACCTGGCAGGACCCTTTGGATTATTTCCCATCTGGACATCGTTCCGCCTGGTGATACTTCCCTCTGGCAGGGTGATCCGTTCACTCTCAGGGTTGAGGATGACCTGATCTTTGGCCGGGGTGTTGAGGACAACCACCAGGGTATGGTTTCTTCCATCTTGGCCGCCCAATCCTTCAAGGAACTGGACATCAAGCCGGCCATCAACCTGGGTCTGATCATGGTTTCGGATGAGGAAACAGGGAACAGGCACGGCCTGCCCTTTGTTCTTGATGAGCAAAGAGACCTTTTTGGCAGGGACGATCTTTACCTGATTCCCGACTTCGGCACTCCAGACTCAAAGCTTGTTGAAGTGGCCGAAAAAAGCATGCTCTGGGTTAAGATTTCCGTAACCGGAAGACAGTGTCACGCTTCAAGGCCCGACAGAGGCATTAACTCCCTTATTGCTTCGGCTGACTTTATTCTCAGGATTGCAGAGCTGAACAATTTCTTTTCGGATCAGAGCGAGCTGTTCAGTCCTCCAGAATCCACTTTCTGCCCCACCAAAAAAGAGGCCAATGTTCCCAATATCAATACAATTCCAGGAATGGACGTTTTTTATGTTGATTGCCGGATTCTGCCCAACTACAAGCTGGATGAAGTTCTTGAGCGGATTAAAGGAATTGGTTCGGAAATTGAGATAAAATACCGGGTGAAGGTTGAATATGAGACTGTGCTCAGGGAACAGGCCGCTCCTTTTACCGATCCATCCAGTGAGATCGTGGTCAGGATTTCCCAGGCCATCAAAAGTATTTATGGTGTAGAACCAGTTCCCCAGGGCGTTGGCGGCGGGACCGTGGCCGCCTTTCTACGGCACAGGGGTTATAATGCCGTAGTCTGGGCCACCCTCATGGGAACAGCCCATCAGCCCAATGAATGTTCAAGCATCAGGAACACCATTAATGACGCCAAGGTCATGGCCTATCTTGCTGGGCCCTGGTAATTTGACTCAATGCACAAACCCCCACCTCCTGAAGTCTTTGATATTATAGTCGTGGGAGCGGGACACGCAGGATGTGAAGCCGCTCATGCCGCTGCCAGTCTAGGCCTCAAGACTCTTCTGCTGACCATCAATATCGACCGTATCGGTCATCTTTCCTGCAATCCGGCCATAGGCGGCCTGGCCAAGGGACACATGGTCAGGGAGATTGACGCCCTGGGCGGGGCTATGGGTGTCTGGGCAGACAGGGCGGGCATCCAGTTCAGAAGGCTGAACACCAGGAAAGGACCGGCTGTCCGTTCCACCAGGGCCCAGATTGATCGGAAGATATACATGAATGTGGTCCAGGAAACCCTTTTCAGCCTTGAAAATCTCTATATCCGTGAGGCTTCAGTGGAAGAGATCATGACCCGGGAATCCAGGGTGACCGGGGTCAGAACCCGGATCAACGAAGAAATATCCTGCCGGCAATTGATTCTGACCACCGGGACCTTCATGCAGGGGCTCATCCATATCGGTCTGGACCATTATCAGGGCGGAAGACTTGGCGACCCTGCCAGTGTCGGTCTGTCCCGGTCCCTGAACAGACTCGGCATAGAAACGGGACGCTTGAAAACCGGCACTGTGCCCAGGCTGCTCAGGGACAGCATCGATTTTTCCCGCATGGAAGTACAGGATGGGGACGACCCTCCTCCCATGTTCAGCTTCAGGGAAAAAGCGGAAATACTTCCTCAGCTTCCCTGCCATATAACTTACACCAACCACAGGACCCACGAGGTCATTGAAAAGGGTTTTCAGCGTTCGCCTCTTTTTCAGGGAGTGATCAAGGGCACCGGGGCGAGGTACTGTCCCTCAATAGAGGATAAGGTGGCCAGATTCCCGGAGAAGCAAAGGCATCAATTGTTCATCGAGCCTGAAGGGCTGAACAGCCCTGAGGTGTATCCCAACGGTATACCCACCAGTCTTCCTCTGGACATCCAAAAAGAAATGCTGAGCACAATTTCCGGCCTGGAAAAGGCCATCATTGTCAGGCCCGGTTACGCCATTGAGTATGATTATGTCTTTCCCACCCAGCTTAAGCCTACACTGGAAACCAAGGCTGTTTCAGGCCTTTACTGTGCAGGCCAGGTCAACGGCACGTCAGGCTACGAGGAAGCAGCAGCCCAGGGATTGTGGGCTGCTGTCAACGCCTGCCGCAGACACACGGGAAGTGAAGATTTCGTGCTCAAAAGAAGTCAGGCCTACATGGGCGTTCTGGTAGATGATCTGGTGACCAAAGGGACCATGGAACCTTACCGGATGTTTACCTCCAGGGCTGAATACCGGCTGCTTCTGAGGGAGGACAACGCAGATCAGAGGCTTACGCCCATGGGCAGAGAGCTGGGTCTTGTTGGAGATAGCCAGTGGAATAATTTTCAGGATAAGTCTCAAAAAATCTCCAGCCTCAGAAAAATCTTGGAATCCATTATCATCCGTCCTGACGCCGGAACAAGGGAAAAACTGCTGGAGATCGGAGCTGCCCTGCCCAGAAAGGCTGTAACCCTTGCCGAGCTTCTGAGACAGCCCCAGCTTGAGATCACAGATCTTACCCCCTTGTGGCCGGATATAAACGTTTATGAACATGATGTCCTGGACCAGGTTCAGATTGAGGTCAAATTTGAAGGATATCTCAAGAGGCAGGAGGAAATTGTTCGCAGATGGGAAAACATGGAAAACCGTGCACTGCCTCATGACCTTGATTACAGGAACGTTCCCGGGCTTTCATCAGAGGTTGTGGAAAAGCTGGCAGACATTCGTCCCAGGACCCTGGGACAGGCCGGCAGGATTTCCGGAGTTACCCCTGCTGCGGTCTCAAGTCTGCAGATTTATCTGAAATCAGCCGGATTAAAATAATGAGCGTGCAACCCTGGTCATGGACCCGGGTGAGGCTGACTTTTTTCTCCGGGCTGGCCGCAGCTCCCTGCGGGGGCCGCCGATACCCCCCCCCTTAAGCATGGCATTAATAAATATTTTATTGAAAACAAAAAAAAAATAATTCAAAATGAACTGCCTTTTGTAATTACTCACCAGGTTTTACCATGAGCAGTTATGCTGTCTGGACCTGCAATGAATCATCAGCTGTCTTGAGTGTATGCTGCACATGAGAAAATTCAGGATCCGGGAATCCATATTCAACACCTGTTTTGTGATCCAGTGTATAGGGAGAAGGCGTTATCCGGATTGACTTAGATCTTTTCCAACCGTTCAACAATTATAATAATGGATCAGCAGTTCTGGCCTCAAATCGGCTCCAGTTTTCAGGATGTGGTGCTGCGAAGCCAGGGGTTCTACTTTTTGGCCCTGGTTGTGTTCGCAGTGGCCGTAGCGTGTCTGGTCTATTATCTTAAGAAGCGCCTGGACAGGAAAAAACAGCAGGAGGCGCACAAGTTTTTTGAGGTTATTTCCTCCAGGGAAATCAGGGAGATTTTTGAAGCCGCCATTGAACACAACAGTCGGTTTGATGTTCGGCTCAGCGGGCAACGCCGCGAAATACTGTGCCTTTTGAAAGAATATGACCGAAGTCATGTCTACCTTGAGCCGCCTTCCCAGATCAGACTGCCGGAAAGAATAGCCGGCAGGGATGTGTCGGTATATTTCAAGGTCAAGTCTCATAATGGCCGGATGTCTTTTTACAAGTTCCAGTCCAGGATAACAGCAGTTTCGGACAGGGATGAATATCAGATTTTAAGTCTTGATATGCCGCAGTCCCTGGAAATGGAGCAGAAAAGGCAGCACCTCAGGCTTGAGGATGCCACGGAGTATTTGCTCAGGCTGGAAATAAGAAAGGTCTCCCATGATGCAAGAGGTAATTTTCACAGGGACATAAGAGAATTTGGAGAGGTACTCTGGTCCGGTGAGCCAGCAGGAAACAGACCCTTTGTCATGCTTCTGGACATTTCCGGGGGCGGAATAAGACTCAAGGTTGCCGCCCCCAAGCTGGGCATGGACAAGGATTTTTTCAAGATCAATCCGCAGCTCCTTGTTTCCGTGTTTCTTTCAGATGAGCCCGGGTCAGTGGCTGACGCACAGTGGTTTCATCTTATCGGCCGCGTCAGAAAGCATTACTATGACGGGTTTGGAAGCTATATTATCGGCTTGCAGCATGAGTACAGGGCAGTGCTGGATGAAGGCGGTGAAAAAATTATGGGCTGGGAAGCGGTCAGAGCTGTGGATGGAGTTGAGGACCTGGCTTCCTGGGTGGTCAAGGTCCATCTGAGGATGTTCCGGGAAAAAGGTTTGAAGTCCCGCTGATGCCTCTGTGCAAAAGATCATCTCATTGGCAGTTATCAGGATAAGGGTTATTATCAGCCAGGAGCTATGGCCCAGGCAGGTCTGGTTTATGGTGAATAGTTGCGAATTATTTATGTTTCCATTTTTTGCATGTCAGCTAAGTCTACAATCAGAAGGAGGCAGTGGTTTTGGAAGAGGGATCGGAAAGCAGGTTCTGGTCGGCACTACGTAGTATTTTCACCTCCCGTTGCGAAGCGCCCCTGGAGGAAATAATCACCGAGGCCAGGAAGGATGGTGAGTTGAAAAATGAAGAATTCCTGATGCTTCTAAATGTGCTCAAATTGAGCCATAAACAGGCTGTAGAAATCATGGTCCCCAGAACTGATCTTATATGCTGCGAAGTCAATGATTCCATGAGCGATGTGGCCAGGACAATGATTGAGAGCGGGCACTCAAGGGTTCCCATATACCGCGAGAACCGGGATCACATGGTCGGAGTTGTCCATGCCAAAGATTTGATGAACTATTTTATTGAAGACAAGGACGTTTCCCTGACCAGCATCATGCGCGCTCCCTATTTTATTCCTGAAACCAAGAATGTCCGGGAGGTTCTGCTTGAGTTTCAAGGAAAAAAGAATCACATGGCCATAGTCATTGATGAATATGGGGGAACTTCAGGGGTGGTCACCCTGGAAGATGTTCTCGAGGAAATTGTGGGTGAAATTGAGGATGAATATGATTCGCCCAAGCCTCAGGAAATCCAGGTTCAGCAGGATGGTTCATTTTATGTCTCAGGCAGGACCCCCCTTGACGAACTCAAGGATGAACTGGGAATAGACATCCGTTCCGAGCAGGTGGAAACCATAGGAGGGTATGTCTGTCATATCGCGGGCAAAGTTCCTCAGGCGGAGGAGGAGTTTTTCGACGGATCTTTTCGTTTCAAGATCAGGGAAGCAGACGCCAAGCACATCCAATGGATGGAAATAACCCCAGTTGTCCGATGATTTTCAGAAAATCCGGGCCCGGACCATTTGTCTCATTGTCCGTTTTTTTATGTGTCAGCGGGCTTTTTCTGGCTTTTGCCAATCCCGTGTTTCATTTTCCCCCGGCAATCTTTGTTTTTTTTCTGGGTCTGAATCACATTTCCCTCTTGGCTGAATCAGGGAGGCAGGCATTTCTCCGCTCTTTTCTGGCCGCTGGCCTGGCCTATTCGGCCTGTCTCTACTGGATTGTCGTCCCGGTCAGTGTCTACGGGGGATTCCCCATGGTCCTGGCTGTTTTTTGTCCTCTGCTGCTTGGTTTCTGTGTGGCTCTTTTCGCTGCTCTTTATTCAACATTTCTTTTTTCTGTCAAAAATAGCTTTTCCTGGTTCTGGCTTGGTATTTTCAGCGGGTGTGCCTGGGCATTTCTGGAGTTCGTCAGGGAGTATGCCTTAACCGGATTTCCCTGGTTTGTTGCCGCCCAGGCTTTTGCTGTCTGGCCCCAGACCATTCAGGCGGTCAGCAAAGTGGGAGCATTCGGCCTGGGAATGGTAATGGCTGCCTGCGGACTTTGGCTTTCACTGGGACGCGTCAAACCAGCCTGCTGCGGGGCTGCCGCGCTGATAATCACTATGGGTTATGGTTTTTTTCTTCCAGAGAGGGAGCCCGGACAGGAGAGGATAACCGTTCTGGCTGTCCAGGGTAATATTGACCAGACCCTCAAATGGGAGCGCGATATTCAGCTGCTGACCATCCGCAAGTATATCGAACTGACCCGTGGCGGCATGTCTGAGGGCAGGCCGGATTTGGTTATCTGGCCCGAAACAGCCCTGCCTTTCTACTTCCAGGATCCAACCGAGCTGTCTGAAAAAGTCAGACAGTTTGTACTGGATAATTCACTAGAGCTGGTTACCGGATCTCCAGCCTACAGATTTGAAGACGACGGTGTGGAATACTCTCTTTATAACCGGGCCTACTGGGTTTCGGCCGACGGGCTGATCCATGGCTACTATGATAAAGAGCGCCTGGTTCCCTTTGGTGAGTACATTCCCTTGGACAGATATCTACCTTTTCTTGAAAAACTGGTGCACGGAGAACTGGATTTTTCTCCAGGCCGGAGCGTATCACCCATGACCAAAGGCAATCTTGCATTGGGGGTACTCATATGCTACGAAATTATCTTTCCCGGTCTGGTCCGAACCAGAATGGAGCAGGGCGCAAATATTATCATCAATATTTCCAATGATGCCTGGTTCGGAAATACTTCAGCCCCGGCACAGCATCTGCATTTGAGCGTACTCAGGGCGGTGGAGCAGAACAGATATGTCATCAGGGCGACCAACACAGGAATATCCGCCTTTATCAATCCGGCCGGAAAGGTCTATAACCGGTCCAGGCTTTTTGAAGATGCCAGTCTTCTGGATAAAGCCGGCCTTATTGATGAAAAATCAATCTATTTTCACCTGTACTGGGTGATCAATTTTGTGTTCATGGCCGGAGTTGTTTTTGCTCTGGGTCTGCGTTTTCTTTCCAGGAAAGCATGAGCCGTAAGCACCTTGTTTCATGATATCCCGCAGGAATTCTGACTGCCTGTCGGAAGCGAATAGTCAAGAGAACACCTTAAAATGATTCAATTTTCAGACCTGAAATCTCAATCGGCTAAAGTTATTGATCGGTTTACCGCCTTTTGGGGGCGTCTTTGACCTGGAGGGACAGCAGGAAAGGCTCAGGGAAATCGAACATCAGCTGTCCAGGCCAGGTGTCTGGGATAACCCTGAAAGCCTGACCCCGGTGCTCAGGGAAAAAAGCCATCTGGAAGAAGAATCAGCAAAATTTTTACAACTTGAAAAAATGTACCGGGACTTGCTGGAATGGCTCAGTTTTGCCGAGAATGATCAGAGCCCGGATATTCAGGAGGCCTTGAAGGAAAGCCTGGCCGCCTTTGAAAAGCAGCTGGAAAGGCTTGAGCTCGAAGCTTTCATGGGTGGCAAGGATGACCGCAATCCGGCGATTATTGAGATTCATCCCGGGGCAGGTGGGACCGAGGCCCAGGACTGGGCAGAAATGCTCCTTCGCATGTACATGAGGTGGGCAGAGAACTGCGGCCATCAGACAGAGTATCTCGACTACACCCAGGGAGAAGAAGCTGGAATCAAAAGCGTGGCCTTTCAGATAACAGGTGATTATGCCTATGGACAGCTCAAGGGGGAAAGGGGAATTCACAGGCTGATCCGCATATCCCCCTACGACGCATCGGGACGCAGGCACACCTCTTTTGCTTCCGTAGATGTTTACCCCCAGGTTTCCGATGACATCACAATCGATATAAATGAAGAGGATATTCGCATCGATGTCTTCAAGGCCAGTGGACCGGGAGGACAACACGTCAACAAGACAAGTTCAGCCATCAGGATTACCCACTTTCCGTCGGGCATCGTGGTTCAGTGTCAGAGCGAGCGGTCCCAGAGAAGAAACAAGGAATCAGCCCTCAAGCTTCTGAGATCCAAGCTTTATGATCTTGAACTGGAAAAGATAGAGGATGAAAGGCAGGAGAAATACGCTGCCAAGGACGCCATTGCCTGGGGCAGTCAGATAAGGACTTACACACTGCACCCCTACCGTCTGGTAAAAGATCACAGAACCGGCACTGAAGTAAGCGATGTAGATTCAGTGCTCGACGGAAACCTAAACCAGCTGATCCAAAGCTTTCTTTTGTACAGCCATGTCTGAAATCAATTCCCAGGATTTGGAACAGGTCCAAAAGGCCATCCTTGAGCTTCAGATTCTGGAGAAGATTCTGATGAGCAAGGCACGCTTCAAAAAGGCCGAGGATGCTCCAGACAGCCTGGCTCTGGTCAAAATTTTTCGGGGAATGTCTGAAGAAAAGTGGAATACCGTCAGAAGAAGTCTGGATGTCAATCCAACCTGGATCCCCCTTTTTCTTGGAGGCCAGAAGTTTGCCACAGTGCTTAACCTCTTCAAAACCATTGACAACCTGGCCCTGGACCGTGACCGTGACTTTCTCACCGGGTTAAATAACCGGGGCTTTTTCGAAAGGGTCATGGAGAGGGAAATGAAAAAAACATACACCTATAAGTCCCCCCTGACCCTGGCAATGCTTGATATTGACGACTTCAAGCAGATTAATGACACTTACGGCCATGTGTGTGGGGATTATGTTCTGAAAGATCTTGCGGCGATACTCTCCTCACAGGTCAGGAGCGGGGATTATGTGGCCCGCATCGGCGGGGAGGAATTCGCCATCATTCTGCCCGGAACCGGCAGGATCAAGTCGGAACCGCTGCTGAGAAGGATTTCTTCAAAAATCAGCAACAACGCTGTTTTTTGCAGCCCTGAAGGCGACAGTATTGCCTATACGGTTTCAATCGGGTCGGCAACATACAAGGGAAGAGCAGAAATGCTGCCTGAACAGCTTATCTCCCAGGCTGATGCTCAGCTTTACCATGTCAAAAGGACCGGGAAAAATTGGGTAAGCTCTGTTTCAGCCATGGAGACCATGGATGATTCGTCAATGGTCAGACGGGATGAGAAGGATTTTCTGCTAAAGGGATAAACTATGGAAAACAACAGAACCCTGAGCCTGTCAATTCTTAGTGGAAAAGGCGGGGTAGGCAAAACCAATATAGCCCTGAACCTGGCTTTTGGTCTTCATCAGTTAGCCCAGAATACTCTTCTGGTTGACTGCGATCTTGGTCTGGCCAACCTTGATGTGATGCTGGGTATTGCCCCCGAGGGCAGCCTGCACGATGTTTTGAACCGCGACGTAAGGGTGGAGGATATTCTGTTCAACCTGGGAGGCAGGGGTCTTGACCTGATCCCTGCGGCTTCTGGTGTTACCGATCTTCTGGACTTTGACGAGGACCAGCAGGACCAGGTTGTTCGCAGGCTGGATGGTATTTTGAAAAGATACAATTTCCTGATACTGGATATTGGGGCCGGGATCAGCAGGACGGTCCAGGCTTTCGCCTGCATGACCCATCACCGGGTGGTGGTCATCACCCCTGAACCAACCTCTCTTACTGACGGCTATGCTCTGATCAAGGTTCTTTCCACCCAGAAGAAGATTCAGGATTTTCATATTGTAGTGAACATGGTCGCATCGGAAAAGGAGGCCAATCTGGGGTTTGAAAGGATCAGGGCGGCCAGCGAAAAATTTCTTGGAATCAGCCCCAACTTTCTGGGTTATGTGCACCATGACAAGGTTGTGTCAGAATCAGTCCGGAAACAGAAGCCATTTTTTCAAGTCGGGCCTAAATCCGTGGCTGCCAGGGACATTATGAACATTGCCGGACGTCTGGCAGACCTCAGAAATGCATCAAAGGACACAATTGCCTCATCCGTCCCCCTCAGGCTGGGTGGATAAAAGGGGCTGCAGCTGTCCCGGGAGGGTTTCAGCAGAGGAACCCTGGGCGGCGATTGCAATAAAAAACTGCTTGCTTTCATTTTTATTATCAGGATATATAACCGGTTATGAATTTTTGGTCATCTGATAAACAAGGAGAAGCGCCATGAACAAGAGTGAGCTGATCAGAAACCTGGCTACGGAGCGGGGTATCAGCATTGACGAGGCCACGGATATTGTGACCATCTTTTTCGATTCCATGAAGGATGCCCTGAAAAATGGAGAGAGGGTGGAAATCAGAGGCTTCGGCAGTTTTAAGATCAAGGATTACAAGGGATATCAGGGACGAAATCCCAAAACAGGGCAGGTGGTCAGCGTGGGTCCCAAAAAGCTGCCTTTTTTCAGGGCCGGTAAGGAACTCAAAGACTATCTCAACAGCAGT
The DNA here is from genome assembly GCA_003557865.1 of Desulfonatronovibrio sp. Lineage (GTDB taxonomy): Bacteria > Desulfobacterota > Desulfovibrionia > Desulfovibrionales > Desulfonatronovibrionaceae > Desulfonatronovibrio. Next base: position 20,846 of record PWNK01000094.1, read on the forward strand.
CAGCCCTGATTTTTTCCCCATCCAGGTCGTATTAAGGTGTTTTAAATATGAGGGAAACGCTTCATACTGTCCCGTTTTATAAAATGCATGGCAGCGGCAATGATTTTATCCTGTTTGACAACAGGGTAATCGGCCTGACCAGGGAGGAAATGCCTGACTGGGCTCTCAAGCTCTGTCCCCGGGCTTTTGCCGTGGGGGCTGACGGGATGATCTTTCTGGACTTAGATGATCGGAACAATCTTGATTATATATGGCATTTTTTCAATTCAGACGGTTCAAGGGCCGAGATGTGCGGCAACGGATCAAGGTGCGCCTCATTGCTGGCCTATAAAATCGGACTTGCCGGGCGGAACCAGATTTTCGGAACAGATGCAGGGCCTGTTAAGGCCATGGTTCTGGATGAGGGCCTGGTTAAAGTTCAGCTCACAGCACCCAGGGAGCTTGCCCTGGATATTACCCTGACCCTGGATGACAGACACGAGGTTAATGTCCATCGAGTCAACACCGGGGTCCCGCATGCCGTGGTAATTTGTGAAAGCGTAAAAAAGGTGGATGTTGCGCGTATGGGCAAGGCGATCCGTTTCCACCGCAAGTTTTCCCCATCCGGGACCAATGTTAACTTTATTCAGATTCTAAACAGCGATTCAATCCTTCTCAGAACGTATGAGCGCGGAGTGGAAAAAGAAACCTTTGCCTGTGGAACAGGTGCTGCAGCATCAGTTGTGGTGGGTTCTTCACTCGGGCTTGTTCAGTCTCCGGTCAGGGTGACCACTTCCGGAGGAGAGGAATTGTCGGTGGATATTTCCGGGAATGATGTATTTTTGACCGGAAATGCGGTTATGGTCTATAAGGGGGAACTCATGCGCCATTCTTTTGGTCTTTAAATATCAGGCCCTCTTTGATCCGGCCTGGTTATGGTCCTGCTGCTTTTGGGATGCTTTCCGACTGCAGCCCTGCAAGCTGCAATTTTCTGTGCGAGTCCAGCCTGTTGTTTCAGACATGGCCCGTCTCCCTGGACTGATGATCAGTCTGTCTTTTGGTTGCTTTTCCAGGTTTGTTTCCCTTGATTTATTTTTAGCCTGGGAGTTGAGGCTGATATTGGGGTTAGACAAAAACTTTGGTGAATGATTTCTTCATAACTGTATTTCAAGAAGGAGGAAGCGATGCAGTTCAGCGGCGCGTTTACTGCCCTGGTGACCCCATATAAGGATAACAGGATTGATGAGGAGGCCTACCGGGCGCTCATTGAATGGCAGCTTGAGCAGGGTATTGACGGGGTTGTTCCCTGTGGAACAACTGGTGAGTCAGCCACTTTGAGCCATGAAGAGCATAAAAAGGTTATAAGTATCTGCGTGGACCAGGTTAAGGGCAGAGTTCCGGTTATTGCCGGGGCGGGATCCAACTGCACCAGCGAGGCCATCGATCTGACCAGATATGCCAAGGAGGCAGGGGCCGATGCAGCCCTGCTCATCACCCCCTATTACAACAAGCCCACCCCGGAGGGTCTGGTGGCTCACTTCAAGGCTATAGCCTCGGCCGTGTCCATTCCCTTTTTTGTGTATAATGTCCCTGGAAGGACTTCCCTTAACGTAATGCCGGGGACTGTGGCCAGAATATTCAATGAGATTCCCGAGGCCATCGGGATAAAAGAGGCAACCGGAAACCTGAAGCAGGTTTCAGAGGTTGTTGAGGAATGCGGGCCTGATTTTATTGTCCTCTCAGGCGATGATTTTACCATTCTGCCTCTTTTGTCCGTGGGAGGGCACGGGGTCATATCGGTTGTATCCAACATCATTCCCAACATGGTTCATTCCATGTGCAGGGCATATGCCCATAAGGATCTGCAGAAGGCGCAGGAGCTGCACTTCAAGATGGCTCCCCTTTGCAGGGCCATGTTCCTGGAAACCAACCCCATTCCCGTAAAGACATCTCTGGCCATGATGGGTAAAGTGAGAAGAGAGTTCAGACTTCCACTGGTTGCGATGCTCCCTGAAAATGAAGATAAACTCAGGGCGGATCTTAGATCGGCTGGTTTGATTTAATAAGGCTGTAACCCCTTATTGTACACAGCATAACTGAAAGAATAGTTTTGAGGTTAGGAAAATGAGTATTGATTATAAAACAGTTCGAAAAACAGGACGCAGCAGACTTAAAGGCTACTGCAGGGTATGTCCTGTATGTGACGGCCGGGCATGTTCCGGGGAAGTTCCCGGAATGGGAGGAATAGGCAGCGGCATGGCCTTCACGGCCAACCTTCAGGCTCTGGCATCCTTTCGTTTCCGGATGCGGGCCATTCATAATGTCAAGGACCCGGACACCACTGTGCAGATCTGGGGCAACAAACTTTCCCTGCCGCTGATGGCGGCCCCAATGACCGGCACTTCCTATAACATGGGCGGAGAGCTTTCTGAAGAAGAGTTTGTGTCCTGCATCATTACCGGTTCCATTGATGCCGGGACAATGGGTTTTACAGGCGATGGAGCAGATCCTGCCATGTTCGGCAGCGGAATAAAGGGCATAAAGGAAAGCGGCGGCCATGGAGTTGCTATTATCAAACCCCGTTCCCAGCAGGAAATCATCAGCCGGATAAAAAAGGCTGAAGATGCCGGGGCAGTTGCTGTGGGTGTGGATATTGACGGGGCTGGTCTGGTGACCATGGCCCAGATGGGGCAGGCCGTGGGTCCAAAGTCGGCTGACGAGCTTGCTGAGCTTGTCCGGAGCACCAGGCTGCCTTTTGTACTCAAGGGTATTATGTCCCCGGAGGATGCTCTGGCAGCAATGGAGGCTGGTGTTTCCGCAATTGTTGTTTCCAACCACGGGGGAAGGGTGCTTGACTGGACACCCGGAGCCGCTGAGGTCCTCCCGGGCATCTCATCGCTGGTCAGGGGGAGAATGACCGTGATTGCCGATGGAGGGGTGCGATACGGCGGAGACGTCCTCAAGCTTCTCGCTCTTGGAGCTGATGCAGTGCTGGTGGGTCGACCACTTATTACCGGAGCATTCGGAGGAGGCAAAGAAGGGGTCGCTCTTGTACTGAACAAGATGAAACAGGAACTCATTCAGGCCATGCTTTTGACCGGAACTTCAAGCGTGTCCATGGTCGACCCTGGGATCATCGAAAGATAGGACCCAGATCTGCTGATCAATTTGAAGCTGCCCCTCCCCCCTTTGAAAAACACAACAACCAGAGAGGGGCAGGCCGGAAATGAAGGACTCACCTGCTTTTAGCCTGATCAAGTGAGTGCCTGCAGGTCAGGCGGGTTGAAATAATCCCGGGGCGGTTTCCAGTTACAGGTGCAAGGTGCCGGGCAGGGAATAAAGTTTATGTATCCGGATGATCAGAATCTTCTTCCAGAAGCAGCACCTCGTCCTTGCCGTCTCTTTCTGTTGTCAGAACATCAACTTTTTCCCCGAGCGATGTATCAATTTTTTTGCCCACATAGTCAGCCTGGATGGGAAGTTCCCTGTGTCCCCTGTCTATGAGGACCGTCAGCTTTATGGTTTTCGGTCTTCCAAAATCCAGCAGGGCCTCCAGGGCGCACCTCACCGTACGCCCTGTAAAAAGGACATCATCAACCAGGATCAGGTCTTTTCCGGTGATGGAGAAGGTTATCTCAGTGCTGTTGATTACCGGGGCGGCGCTCAGATTGGTCCAGTCGTCCCGGTAAAGATTGATGTCAAGCTTGCCCAGACGAATAGCCTGACCTGTTTTTTTCTCAATTATGGACTTGATTCTTGACGCCAGGTCAACACCCCTTCTCTGGATGCCGATGAAGGCCAGATCATTGGTGTCCCGGACCTGCTCCAAAATTTCATAGGTGATCCTTTCCAGGGTCTTGTTGATTTCGTGAGCTTTCAGGACTGCTTTTTGTTTCATCACTGTCTCCTTGACATATGGGTGGACAAACCAATTTATAATCAGCTGTGCATGAATGCAAGCCCTGGTTTTGCAAGCTCACCTGCCTTTTTGTCTTTTTCGGACATAACCCTTTAGCCATACTATAAAGAAACCTATGGCCAAGAAAAAAATGCAGTTTAAAATCAAGGGCATGACCTGCGCCGCCTGTGTTGCCAGAGTGGAAAGAGCCGTGGCCTGGGTTCCGGGCGTGGACAAGGTCAGTGTCAACCTGGCCAATGAGCTCATGTATCTTGAGACCCAGGGTGAGGTGAGTATCGAGACCATTGTCGATGCTGTAAAAAAATCTGGTTATGAGGCTGATTACCAGGATGAGCAGCAAAAATCCGTCAGGTTTAAGGTCAAGGGCATGACCTGCTCGGCCTGCTCGGCCAGGGTGGAAAAAATACTGGGCAAGCAGCAGGGGGTTCTCCAGGCCAGGGTGAACCTTGCAGATGAAACGGCCGTGGTCAGGATGGAACCTGGTGCGGATCTTGATAATATCTCAGAGGCAGTCCAAAAGGCAGGTTTTGAAATCCAGGCCGTCGAGGACAAAACCAGGGCCTATGATGAGGACATGACATTAAGGTTAAGACAGATGCGGGCTAGGGCGGTTATGGCCATGGCATTTGCAGTGCCCCTGATGATTGTTTCCATGGGAGAGATGGTGGGAATTCCCTTGCCGTCAGTCATCAGCCACCACGACAACCCTCTTAATTTCGCCCTGGTCCAGCTTCTGCTCACTCTGCCCATAGTCTGGTCCGGAAGAAATTTTTATTTCTTCGGCTTCAGAAATCTTTACCATCTTGCGCCCAACATGGATTCTCTCATTGCTATAGGCACCGGGGCGGCCCTGGTGTACAGCTCATGGAACCTGGTTGAGATCATTCTTGGCCACATGCCCCATGAGAGGGCCATGGATCTATATTTTGAGTCCGCTGCAGTCATAATCGCCATGGTATCTCTGGGCAAATTTCTTGAACAGCGGGCCAAGACCAGGACTTCCGACGCCATCAGGCAACTGATAAAGCTCCGGACGGATAAGGCTGTGGTGGTTGAAGGCGATGAACAGATAACCATTAATGTTGAAGACATAGAGCATGATCAGATACTGGTTGTCCGCCCGGGAGAGAGGATTCCGGTGGACGGGACAGTTGTCCAGGGAAGCTCTGCAGTGGATGAATCCATGCTCACTGGAGAAAGCATTCCCAGAACCAAGGCAGTGGGAGACAAGGTATACGGCGGAACATTGAACACCAACGGGAATATCAGGTTCAGGGCTGAAAAGGTCGGTTCAGAGACGGCGCTGGCAAGGATAATCAAAATGATAGAAGAGGCACAGGGCTCAAAAGCACCCATAGCTTCTCTGGCGGACAGGGTCAGTCTGTACTTTGTTCCGGTGGTGATTGTTCTGGCATTTGTTTCAGGGCTGGCCTGGCTTTTGCTAGGACAGACCGAATTTACGTTTGCTCTTAGAATATTCATCGCGGTTCTGGTGATAGCCTGTCCCTGTGCCCTGGGGCTGGCAACACCCACGGCAATAATGGTGGGTACGGGTCGGGGGCCCAGCTGGGCGTTCTGATTAAAGGGGGAGAAATCCTGGAGGCCGCCAAAAGTGTTCAGGTGGTCATCTTTGACAAGACAGGCACTTTGACCAGGGGCAAGCCTGCCCTGACCGATATTATCGTTCTGGATGAAAGTTATGACCGCCAGACCCTGCTGTCCATGCTGGGCGGAGTTGAGGATCAGTCGGAACATCCGCTGGCCAGAGCGGTCGTTTCCGGTTTGAAGCAGGAAGTCAAGGGTTCCTTCATCTATCCGGATAGTTTTGAGGCTCTTCCAGGAAAGGGGGTAAAGGCCAGGAATGAAAATGATGAGATTATTGTGGGCAGTTTCAGACTTTTTAAAGAACTGATGCCGGGCATGGTTGATGATCAAGAGCTTGAAAGACACAGGAAAGAACTGAGTTTACAGGGCAAGACTCCTCTTCTGATGTCAGTTAACGGCAGGATAAGGCTGGCACTGGGGGTGGCTGATGAAATTAGAAGCGAAGCCCCGGACGTGGTTAAGAGTCTTAAATCAGCCGGCATGACCGTGGTCATGCTGACCGGGGACAACGAAGCAACAGCCCGGGCGGTTGCCGCCCAGGCCGGGATTGATAACGTCAGGGCCCAGGTCCTGCCGGAGCACAAGGCCAGCGAGGTTGAATCATATCAGCAGCAGGGATTCAAGGTGGCCATGGTTGGGGACGGGATTAATGATGCGCCGGCCCTGGCGGTTGCCGATGTGGGCATATCCATGGGTACAGGCATAGACGTGGCCATAGAGTCGGGTGATATTGTTCTCATGCGCGGAGATCTGAACGGGGTGCTCACCGCCCTTGACCTCAGCAGGGCAACGGTCAGAAATATCAAGCAGAATCTTTTCTGGGCATTTATTTACAATGTGCTTGGGCTTCCTGTGGCAGCCGGGGTGCTCAAGATTTTTGGTGGTCCGACACTGAGCCCCATGTTTGCAGGGGCGGCCATGGCCATGAGCTCTTTTTCGGTTGTTTCCAATGCCCTGAGGCTGAGATTTTTCAAGCCAAAAAATAGTCATAAATAACTTAAAAAAAGCTTGATTTTAAAAAAAAATAAAAATAACTATATTCTCACTTGTCTATCATCAGTTTATGTGACGGGTTGGAACGTAGTGACCTGGGCTGATGACTTTCTTATCTACTTTTCAGGAGTTTTTTTCTTATGACCAATCTGTATGTCGGCAATCTGCCATGGAGCACAACTGAGGCTCAGCTCAAGGAGCTTTTCTCTCAGTTTGGTGAAGTCACTTCGGCAAAAATCATCGAAGATCGTGAAACCGGACGTTCCCGGGGCTTTGGCTTCGTGGAGATGGAACAGGGTTCTGAAGAAGCCATTGAAGCTTTGAATGGATCTGATTTCAGCGGCCGCAACATCAAGGTCAATGTTGCCAAGCCAAAAAGAGAGTCCAGGTTCTAGTTTCAGGTCAAACCATTTTTTAGCCCATTCCGCCAGACGGAATGGGCTTTTTTTTTGCCTATACCTCCTGACCTTCCCGGGAAGTACAGGAAACATCTGCCGTTCACAGATAATCAGGCAGGTACTGCCTGATCTCTTCCATTTTCAGCTGGGTCACATTCTTATCAATTTCAGTGCCGATTTTCTCTCTTGCCTGGGGACTGAGTTCAGTCCTAAGCATACCCAGAAAAGAGGGCGGAGCAAGGATGTATATTTTTTCAAATTCCTTTTCCAGGGCAGATTTATTAATTATTTCCCCAATGGATCTGGCGAATTGCTGAGCTTCATATTTTTTGGGGTCGGTTGACGGCGCGTAAGCCTTGCGCTGTTCGCTGCTTGAGGGGTGAACCGTGCGTCCGGGCCGGTCAGATAACATGTCCTGGGCTGACTGCCTGGAAGCAGGATGAACAATGCTCTGCACCTCTTTTTCCAGGGCTTTTCTTGTGCTGGTTTCAAATATTCTTGCCCGGCTGTTGTCTGCTGCTAAAACCCAGATTTTTTGCATAACTTGTCTCCTTTATGGTTATCAGTTTACTGATATGATATAAGGTACTGATAACATGCAATTCGTCAAGACAAAAAACGGGCTAATTTGCAAAAAGACCAGGAAGAAAAAGGGCAATCTGTGGAAACATGGTCAGAATGGCAATGCAGACCATGATTGTAACCAGATACGGCAACGATCCTCGAAAGATTGAAGTCACCGGCGTATCCTGAACTATTCCCGCCACCACATAAACATTGGCTCCTACCGGAGGGGTAATGACTCCCATGCCCACCACAAGCACGATTATCACCCCGAACCAGACAGGATCAAATCCAAGCTGGACAGCTACCGGATAGAAAATTGGAATGGTCAGCAGGATAAGGGCCAGGGCGTCGATAAAGCAGCCCAGAAGGAGATACATCAGCAGGATCACTGCCAGAACAGCCACCGGAGGGATGGGCAGTTCCGCGGCCCATAAGGCCATGGTCACGGGGATGTTTGTTATGGCCAGAAATCTTCCAAATACTGTTGCTGCGGCAACCAGGAACATGATCATGGCTGAAATTCGGATGGAGTCGCGAAGAGAGTAGAGAAATCCTTTCCATGTAAGCTGTCTGCGCAGAATGGCCACGGCAAGGGTTGATGCCGCTCCAACCGCACCGGCCTCAGTGGGTGTAAAATAGCCCAGAAACAGTCCGCCCATGACAGCCAGAAAGATAACGATCACTTCAACTCCGCCGCTGAGTACCGCCCGGACTTTATCCTTGAGTTCCACTTGGGGGCCTTTGGGTGCAAGATCGGGATTATTCCTGATCATGATCAGGGTGGTGATCATGAAAAGCAGCATCAGCAGCAGTCCCGGCAGAATGCCTGCCAGGAAAAGCAGGGTTATGGACTGACCCGTTGCGATCCCATAGATGATAAAAATTACGCTTGGAGGGATCATTACTCCCAGGATGGCTGATGAAGCCACAACAGAGGTAGCCAGAGAACGTGAATACCTGAATCTTTTCATTTCAGGAACGGCAACAGCGCTCATGGTCGCGGCCGTGGCCGTTGTTGAACCGCAGATGGCCCCAAAGGCGGCGCTTGCGGCAATGGTGGCCAGGGCAAGACCGCCCGGAAAGGAGCCCATGACTTTGTACGCAGCGTCGTAAATGCGCCGGCTGATGCCCGCATGGTAGGCTATGTACCCCATCCAGACGAAAAGAGGGACCACAATCAGGGAGTATGAGGCAAATGTGTTGTATATGGTCGAGGCGGCAATGGAAAGGGCGGCGTCGGGGGAGATGATAAACCCGTACCCGGCAACACCGACCACGATCATGACATAAGCAACAGGCATCCTGGAGATGATGAGAACAAAGACCAGGATTATGGCCAGTATTCCGACTTGGACCGGAGACACTAACTGTTCCTTCCAATGACCAGAATGGTGATGGACCTGATCAGGTCAAGCAGCGCGGTCAGGGCAAGCATGATAAGTCCAGCGGCTACCAGAAAGTAGACCGGATATAAAGGGATGGACAGGGTTGGTGTTTCCAGACCTCTGACCAGGGTCATCTTTGCATATTTGAGCAGTCCCCATCCTATGGCGGAAATAAAGAAAAAAGATATCAGACTGGTAATGAGATCCACCGCAGCCTGTTTCCTTCTGGAAAGCTTGTCCACAAGCAGGGTGACCGTGACGTGTCCTCTGGCGGTGGCGCAGTATGCAGCTCCCATGGACAGGATGACGGCCCCGAGTATTTCAACCAGCTCGTAGCTTCCAGGCAGAGGTTTCCACCAGATGCGCATCAAAATGTTGGCAACGATAACCGCCATGACCAGAACCAGGGCAATCTGGGCAATCTGGGAGACCCGTCTGGCCATGGAATGGATGATTTTTTCCAGGCTGTTCAGTTCCTGAGACTTGAAATTCATTATGTATTACGTTGGTCTTTTAGCTTTAGGCATTGTATGTTTGCGCCCAAAACCTGCTTATCCCGGGGCTTGAGCTCTGCCATCACTGGCTGGATCTTTGGGGCGGGCCATGAATTTGCAAAGTATGCACCCCAAAAGATTTTCAGGGGGTGATTTCGGATCATGGGAAATCAATTTTCAAAAGAATTCCCCAGCCGGGAAATGTTGTCATGCCCCGGCCGGGGAAAGATTTGATCATGGCAGGTTAATTGCCGTACATGTCCGAATATTTTTCATCCAGCTCCCGGACAATATCCACAACCTGAGCAGCAGGCAAGCCCTGTCCCTCTCTTCTTGCAATCCAGTTTTCAGTGACAGGTTCGACCCTGCTGAGCCACCTCTGCCTTTCATCATCCGCCAGTTCAATTATAGAGATTCCATGCTCTTCCACGGCCTGCTGCAGGATGTCCTCAGAGAACTCGTCCATCATGCTCGAATACTTCAGAGCAAATTCGTCATTCATTTCCTCAAACACCTGCTGAATATCGGCAGGCAGAGAATTCCAGGTATTTCTATTCATGATTTTGATAAAGGCGATATTATAAAGAAAAGGAGTGTTGGTAACGTAATCGATGACCTCAGCCAGCCTGAAGGCCCTCAGGGTTTCGTTGGGGGCCAGGATGCCGTTGACCAGTCCCTGGTCCAGAGCCAGGTAGGCTTCGGACATGGGCATGGCGTGAGTGGTCGCCCCGAGCCTCTCTATTGAAGGAATTGTTCCTCCAACTGCCCGGATTTCCATGCCCTGCATATCCTCAAGAGTGTTGACCGGCCTTTTGGACATGATGTTCCCGGGACCAGTGGCCCACAAAAACAATACCTTGAGGTCATCAAACTCATCTCTGCCAAGCTCCTGTCTGATTCTCTTGTAGCCTTCGTTGATGGTCATTGAAGCGGCTGCAGCATTGACGTTGCGGAACCCTGGAAGCTCAAAGGCTTCGATGAGGGGGAACATGCCCGGGGTGTAGGATGGACATGTAGTCCCGAGATCTGCCACCCCGGTGGCTACTCCATTGTAGATCTCAGTGGCACCCAGAAGCACTCCTCCAGGATGAAGTGTAATTTTTACCCTGCCTTCAGTCCTTTTTTCAACTTCATCCATCCACAACTGATGCAGGTGGGTGACCTGGAAAGCGGTTGCAGGCCAGAAGGTTGCCATGGAAAGGTTGAATGTCTGGGGCCTGGTTTCGACATCCGCAGGGTCATCACTGGCGCAGCCAAGCAGTGACAGCGTCAGAAATGAAACAAGGATGGTCATGCACAGTTTTAATCCGGTTTTCATAATGCCTTACCTCACTGTTGTTTGATTGAGAAAAAAGCAAACCCAAAATACTGGCGGTTGACCGGACATGCACTGGAACATGTCCGGCAGTTAATGATAACAACGGGAAAGGTCATGAAGGCTGTAGCCGGGAAAATGATCCGGCTTTACTCATGTGCCTTACATCCTTGTCCATGACCTGGGATCATTTAAGGACAGGGCCGCATCTTTCAAGGGCAGAAGAAAATCTGGATTGAGCATGCCTTCTGCCGCAGCTTAAGATGAATCATTAAACTATAAACAAACAGCAGATGATTGTAAATTCTTTGTTGCACCGGGTGCCAGCCAAAAGATCACCATCTGCTTTTTGTTTTTATTGAGCTGTGCAGGGCCAGGAATGTTCTGGCTGACAACTGATTTAACGTTTCACCCGGGGCCTTTTAGTTGCATCCGCCCATTGAAGCTATTTTTTTATCCGGGAGCAGACATTATCTTTTCTTTGCCTGTTTGGATTCGAGTTCATTCTTTTTTTCCGGCTGGGTGGGCTTAACCGGTTTAGGGACCAGCTTAATCTGGGGGATAAGCACTTTGCTGACCAAGAGGACCTCTTCCACATCCTTTAGCTCATCCCAGCCCGGGTTGTTCTGGTCGAAGGTTTCAGGGGCCTGGGTCAGGCTTCCGTCCTTTTTCTTAAACAGATACATTTTCCTGCTCCTTGTTGTAAAACCGGCTATGATTTGGATAATACTGCCCTGGTCAATAAACTGTTGAATCATTTCCTCTGTGAAATACTCACATGGAAACTTTTTGCATGATTTGAGGCATCTTGCTGGGGTTGTGTAATAGCTCCCGGACAGACTGTGCTGGGCCTGGCAATAAATATTTCTATACATTGTTTGCAGATTTTTACCTGGAAAACAACGGGCTATTCTCCGACCATTACTTCTATTTCCGCTTTTTGGACCATGATCCCCTTGTGCCTGATCAGGGGCCTGGTCATTCTGGAGACCACCTGTTCACCTGGAAGCAGCTCGTGGGTCAGAACGAACTCGGGGTTGGCTTCCATGTCCTCATGGTAGGTTTTACCCTGTAAATCAACCAGTTCGTAACCCTTTTCCCTGAAGGCGGTCCACAGCCGCCTCAAAGAAGACCTGAGCTCTTCATAGTACTCTGATTTTCCGGACAGTTCTTTGTTTCTCTTCATAATCCTGTATATCTCCTCTCCCAACACAATGGCCAGGCTGTGATCAGCGGGGGCAGCTGTACCCTGGGATGGATCATGTTCAGAAGCATCTTCTGTTTCCGCCAGCAGCGGAATCTGCTTTTCCAGGAGCTCGACCAGCCTGGTGTCCAGAACTGCGGACTGGTCTTCAATCTTCTGCCGCAGCTGGGCATTAATCTGCTCATGTCTTTGCTCTACCCGGGCTGTTTTTTTTCTTAAGAAAAAAGTCATTAAAAATGAAACCAGGGTCAGAAATCCCACGCCGGCAAGCAGTCCTGCAGCGTACACTTCTCGCTCCTCAATGTAGCCGCTAAGATCATCAATGCGGTTTTGTGCGGCATTGATCCGTTCTCCCACTCCCTGGTCAGAGTATGAAATCTTGTGTGCAAGCGCGGACATCTCATCACTGACTCTTTTTTCCAGATGCTGAAAGTCCTTGACCAGCTTTTCTGATTCCTGGTCCATCCGTGATGACAGTTCATCCAGCTCTGACCCCGTCCGGAAAATATCCCCGGATATTTCTGAAAGTCTTGACTCAAGGCCGTCAAACTCAACCAGGATTTTTTCGGCGTCCTCAACTGAGGCGGTGATTTCCTGAAATGACTTTTCAAGGGCGGTCACAGCCTTGTCGACTGCGGCAAGGTCCTGGGCCACGCCGCCCATATCAGATCTTATTTCCGCCATGCTCTCATCGGCATCCCTTGTTCTGGATTCCAGATTCTGCAGGCCGGCTTCAAGCGTTGCGGTGTTCTCTTCCAGTTTACTAATGTTGTTGTTCATGATGTCGATGTATTCGCGCAGAAGGGCATTGTCCCGGGACAGGGCCTGTTCTTTTTCGGAAATTTGACGCCCCAGGCTTTGCCTCAGGGTTTCCATATCCTCTTCCATCCTCATTATTCTGGTGGTCTGTCGGTCGCGAAGCTCGGCCTCGCTTCTGATCAGTTCATCCATCTTTTGACGGATGGATCTTAGCTCTTCCTGAATACCCCCTGACTGGACAGGTTGAGCTTCCTGCGCAAAAGCCCCGATGCAGAGCATGAAAAAGGTGAAAATAAACAAGAAGAAAGTTTTCATTACTGATTTCCTCCGGCTTTTGGCAGAATACAGATCCGTAAATGAGCATGTTTTGCGATCAGCTGCTTTCCCCCGGCCTTGCTGAGAATGGCTGGGCTGAACTGGATTATGGTGACTGAGCATAAGGCAGATAAATACTGATTTTCTTCTCGGGTAAGCATAGTATTGCGTGACGGCCTAAAAATCAATTCAGGGTTTGTAAAGGGTGGAAAAATTTGAGAAGCTGGTGTGCGCAGTATTTAAAGTGTATTTATTTTAAGCTATTTCAAATAGTTACTTCGATGATTTGCGGAAAGCACCGGTGTCCGTTGTCCTTGGTACAGGATTTTGGTCAAGAACGGCCCTGCCCGGCTTTCAGGCCATGATGCGCTGGTGGACTCCCGGAGCTTGACTAAGGTATAATTTGACTTAATTAACAATGTCTGGATGTTATTTACTGCTGGAACAAGGTTGTTCTGATGTTGCCTGTTCCAGGGGCAGGGACTGATCTGATCTGCCAGGGTAACCAACTGCTGTTTCGCGAAAAGAGGTCAGTAAAGTTTTGATTTGGGATTAAAACAGATAAAGTCAAGGATTTTTATCCATAGACCATAAATTCAGTCTGGTTATGATACTTTTTGAATTAAGCATTTCAGGCAGGCCTGATCAGGGCTAAACAAGTAAAGGGGGATCTTTTTATATGGAATACAAGGATTATTATGCAATCCTGGGGGTTGATAAAAAATCATCCAAAGAGGAGATTTCCAAGGCATATAAAAAACTGGCCAAGAAGTATCATCCCGACCTTAACCCCAATGATCCCACGGCTGAGGACAAGTTCAAGGATGTCACCGAGGCTTACGAGGTGCTAAAAGACGATGAAAAAAGAAGACTTTATGATTCCCTAGGTTCAAACTGGCAGCATGGCCAGAATTTTCAGCCGCCTCCTGGATATGAGAATGTTCATTTTAGCTTTCGCGGTGATCAGAGGAGTGCCGGGTTTGATTTCAGTGATTTTTTTGAAAATATTTTCGGGGGAGGATTCCAGTCTTCAGGCAGGGGTTTTGAGAGGTCATACGGTGGTTTTCAGGGAGATCCTTTTTCCGGCGGGGGGTTTTCAAGAAAGGGTCAGGACGCTGAAGCGGCTCTGGAGCTGAGTCTGGAGGAAGCTTATAGGGGAGGTACCAAAAGCATTACCCTGCAGGAGCAGGTTGTCGGCCCTGAGGGCAGACCCATGGTCCAGAATAAGACCTTAAGCGTCAATATCCCTCCAGGAATAAAGGATGGAAATAAGATCAGACTAAGCGGACAGGGTTCACCCGGAGTCGGTTCCGGACATTCCGGCGACCTTTATCTCAAGGTGAAGATCCTGCCTCACCCCAAATTCAAACTCGACGGCAACAATATCATCTACGACCTTGCCCTTGCACCCTGGGAAGCTGCCCTGGGAAGCTCTGTCAGGGTGCCTACCCTGGAGGGGGACATTGAAATGAAAATTCCACCTGGAGCAAGCAGCGGACGCAAAATGAGAATCAGAGGAAAAGGCATGGGCAGGGGAGCTGCAAAGGGTGACCAGATGGTGCGAATCATGATTAAAGTTCCAGACAAGCTTTCGCCGGAAGAGGAAAAATTGTGGAAAAAACTCTCTGAGGCATCGGGATATAACCCCAGGGCATAGAAGCATGCCTTCAGAGCTGACGGATGGTTTCTGATTTTTAGACACCTCACTTGAAAATTGGTGGAGGCAATATATATGCATGAGTATGTACTTCAGAAAAATACTGAAAAGGCACTGATCAAGTCGAACCTGATCCACTGGTCTCAGTTTGTTCAATGCACGGGAGTCTGTCCATACCGCCTTTCAGAACTGGTTGAAATGGGATGGGTGGAAGCTGTGCGTATTTCAAGCGACAATTTCCATTTTCCTGAAAGGGAGATATTCAGAGTACAAAAGTTGATGCGTATCTGCAGGGACTTTGAACTCCCCACCATTGGAGGGGCAATTATCGTGGATCTTTTGGAAAGGATTGAGGGTCTGGAAAAGGAAATCGCCCAGCTCAGAAATCTGATCTGATTTTTAAACGGGTCTGCGTCAAAAGGCTTGAAAAATTTCCGGATGCCGGAACAAGCACATATGGAGGATAATTATGGATTTAAATAAATTTACTCAAAAATCACAGGAAGCAGTGTCCCTGGCCCAGGAGCATGCCCTGCGGCACGGGCATCAGCAGGTTGACGCTGAACATCTGTTCAAGGCTTTACTGCAGCAGGACAATGGTCTGGCCCCAAAGGTCCTCAGCCACGCCGGATATGATCCGGCTCAAATATTAAAGAATCTGGATGATAAGCTGGCCAGGATGCCACAGGTAAGCGGGCCTGGTATTCAGCCGGGACAGATATACGTTACCCAGAGACTCAACTCCCTGCTCCTGAAGGCCCAGGATCTGGCCAGAAGCATGCAGGACGAATACGTGAGCGTGGAACACATCCTTCTGCTTCTGCTGGATGAACCCCCTTCCACCGGTGTTGGCAAGGTGGTCCATGAGCTGAAGCTGGATAAAGACAGGGTTCTGGCTTCGCTGACCGAGGTCAGGGGAAACCAGCGGGTTACATCGGCAAACCCGGAGGAAACCTATGACGCTTTGAAGAAATACGGACGGGATCTGGTGGAAGAAGCTGCCCAGGGAAAGCTTGATCCGGTTATTGGGCGTGACGGGGAGATAAGGCGCTGCGTGCGGATACTTTCCAGAAGGACCAAGAACAACCCAGTGCTCATAGGTGAGGCTGGAGTGGGCAAGACAGCCATTGCCGAGGGCCTGGCCCAGAGAATACTGAACAAGGATGTCCCGGAAGGTCTTAAAGACAAAACTGTTTTCGCCCTGGACATGGGGGCCCTCATTGCCGGAGCAAAGTACAGGGGGGAGTTTGAAGAAAGGCTTAAGGCTGTACTTAAGGAAATACAGAAATCCCAGGGCCGTGTTCTGCTCTTTATTGATGAGATCCATACTATTGTCGGGGCAGGCAAGGCTGAAGGGGCCATGGATGCCGGCAACCTGCTCAAGCCCATGCTGGCCAGAGGGGAACTGCACTGTATAGGGGCTACAACCATTGATGAATACCGCAAATATATTGAGAAGGATCCCGCGCTGGAGCGCAGGTTTCAGCCGGTGATGGTTGATGAGCCCAGTGTTACGGATACAGTATCCATACTCCGGGGGCTCAAGGAGAGATTCGAAGTCCACCACGGGGTGCGCATCAGCGACAGCGCACTGGTTTCGGCTGCGGTGCTTTCCCAGAGATACATTTCCGACAGATTCCTGCCGGATAAGGCCATCGATCTCATTGATGAGTCAGCAGCCATGATCAGGAGCGAAATTGATTCGCTTCCCACTGAACTTGATGAAATCAACAGGAAGATCATGCAGCTGGAAATTGAGCAGGAGGCACTGAAGAAGGAGAAGGATGAGGCGTCCCGGGAAAGGCTTGATAAGCTTGGGCAGGAACTGGCCGAGCTAAGAGAAAGCCAGACAGCGCTGAGCACGCAGTGGGAAAAGGAGAAAGGCTCCATTAATTCCCTGCGCAGTCTTAAGGAAGCCATTGAAAAAACGAAATATGAAATTGAAAGTGCTGAAAGGGCCTACGATCTGAACAAGGCTGCTGAACTCAGATACGGCAAACTGAACCAGCTGGAAAAGGAGCTTGCCAGCAAGGAAGAGGATCTGACCAGACATACTGACGGCAGGACTTTGCTCAAAGAGGAAGTCGGTCCGGATGATATTGCTGAAATAGTATCCAAGTGGACCGGTATCCCGGTTTCCAGGTTGATGGAAGGCGAACGGGAAAAACTGCTTAAGCTTTCGGATATTCTCCATGAAAGGGTGATCGGCCAGGATGAGGCTGTGGACGCGGTAGCTGATGCGGTACTCAGGGCAAGATCCGGACTAAAGGACCCCCAACGTCCCATTGGCTCCTTTCTTTTTCTTGGCCCCACAGGCGTGGGCAAGACCGAACTGACCAAGACCCTGGCCCGTAACCTTTTTGACACAGAAGAAAACATGATTCGTCTGGATATGTCTGAATACATGGAAAAACATACTGTGGCCAGGCTTATCGGAGCTCCCCCCGGGTATATCGGCTACGATGAGGGGGGGCAGCTTACAGAGGCTGTCCGGCGCAAGCCATACAGTGTTGTTCTTTTCGATGAGGTGGAAAAGGCCCATGCCGATGTGTTCAACGTCCTTCTTCAGATCATGGATGATGGCCGGCTGACCGACAGCCATGGCCGAACCGTGGATTTCAAGAACACGGTGATCATCATGACTTCCAATCTCGGTTCCCAGTTTCTGCTTGAAGGGATTACCGCCCAGGGGCTTTTAAGGGAGGAAGCCAGGGACCAGGTCATGAGAACCGTCAGAACCCATTTCAGGCCGGAATTTCTTAACCGGATTGATGAGATTGTACTCTTTAAGCCTCTGCTCGTTGAGGAGATCGAAAAGATTGTCCTGCTGCTGCTTGGAGATATCCAGAGCCGCCTCCAGGAACGCAAAATAGAGCTGGAGCTCACCATGCAGGCCAGGCAGTTTATCGCCAGGGAGGCTTATGACCCGGTATACGGGGCAAGACCCCTGCGCAGATATCTGCAGCAGAAGATTGAGACCCCCCTGGCCAGGGAAATCATTTCCGGAAGACTCATGGACGGCCAGCAGGTTGTGGTTGATCTTAAGGGTGAAGAACTTGCAATCAGCGTATCATGACCTGTTTTAGTCGAGAATGGATGCCATTTCTATCCCCAGGTTTAAATCCTGGAGTTTTCATGGCCGAGATTGGGTGATTTTTTTTGTTTTCCGGACAGCAGGGGCTGTTTTTCAGGTCTGGACAAGACCGACTAAAAAGGGCAGTTAATGAGCTGCCCTTTTTTTATCATGAAAATGGAGTAATTTATCAATGTCGGATCAGGGCATACTCTGTCTGGATATAGGCAGCGGGACCCAGGATGTGCTTTACTTCCTGGATGACCAGGAGCTGGAAAACTGCCCCAAGTTTGTTCTTCCGTCTCCAGCCATGCAGGTTTCAAAAAGAATTGCTGAGCTGGATTCTGCCGGCCAGAGCATTTATTTTTATGGCCGGAACATGGGGGGAGGGTTCTTCAGGACCTTGAGAAAGTGTCTTGATAAGGGTCTCAGGGCGGCCATACACCCTGATGCGGCTTACTCCCTTTCCGACTCCTTGGACCGGATCAGGGAACTGGGACTGGAAATCGCCCGGCACTGCCCTTATGGATACTGCCCAGTTTACCTGTCTGACTATGATCCTGGATTCTGG
>PWNK01000138.1 GCA_003557865.1 Desulfonatronovibrio sp.
ATTCTCGCCTCGGCCACCGGGGACAGTCCGGCACCCACTTAAGCTGATTTTTCCCAAGCTTTCTGTAAATATTTCCTGCTTAAGTGAGTGCCGGACAGTCCCCTTTTAACTTAAATAAAGTGTCGCTGTAGTGTTAAAGCAATGTTATATTTGCAGAAGAAGGTCCAGGGAGGACCTTTCAGACCATGCTTCCCGAGTCATGGATCATCAGAGCGCACATGCCCCACAGGGCGCTCATTTCAGGATCAGGTGAACAGCATATTGTATCGGGTATAAGCCATTGTCTCCGGTTGAGCCTGTGAGCCAGCACCTCCCGGGCTGATTCGGTGAAATACGGTCCGAGCCTGCTCAGTCCGCCGCTCAGGCCGATGCAGGTTATCCCGAAAACAGAAACAACCTGGCTCAGATAAAGACCAAGTCTTCTCCCGTACTGGCGCATGGTTTTAAGGGCCCGGTCATCATTTTTCAAGAGATAAGCGTCAAATTCCCTCAGGCTTTTTATGTTGACTTTGTTATTGATGGCCAGGTCCATAAGGGCGGAGGCATTGAGCCAGGTTTCAGCGCAGCCTGTCTGTCCGCAGCCGCAGCGCACCTTCCTGCCCGGCCCCAGATACAGGTGACCCAGTTCCGGTCCTGCCGGCAGCCTGCCTCTCCAGATGGACTGGTTGATAATTACTCCCGAACCCAGACCTGTTCCAAGGGTAAACACCAGGGCGTCCTTTCTTCCGGCCAGACATCCCCTGAACACCTCCCCCAGGGCTGCGGCCTGGGCGTCATTCTCCAGGACCAGCTCATATCCCAGGTCCCGGGTAATAAAGCTTTTCAGGTCAAAACCCTTCAGTTCGGGCATGTTGGTCGGGTCGAGGTAAACGCCCCGGGTTATGTCCATGGGCCCGGCACTGGCCAGACCGACCCGCTTAACGCTCTGCGGACAGTCCCTGCTGATCTCCTCAATGATTACCGCCAGGGCTTCCCTGGTCCCTTCCTGAATTTTGGGCCTGGCAAGAACAATTATCCTGCCGGAATTTCCTGAGTTGTCCATCCAGGTCCCGCGAATATTGGTGCCCCCAAGATCAATGCAGATAAACACGTTCATGGCCCCTGGCCGAGGCGGGTAACTCAGCCCGTGCCCAGCCTGTTCTGAAAATTAATAAAATCCTGAATAATTGTATGATGATCAAAAGCCAGCTCAGGCAGGTCGTTCCAGCTGAAAAGCCTCGCCCTGGCAGCGTCATCCCCGGCCTTGAGCCTGACGGGATGAGCCGCAAAGGCCGTGTAGACCATGCTCAAAGTGTGAAACCTTGGATCTCTTTGCGGATCTGAATACACCCCCAGAAGCCCGGTTAAAACAACCTCAAGCCCGGTCTCTTCCCTGGCTTCCCTGACAGCGGCCTGTTCGGCCCTTTCTCCGTAATCCACAAAACCGCCGGGCAAAGCCCACCCGGGGGGGTAGTTTTTACGCTCAATAAGTACGATCTCTTCAGGAGGGAAAAAGATAATGATATCCACAGTGGGTAGTGGATTTTTATAGTACAGGATCTGTTTCCCGCATGAGGGGCATGGCTTATGAAAACTCATGGTCAGCTTGAGGGTAAAATGATCAGGCAACAGATTTGTGTTGTGAAACAGCCCCTAGCATTGGACTCTGGATTTTAAGCACCGCGAAACTTGTGCTTCAGGCACACCAAAGTCATTACCAGCAGCCCAGATAAATGACTGGCAACTTAGCTTCAGATCAAGTATCATTTATCAGTCTAATACACTTTGATCATGTTTGCAATAATTTGCTCCAGGCAGCAGCAATACCCTCTTAAACAGGATCACTCTGCAACATACCCTAATTATTCCTGATAGTTGAAGATCAGGTCTTTATGCCCAAGCTGATCATCTTGAACAGTCCCAGACGGCGTTTGCATCCAGATATACGCTTGAGGCTTTGACAGGAAAACGCATAGCCACTAAGATCTGCTGCTGATGATCACTGCTGGATTTCCAATCAGTGCAGTCTGAATTACAATTTGAAC
Organism: Desulfonatronovibrio sp.; assembly: GCA_003557865.1. Lineage (GTDB taxonomy): Bacteria > Desulfobacterota > Desulfovibrionia > Desulfovibrionales > Desulfonatronovibrionaceae > Desulfonatronovibrio. Next base: position 2,025 of record PWNK01000138.1, read on the forward strand.
ACCTGGTAATCAGGCTGTGAATAAAACCTGTGTATTTTGACAGTCAAAAAATCGCCCAGGTCATGACGGTTCCGGATCCGGGACCGGCATGACCTGGGCGGCATTCAGTCTTTTACCCGCCTGCTGCGGGCAGATCTTAGTCAAAAGATTGTGGATTCCAGCCTGTGCCGGGATGAGCAGAGAATAAAATCATTGCCGCTAAATGCAGTTTGTTAGAAGAACTTTTGACTGCCCGGCATATATCAAGTCCCAAAAAAAACCGGCTGCATCGTTCACCTGAACGAAACAGCCGGCTTTTGCAAAAGGAGGAAGAAACTGTAATATTAACTAGCAAAATGCGGGCCAGAAAATATATTTCCTGGGGCCGCGTTTTTCCTGCCCTGCCGACCTGAAGCCCGGCTTCGGGGTACAAATAATTATACTATATTATCCCTGCCGCCTGCCGGCGGCAAAGAGCGGTTCAATTTTTTTTACCTGCTTCATTTTATGCACTAAGGGTGTTAAACTGACTGCCCAAACCATTAAGAAGGACAACATGGAAGATAAGAATCAGAAAACAATCCTGGTGCTTGGAGCCAGCGGATATATAGGAGGCAGGCTGGTGCCCCTGCTTCTGGAACAAGGGTATACTGTCAGGGCCGGTGCCAGGAGTCCTGACAAGCTGCTCTGCCGGGAGTATGCTGGGCATCCCGGCTTTGAACCCTTTACCGTAAACGTCCTTGACCAGGAAAGCCTTGATCAGGCCTGCCTGGGCTGTCACGCCGCTTTCTACCTTGTCCATTCCATGGGACCGGGAACCGGGGGAAAGGATGACTTTTCCTCCAGGGACCGCGCAGCCGCCCGGAACATGGTTCAGGCAGCTGAAAAGGCCGGTTTGAAGCAGGTCATCTACCTGGGGGGGCTGGGAGATGAAGGCGAGGAGCTCAGCCATCATCTGCAGTCCAGGCTTGATGTCGGCCGGATACTGGAGCAGGGTTCTGTTCCGGTTACCTTTTTAAAAGCAGCCATGATCATCGGCTCAGGCAGCGCCTCGTTTGAAGTCATGCGCTATCTTGTGGAACGTCTTCCGGTGATGATTACTCCCAGCTGGGTTCACACCAGGAGTCAGCCCATTGCTGTTTCCAATGTCCTGGGTTATCTGGCAGGATGCCTGGACAACCCCCGGACAGTGGGCCGGACTTTTGAAATTGGAGGCCCTGATGTCCTGACTTACGCCCAGCTTTTCAGAATATTCTCAGAAGAGGCCGGACTGCCTCAACGGCTGATCATTCCTGTCCCCTTTTTCACTCCCAGGCTGAGTTCATACTGGATTCACCTCATTACCCCTGTCCCTTCCTCCCTGGCCAGGCCACTGGCCGAGGGGCTCAAGAACACCGTCATCTGCAGGGACAACTCCATCCGGGAAATTATCCCCCAGAAGCTGCTGTCGTGCCGGGAGGCAATCCGGCTGGCTTTGGCCAGGGTGGAGCAGGAACAGGTTGATAGCTGCTGGACCGATGCCGGTGAGGTCAAAACCCCGGAATGGGCCACATGTTCGGATACCAGCTATGCCGGAGGAAAAATATATGAGATCGCGTATGAAGTTCACCTGAGCCTTCCCCCTGAAAAAATCTGGCCGGCCATAGAGAGCATAGGGGGCAAAAAGGGGTGGTATTATGCCGATTTTTTGTGGAGGATCAGAGGGCTGGGGGACAAGCTCATAGGCGGCAGCGGCTACAGAGAGGGACGCAGGGTTCAGCACCAGCTGCGTTACGGAGACACTGTTGATTTCTGGAGGGTAATCCGGGTTCAAAAATTTGAACAGCTCAGACTTTTAGCTGAAATGAAGGTCCCGGGGCAGGCCCTGCTGGAGTTTGATCTTTTTCCCGGAGAAAACAGCAGGACCATCCTGGTCCAGAGGGCCAGGTTCTACCCCAGAGGCCTGTGGGGCATAATTTACTGGCAGGCACTGGCGCCGGTGCATATCTGGCTTTTTAAGGGAATGCTGAACAAGATTGCCAAAAGCTCAAAGGCCAAAATATTGGAAGGCCCGGTAAAGGTTAAAGACAGAAAAAACAGGTGCAGGCTTTCATGACTGAATCTTCCAGCCCCTGTGGATCATTTCCCGGGCGGAGACCTTTCCGGGCCTGATGATCTTCAGACTCCGAGTTCCGGTAATCCGGACCAGCGTAGAAGGAAGTCCTCCTGCAGGCCTGCAGGCGGAGTCTAGGGCATAACCGACCATGGACTTCAGGCTTTTGTCCAGATCATGGAACAAGGCGCATGAGGGCTGACCGCTGAAATTAGCGCTGGTGGCGATAAGCGGCATTCCGGAAAGCAGGCACAGTTTTGCCGCGTCAGGGTGCGGGGTGACCCGGATGGAAACCATTCCCCCGGAGTCTTTCACTCCCCGGGGAACATGTTCCGCGGCCCGGACCAGAACTGACAGAGGGCCCGGCCAGAACTGACCGGCAAGAATCAGGGCCATGGGATCCAGTTCAGCCACGTCCTGGCACTGACGGACTGATCCGGCAACCAGAGGCAGGGGTTTATGGTCGGGACGCCCCTTGATTTTCATGATCATGTCCACCACATTCGCGTCCATGCCCAGACCGCCCAGGGCAAAAAATGTCTCTGTGGGATAAATAACAGTTTTTCCGCACCTGACTGCCTGAGCGGCTTGATCTATAGCATCTTTCATATTATCTTTTTTATCCTGATGCCGATATTGTCTTTACCAGCCGGCGGTCATCCGGGGCATCCGCAAGGGTAACAGCCGCGTCAGTCCACCCTGGGATGGGGCATGGTCCGCCCCGGCAGAGGACAGGCTCCTGATTCTGGCAGGAATGTTGCTTTTATAGCATACAAGGAACATATCCAGGGAAAATTTTTCCAGCAAGGAGAAAGCATGAAAATCAATCCTGAACAGATCAACCAGATTGCCCGCGAAAGCGCAACTGTCAAGAAAAACAAAAAATCCAGCGAATTTGGCAAAATGCTGGAACAGGAGATTTCCAGAAAAGAACCCGGAACAGAATTAAAGGGCTCAGCCTCATCCAGGCTGGACATCCTGCACCAGAGTCAGCTTCTGGGAAGTTCGTTATTAACCTCGCAAAAACCGGAACCGACATTTATGAACCAGATGGACAGCCTCTTAAACATGTGGGAAAATTATGCCGCTGACATAGGCTCCCCTGATTCAAGCCTCAAAAATGTCTACGCTCACCTGCAGGATATCTCACAGGGAATCAAGGACATGAAACAGTCTTCCGCGTTTGAATCCCAGCACCCGCAGGTGAAATCGGTACTTAAAGAGCTTGAGGTTCTGACCACCACCGAGATGATCAAGTTCAACCGGGGGGATTATATTGCATAGCATCTCTGGTGTGCAGCTGATTTTTTTTCCGGCCCTGGTCTCTGCGTCCTGGAAGGGATCACCAAGCATGCCCGGCACTCAAAAGTCAGGACAGATAAATCCGGCTGAGGGGCCTGTACACCGGACCGGCCGGCTTTAAAATACTTTCCCAGAGCACCGCCTCCCTGACCTTAAAGCACGGCCAGTTCCTGCTCCCGGCATCCGAGGCCAGCTCATTCCAGGGGTCGTCCCGGTGAAACCCCTTGATTCTGGCCAGGGTCAAATGGGCTTTAAAAGACCTTTTCTCCCTTGAAAAGCCCATGGCAGCCAGATCCGCATCGATTCTTCGGGCCAGGTCAGCCAGACGCTCCAGGTCCCCGTCCAGGCCCACCCAGGCCACCCTGTAGACTCCTTTAGACCCGAAAAAACCAGCTTTAGATCCTGCAACGGAAAAAACCTCCCAGGACAGATCATGCATGTACCTTTCCAGCTCCAACCTTTTTTCTATGTGAACATCGCCCAGGAATTTCAGGGTCAGATGCCAGTTTCCCGGTTTGGTCCAGCTCAGTTTTGATTTGAACCTCTTCTGCCACTTTTTGCTGACAGCAGCCAGCTGCTGCTGATAATCGCGGGGAAGGGGGATACCGATAAACAGACGCATCATTTCCGGAAGGATCGGGGTTATTCAAAAAGTTCCACTATTATCACTACAGCGACACTTTGTGTTAATTATTGCCTCGGCCACCGGGGACAGGCACTTTTGCCGACCTCAAACCGTAAAACGGCCGGCCTATCCGGCGGCAAAAGAGCCAGTCCCCTTCTAGCTGAAAAAAAGTGTCGCTGTAGTGTTATGTCGACCGGGCTGTGATCCAAGATGACGGGTCTTTCCCGGACATACTTCAAACCGGGTCCGGTCATCAGCCGAAGGCAATTCTATTCAGCCTGGTTTTGCCCTGAAAAAGGGCATGAAGAGCCTCCTGTTCCTGCTCCAGAATAACCAGTCCGGAAACAGGAAGAATCCGGTTTACCCTGGCGTATATCTTAAGACTGTTTTCAATAAAGTCTGCCAGAACAAAACCGGCCTTCACCCTGATCTCAAGACCCTGCTCCCACCTGACCCCAAGGGTGATAAACGGACTGTCATTTCCAGCCAGACGCACAAGATTGCCCGTTCTAACCAGGGTGTCCTCAATCAGCCCGGGGCTGAAACCGCTCCATCTGGTCAGGGAATCAAGGAACTCCGGATGCAGCACCAGGTAGTAAAAGGGGTCAATTTTCATGGCCGGTGACCTGCCCGGCTCATTGAGAATGTCCGGCTCCTTCAGGTACTGCCTGGCCAGATGGCCTTGAATTTCAATCAGGATCTGCTGATAATCACGCACTGCTCGTTCTCCAGGGTTGACTGAAAGATTGTTCTTCATCTGGGCATAACCCCCGGCACTGTGCACACAGGCAGGACATGAAACCTGCACATGCGGTCCTGGGACATGACCGCCCCCTGGTCCATGTCAACTATCCAGGACCTTGAGCGGCTTTTGACATCTGAACTCCAGAGCCAGGATCTGTCTTTAAACCGCCACAGATCAGGACCGCAGAAATCATCAAGGCTTTGCCTGGGATGAACAAGGGTGATCAGCTCCTGGACGCAGGGCATCCTCCAGGAACCGACCAAGGCATGGGAACCTTTGCTGGGATTCAGGCTGTCCGTGTATTGGCGGGCCTGTTCAAGGGTCAGCCCATCAGCTGAGAGGTCAAGGGCCCACATCAGGCCCGTGGCCTGGTCCATAATTCCTTGCGGGGTGCGTTGAAATTTGTTCCGGGTGTAGACCAGGGGCTGCATGAGACTGCTCAGGTTATCAAGTTCTGCCGGGCCCTTCTCTTCTGCCTCTTGTGGATGGCCAGGATCGTGATTATCATTGCCGGGCAGATCCTCCCTGAAAGAGTCGGGCAGGGCGCAGACCTGTTCCTGCCTCTTTTCCCAGTCAGACTTCAGTTCCAGCAAGGCGCCGCCCATGGCATCTGCATCCTGAAAACGGTGCTCGGGCTTGGGGGCCAGGGCTTTTTTCAGGACAATCTCCCAGGTCCTGCCCAAGAGCGGATTCCGAAAGACTGAATGTTCCTGAACTTCAGGAAGCAGGCCGGTCACCATTCTGTAAAGGACAACTCCCGTGGAATAGATGTCTAAACGCCTGTCGGGACTTCCTGGGTTTTCAGTCTGTTCCGGGGCTGCGTAATAAGGAGACCCCAAAATCATCCCCGGTAAAACAAAATCCTGATGATCTGCAGATGTGCACAGACCGAAATCAATGATCTTAACCTTTCCTGCTCTGTTCATCATGATATTTTCAGGCTTGATGTCCCTGTGCACCAGTCCGGCTTCATGAAGGGCGTTCAGGGCGTCAAGTATCTGGGATACGATTCTCAGGGCCTTGAGAGGAGACTGCACCCTTGTGGGCAGCTCAACCCTTGCTGACTCGCCGATCACCAGCCCGAGATTAAGACAGAGGTATTCCTGGACCATATAGGGCAACCCGTTATGCTCACCGGTCTCAAAGACATCAGCCACATGCTCATTTCTGAGTTTGACCATGGCAGCCGCTTCTGCGTGAAAGCGTCTCTTAAGCTCATCCAGGCCCGCAAGCTCAAGCATTATCCGGGAAGGACGAAGAATTTTAAGAGCCTTGAGCCTGTTGTCTTTTGGATCTGCGGCCCTGTAAACGCTCCCGGTGCCCCCCCGGCCGAGCATTCCCAGCAGGCGGTATTTCCCGATACATGGCATGGCTACCTCAGCCGCTGGGCATAGTAGTCCGGAAATCCCCTGTCCAGGATACCCCGGACGGTTTTGTGAATATCATATTCAACAAAACAGACCTCAAGCTCAAGTTTTTCCTGGTCCCAGACAATATACTTGGCCCTGTTGTCTCCGTCACGGGGCTGGCCTACGCTCCCGGCATTAACCAGCACTCTGTCCGCGTCAAGGGAATAAACTCCTCTGGACAACAATCGGCGCTGCATCACATTTCCCCGGCACTGGACAAGTTCAAGTTCATGGGTGTGCCCGACAAAGGCAATAAACTGGTCCATGCTGCTGATAATCCTTGAAAGCTCATCATCCTGGACCTCGAAAAGATACCTGACAGGAGAGTCAGGCGGGCAGCCGTGCACCAGAAGCATGTCATGCTCTGTCCTTAAACAGGGCCAGGTGGAGATGAATTCCAGGCTATGATCTGAGAGCAGCCTTCTGGACTGATCAAAATGTTCCCGGGTGGGAGGATTGAAATATTTTTTGGTTTCAGGCTGAACTATGGCCAGTTCATGATTGCCCAGGACGCAGTAAAAATTGTTTTCCCGGAGCCTTCCAAGGCAAAGATCAGGTTCAGGACCGTAACTGATGGCATCTCCCAGGAAGTAGCATGTCCGGATTCTCCGGGAGGAAATATCTTCCAGGACCCTGTCCAGTGCTTCCAGGTTTCCATGGATGTCGGAAAGAACAGCCAGACGCACTTTTTTTTCTCCTGAAAATTATTCGGGTAAACCCGCTTGCGCGCATAAGCCGCCCAGGAACCTGCCCCATTGCTCACAGGGCGGTCAAGGCAGGCCACTGCAAAGGATTCATGCGGGACAAGGTTGCGCTATTGATCTATAGCGGTCAAAACATGGCTCTGCGGCTGCTGCTGGGGATTCATTATCCGTGTCCTGGGCTGAAGGCCTCGAGCAGCTCGGGTCATCTCCGGCCTGAAAAGCAGCTGCTCAGTCCTGCAATGGCCTTCAAGGCTGACAGATTCTTGATCTCTTGTCGATTTCCGCTGAAATCACTCTTTGCCCACCAGAACTCGTTGCAAAGCCCCCAGCCGATATAAACTGTACCCACGGGCTTATGCAGAGTGCCGCCGCCGGGACCGGCAATACCGGAAACGGCTATGCCCGCCTCGGATCCGGTCAGTCTGCATACCCCCCTGACCATGTTTAAAACGCAATGACTGCTCACTGCTCCGTGCTCTTCGAGGCTTTTGCGGCTTACACCCAGCAGGCTGACTTTCAGCTCGTTGGAGTACGCCACGACTCCTCCCCGGTACCAGGAGGAACTGCCCGGCTCGTTGGTCAGCAGATGTCCAACAAGTCCGCCAGTGCATGACTCGGCAGTGCTCAAAAAAATACCCCGGTCCAGGAAGAACCCGGCCAGCTTCTGAACCTCGACCGCTGCATGGCGCAGCGTGGTATCCATCATAACTCACAGCCCTTTCAGAGAATGAAGTTGACCACGATAAAGTAGCCGGTATATAATTGATACAGAGCAAGACCGAGCAGGATCATATTGTTGGCTCCATGTACCGCAGGCAGCCAGAATCTCTTCTTCTTTTTCCTGTCCATGACCGAACCGGTCAGATAGGCAATGAGCATGAACGGGACCATGACCATCGCTCCCTGGCTGTGTCTGAGAAAAACCGGACTCATTCCCCAGTGGCTGTTCACGGCGATTTTTCCCAGCACCAGGCCTCCAAGCCAGACGATAATTACTATCCGTCCCCAGAAAACATGACTTTTCCAGTCGAACCTGGCCTGTTTTCCCAGATGCAGAATCTTGAATCTCTGCCAGCCCAGAAAAAGAACATATAAACCGGCTATTGTAGCCAGAAGCTGAATTACAGGATGCAGCCAGAGCATTGTTGACCCCCCAAAGCGTTGAATTATTGAACCCTGATCATGGAATTAAGTGCGCCGTTCAACAGCAGCCTGTCAACCGCTCAACTTGATGTATGCATTATGGCCGAATATCAACAGGCTGGCAACCCGCCTTGCAAAGATTGTTGCAATCAGTTAAATAGGCAATAATGTTTTAATGGCCTTGACATGACAGGATGCGCCTGCAAAAAATCTTATCTGCAGGCGCAGATGACCGCCTGCGTAACTGTCTTTTTCCCTGTGTTTTCAGCTGGAACAAGCTTAAAAAACCCGCGCGGCTTAATTTCGGCACTGATAAACAGACGCTTTGTGTTATTTTTTTCACGTATTTTTATATGGATATTCTGCTCATAGCCTGCTAATATGAACCGTTAACCTGAATTTATGTTCTTTTTTTTCATTGCTGTGTTCAGGTAGATCCTGTTCAGTGGACACGGCGGGTTATACTCGCCGTCCGGGATCTCGTCATTTGACATTGGGCAGAGATAAACTTGCGGATAAACTACTAAACATCAGGAGTATCGTATGTGGGAGATCAGACTTCATGGCAGAGGAGGTCAAGGCGCTGTAACCTCGGCCGAACTTCTGGCCAGAGCGGCAATAGCCACAGGAAAATTCGCCCAGGCTTTCCCCAGCTTTGGCCCGGAGAGAAGAGGCGCCCCGGTTCAGGCCTTTGTCCGCGTGGATGATAAAAGAATCCTTAAAAGAGAAAAAATATACGAACCGGATGTCGTCATGGTTCTGGACCCGACCCTCCTGGACGTTGTTAATGTTGCCGAGGGGCTCAAGCCTGAGGGAATTGTTGTTGTCAACAGCTCCAAGTCCAACCAGGAACTCAAGGAAAAGCATAAATGGCCAAATGTGGCGGCGGTAAACGCCACCAGGATCGCTGTGGACATTTTATCCGTGCCCATAACCAACACCACCATGATCGGCGCCCTCTTGAAGGCCTCGGGCATCCTGCGGGCGGAGGACATGGAGGAAGTCATCCTGGACCGCTTTGGCTCCAAGCTTGGACCCAAGAATTTCAACGCGCTGTCCAAAGCATTTGAAGTAACAAGTCTAAACTAAATTATCAGGAGATATAATATGTCTGATCTGGCAATCTGTGCCTGGCAAAAGCTGGAACTTGGGACCGCCATCACCTCTCCGGGCAACGCGGCCGAGCTGCGCACCGGGGACTGGAAGACCCTGCGTCCTGAAACCGACCGGGAAAAATGCATCAAATGCGGCCTTTGCAGTGTTTACTGTCCTGAATTCTGCATAAGTGAGAACGAGGAAGGCTATTATCCGGCGGACCTGTTTTACTGCAAGGGATGCGGCATTTGCGCCAATGAATGTCCCAAGCAGGCCATTTCCATGATTATGGACTAACCGTGACAACATTCCGGTGCGCAGTTTGTCGTGCCGGCATCAAGGAATTATTATGGAGGAAATAATATGACTAAGGCTATTGGGTTGGAAGTTTCACTGGCTATTGCTGAGGCCGTGAAACAGGCCAACGTGGATATCGTGGCGGCCTATCCCATCACCCCCCAGACGCATATCGTGGAAGAGCTGTCAGTTTACGTCGCCAATGGAGAACTGGATGCTGAATATGTCCCTGTGGAATCTGAGCATACCGCCATGAGCGCGTGCGTTGGTTCAAGCGCTGCCGGGGCCAGGACCTACACTGCCACCGCGGCTCAGGGCCTGGCTCTCATGCATGAGATTCTCTACATAGCATCAGGAATGCGGCTGCCCATTGTGATGACCGTCGCCAACCGTGCTCTTTCCGCGCCCATCTCCATCTGGAACGATCATGGAGACATTATGTCCGAAAGAGACATCGGATGGGTCCAGATTTTTGCTGAAAACGGACAGGAAGCCTATGATCTGACCATTGCCGCCTTTAAGATCGCCGAGGATCACCGGGTCCTTCTGCCGGTTTGCGTCAATGTGGACGGATTTATTCTGACCCACATGATCGAACCGGTTCTGTTCATCGACCAGAAAAAAATTGATGCTTTCCTGCCTCCTTTTAAGCCGGCCATGACTCTCAATCCTGACAAACCGGTGACAATGGGTCCGGTGGGCGTGCCAGAGGTCTATATGGAGTCCAGAAAGCAATGCGAAGAGGCCATCATGGGCTCCAGACAGGTGGTCGCGGAGGTTTTTTCACAGTGGGGACAGTCTTTTGGGAGAGACTATAAGCTCATTGAAACCAATGGTCAGCCCAGGGCCAAAGTCCTGTTTGTCACCATGGGCTCCCAGGGAGAGACAACCATGACTGCGGTGCAGGATCTCAGCGAATCAGGAGAATCCGTGGGCCAGGTGCGTATAAGACTGTGGAGGCCTTTTCCCAGAGAGGAGTTCCTGGAGGCTATTGCCGGGGCTGAAGAACTGATCGTCATCGACAGGGCCTTAAGTCCGGGTGTTTATAACGGACCGGTTGCTCAGGAAATTAAAGCCCTGCTTTATGAACAGCCTCAAAAGCCAAAAATTCACAACGTCATAGCCGGCCTTGGGGGGCGGGACGTTACTGTCAAGGACTTTAAAAAGATGTATGAAATGTCCAGGAAAAATGAACTGGATCCAAACTACACCATATGGGGGGTACGTTCAGATGCTTAATAATCCCGGACTTGAAAATTTCGAAAAGATTACCGCCAAGACCATTCCCACCGAAAATTATATATCGCCCGGACACAGGGCCTGCCAGGGATGCGCCGAGATTCTGGCCCTGGGAATGGTCATGAAGGTGGCTGGATCAAACACCATAGTGGCCAATGCCACCGGGTGCATGGAGATAGTGACCTCGCCTTTTCCCCAGACCGCCTGGAAAATACCCTGGATTCACGTGGCTTTTGAAAATACAGCAGCTGTGGCCTCAGGGATTGAAGCCGGGATCAAGGCCCTTAAGAGAAAGGGAAAATTCCAGGGAGATCCTCCCAATGTCATCGCTGTCGGC
>PWNK01000100.1 GCA_003557865.1 Desulfonatronovibrio sp.
GGGACAGGCACTCCGGCACCCACTTGAGCATGGTTTTGTGCATAAAAGTCTGGTGTTTTGGGACAAGTGGGTGCCGGAAGAGCCAGTCCCCGTGCCACATGCAAGTGGCTAAACTGTTACCAGGCAGAGAATATTTTCTCAGGACTGATTAAGGTGAATGGCCAGATCCTGGGAAATATTCATCGTCTCTTCCAGCCTTTTTTCTATAGATATATTATCCGTCAAACGCAACTCCAACCTGGAGGGAGGAATGAGCCTGGATCTGGAGCTGTTTTTTTCAATCCAGCAAACAAGCCTTGCTGGGTCAGGCTGGTCGCCTTTGTCAGACCATTCAAGGATAAATCTGCTTTCCTGGAAATCAGCCCTTGAAACTCCCATGGTCTTGAGAACAAGCTTTATCCTGAGCACCATGATAAAATTTACCAGCTCCTCCGGAACAGATCCATACCTGTCTTTAATCTCCTGCTCAACGCTGTCCAGACTTTCGTCTGTGGCGCATGTCGAAAGAATCCGGTAGTACCGAAGCCTTTCAGAAGAATCTGAGATATAATTTTCCGGGATGAGTGCCGTAAATCCCATGCTGATTTCAGTATCATCCCGGGTCTTAACCGGTTCTCCTTTCTGCCTGGCAACTTCCTCTGCAAGCATGGCCAAAAAAAGGTCCAGACCGACCCTTCCAATCTGACCGGACTGAACTTCTCCCAGGATATTTCCCGCGCCTCTCAACCTCAAATCCTCCATTGCAACCTGGAAACCCGCGCCGAGATAATCCATTTCCAGGATGATCTGCATCCTCTTTCTTGCCTTCTCAGAGAGCTCTTCAAGGGAAGGTACAACAAAATAGGCATAGGCCTGCCTTTCGGATCGGCCCACCCTTCCTCTTAACTGGTAAAGCTGACCAAGGCCGAACATTTGAGACTGGTCTACCACCAGGGTGTTGGCCCTGGGAAAATCCAGACCCGATTCAATGATCGCGGTACATACCAGAATGTCCAGTTGGTGATGCCAGAATTTATGCATGGTTTCTTCAAGCTCTCTTTCCCGCATCTGGCCGTGTGCCATTCCAATTCTCGCTTCCGGAAGCAGTCCCCGTACATAGCCCGCCACCTGTTCAAGACCCTGGACCCGGTTATACACCCAGAAAACCTGCCCTTTTCTTGCCAGTTCCCTGGTCAGGACATTTTTCAAGAAGTCATAGTCCTTTTCAATGATCGAGCTTTCCACCGGCTTTCGGTCCAGGGGAGGGGTTTCAATAAGGCTTAAGGTTCTAATGCCCGACAGAGAAAGCTGAAGCGTCCTGGGAATGGGGGTTGCGGTAAGTGCCAGAACATCAATGTTTTGTCTGAATTTTTTCAGCCTTTCTTTATGCTTGACCCCGAATCGCTGTTCTTCATCCAGGATAAGCAGGGATAGCCTTGGCAGGCTGACGTCCTGGGATAATATTCTGTGGGTTCCGATAATTATGTCAATTTCGCCTCTTGCAGCTGCTTCAATAATATTTTTCTGCCTGGCCCTTGGAACAAAGCGGCTGAGCATCCTGACATTTACTGAAAGGTCTTCCATACGCTCCCGGAAATTGTGATAGTGCTGTTCTGCCAGAACTGTTGTGGGACAGAGAATAGCCACCTGTTTTCCGTCCTGTACGGCCCTGAAGGCGGCTCTCATGGCCACCTCGGTTTTTCCAAAGCCCACATCCCCGCATATGAGCCTGTCCATGGGTTCAGGCTTTTCCAGATCCAGCATAACCTCTTTGATGGCCTGCTCCTGATCTGGTGTTTCCTCAAATCCAAAGCCGGCCTCAAATTCCCGGAATAGTTCGCCTGCACCCCCGTACGAATAACCCTTGGCCACCTTGCGATAGGCATACATGTCAACCAGGTCTTTGGCGATCTTTTCAATCGCCTTGCGGACCCGGGCCTTGGTTCGGGTCCACCCGCTTCCTCCCAGGCGGTCCAGGGAAGGAGATACCCCTTCCGGACCCTTGTACTTCTGGACAAGACCAAAGCGGTCGGCAGGAATGTACAGCTTGTCTTCATTGGCATAATATATAAGCAGATAATCATTGACGGCTTTACCCGCACCCACCCGTTTCAGACCTCCGAATTTTCCCAGGCCGTAATCACGATGAACAACAAGGTCATCCTCGTTCAACTCCTCAACTGAAGATAGACCTGCAAATCTGCCGGTTCTTGTTCTGTAACCTGTTTTGGGTCCAGGCTGGATCACGTCTTCGCCAAGGATCAGGATATGATTCCACTCCAAACTGATCCCGGTCCTCAAACTACAAACAATGGTCACCAATTCCTTTCTGGAGGGATGATATGTTGAGCTGAATTTCAGGCCTTCAGGCTCGATGATCCGCAGGAATTTTTGCCTTGATCCCTCTGTTCTGAAGCAAAGCACTACCTGGTTCAAGGTATTCTTCCAGTTTTTGAGGGCGGTCACCAGCGAATTCCAGGGACGTATGCTGTCTTCCGGCTTCCAGAAAAGGTCCGAGAAATTTTTGATCTCCTTCTCCGGCAGATCAAGCCCCTTGCTTTTGCGGCCGATTATCAGCTTCTCAAAAATCAGGCTGCGCTTATTTTGCCATATGTTTCTGGCTCTGACAGCAGGCTGAAAAATGTGGGGAGCTGGATAGGACATTTCCCTGGACCATCCAGCTAATTTCCATTCTTCCTCTTGCATGCCGGTTCTGAGTTCATTGGTATCAGAGAGTATATAATAAGCGTTCTCCGGCAGAAAATCTTTCCAGGTTCCCGGGTTGCCATAAAAAAGACCGCATGGATACTTATGGGGCCGGAGATCAAGTGTTTCCTTCAGGGTATTGTGAATTGAAGAATCCAGTTCACCTATAGCCCTTAAGTGGTCGGACTTATTTCCAGCCTTAACAACCAGATCTTCTTCCATAAGACATGGAGTGACCGGAAAAACAAGACATTCCTTGAGTTCTCTTTTAGATCTTTGGCTATGCGACTCAAAGGTCCTGATGCTTTCAAGGTGGTCCCCAAAAAACTCCAGTCTTAGCGGATCAGGGTATCCCGGAGAAAAAATATCCAGAATGTCACCGCGAAGGGCGATCTCTCCGACCTGAGAGACATTGGTCCTTCTTTGGTATCCCCATTGCAGGACTTTATTCACAATTAAATCAGGTTCCAGATCCTCACCTCGGAACAGAAGCAGAAATGAATGGTCAACGATCTTTCTGGGTGGCAGAAAATGGAGCAGCAGGTTTGAAGGAATAACAGATACACAAGGCTTATTGTTGATTATGCCGAAAAGTCCGGGCCACATTCTGCTCCAGTCAAGCCCAAGTCCTGTGGAAGGCTCAGGGAAAATGTGCCAGGAACATTCCCAGAATCTGTCCTTGTTAAATCCATCCTGACCAAAAATTTCAATCAGCCCGGCATGCTTTTCAATCTCCCGACCCGGCGGGACAATAACAACTGCATTATGGTTCTTTTCCAGAAGATATCTGGCCAGATAAATCTGGCCTGCCGGACCTGACTTATGAATATACAGATGGCTTTTGTCCTCATCCAGGCTCAGGACTTTCTTCTTCAGTTCTGTGTTCAAATACAAGGGATTCTTCCTGCTGCGCTGATTATACTTATACCAGGGTTTCACTCTGGGAATAAGATTAATTATCAAGAGGTTATGATATCTATCAAGATCTGAAGTTATCCGGATTTGCTGGTTCCGGCTTATAGCTTTGGTTTTATTTTTTTGCAATTTCCAGGGCGGCTTACAAAGATGAGCAGTAATCCCATTATTGTAATCTGCAGGAAAAAAAGATAAAATGATAATTTTAAATAAGGAGGGAGATCAGAATGGGTGAACTTACAAAATTCAAAAATCTTCCCATCAGCTGGGACATCGGTCCGGCAGATGCAGTAGCTCTGCATCTGGAATGGGGAAACACCGGATACACAGGCCGCCACCAGAATTCTGAAGATGAAACCTACTATTTTTCAGTTGACTCCTGGAATGAGCCTTACATAGTCAGGCTGCAGAAAATGACCAAAGACGGATCTGAGACTCTCCATGAGATGGAATTGCCCAAAGAATACTGGGACTGCTGCCGGGCTAAAGGATCCCATGAACTGCCTGAGGAGATAAAGGATTGGCTTAAAAAGAAATTTTAGGGGGTTTTTTCCCACCTGGAAGCAGCACAAGTCACTTCACTTCAGGGTGAGCAACAGTTTCAAACAGTCTTAAGCCTCCTGAATCCAGAGGGTTGCTGATGATGATCAGTGATAATCATCCCCTGATCTTAATCCGCGCCACCCTGCCTTTGCTGTTATATACTTCCCATGGATCATTCTGAAGTTTGCTGGATTCAGGGTCATGGTCAGAACGTTTTTTTCCCCGGTCTTTTTTTTCTCCCGGGTTATTGTTCCCTGGATTGTGACGTTTGTTTTCCCGGCCGTCCGGGTTTATTTTCAATGCCCGGATGTCGGGCTTTAGTTCCGACCTGATTTCATCGTGGCTTTTGGCTGATACCTGATAAAAATTGTGCACAAGCATATTTGCCTCCTTTGCCAGGAGTTGTCTGATTTCTTTATCGGCAAAAAAGAAAGATTTCTTTAACTGCGACATTTGCTTTCATGAACTTCTGCCCCGGCTGGTCCGGATTTCGGTTATGAATGTGTTAAAAAAGCAAAGATCAATCATCAAGGAAGCAGCTGATCTGTTTGGGATTTCAATATTCAGATCCAGTAGAGGCAACAGATGGAAAAAAGACTTCACCCGCTTTTCACCAGAACTGATCAGGCCAGCTTCTGGATATTCAACACCTTCAGATCAGAAGACAAATCAGGTCCAGTTCCTGAAGAAACAACTTTTGGAGAGTATTGAAGCACACAGGCACAGCCTGTCGGCTTTTCATAAATTCAAAGACTGCTGCAGGCTGGCTCAATCCATTGCCAGCCTGCATAAACTACCCGACCTGCTCGGCTCAATTAAAAGCAAACTTGACCTGTGCGGTGTTCATCTCCTGCTGTTCTCTGAGGAATTCCAGAAGTATGTTCCCGGCTCAATACCCACCCTTCCCTTGTCTGAAATAAAAGACCTTCACCAGGCATTGGATATGGAACCAGGGGCGAGGTCCATCCTTGGCAATCTGCACACTCTCAGAAAAAAATTTCCCGGAATAGTCAGACTGATTCCGGATTCTAAAGATCAAACCACCACTGGATCTGCAATCATCTTTCCCATGCATGATAAATACAAACCTGAAAGAATAATCGGATTTCTCAGTCTGCATGACCAAGACGAAGACCGTTTTTCAGATGAAGTCGCCACAGACTTCATTGATCATTTTGCGGAAGTATTCTCCTGGTCTCTGGTCAGCCTGAGAGATCACGAAAAACTCCTCAGGGAAAACACTTCTGACTACCTTACCGGTTGCCACAACCGGAACTATCTGACAAAGCATGCTCCCAGGCTGCTTAATTTCGCCGACAGAAAAAAGTTTTCCATTGCCCTCCTGTTTATTGACCTGGATGGATTCAAAATGGTTAATGACAGTCTCGGGCATCAATGCGGTGACCTTATTCTCATTGAGGTCGCCCATAAAATTCAGAACTTTGTTCGACGCCATGATATATTTGTAAGAATGGGCGGGGATGAATTCATTCTTCTGCTGCCCGATACAAACGATGAAAACGCATCGTATATAGCACAAAGAATAGCCAGGGAGATATCTTTGATCGATATTTCCCTGGTCTGCGTGAAGGCGACCGGACTCTGTGTTTCGGCTTCAGTGGGCAAAGCCATGTATAAAAACGGAGACTCTCTTGATGCTCTAATCAACAGGGCGGACAAGAACATGTACTCGGTAAAAACCGCGAAAAAAAATTAACCATCAGGATCTTCGAACTTGCTGGTATACATCAAGCTGCTTCTGGCTGCCATGTTCTGGGGAGGTACTTTCACAGCCGGAAGAATAGTTTCACAGCATCTGCCGCCTTTTTCAGCGGCTTTTTTTCGTTTTCTGATTGCCACGGTCTGCCTTGTCTTCCTGGTAAGAAAAATGGAAGGAGGCCTGCCCAGAATCAGTAAAGCTCAGGTGACCCAGGTTGTTCTTCTCGGACTGACCGGGGTTTTTGCCTACAATGCATTCTTCTTTACCGGCCTGCAGACTGTGGAAGCCGGGCGGGCAGCGGTCATTGTAGCAACCAACCCGATATTTATCGCCCTTCTGGCCACCTTGCTGTTCAAGGAATCTCTGGGGTCCTTTAAAGTCATGGGGATCATACTCTCAGTATCCGGGGCGATCCTGGCAATAACCAGAGGGCATCCCTTTCACCTTCTGAGCGAGGTGGTGACCTGGGGCGATGTGGCCATTGCCGGCTGTGTTGCCAGCTGGGCCGCCTATTCCATCCTGGGGAAATATTCCATGTCCATTCTTTCTCCGCAGGCTGCGGTAACTTATTCCTGCATAGCGGGAACAATGGCCCTTTTTTTTCCGGCCATGCATGAAGGCCTGCCTGGTTTTGTCTTAACAGCTCCACCCCTGGTGTGGCTTTGCCTGGTTTATCTTGGTTATTTCGGGACTGTACTGGGCTTTACATGGTATTATCAGGCCGTAAAGTCCATTGGACCCTCCAGGGCCTCAGTTTTTATTAACTTTGTACCTCTTTTTGCCATTATCATTGGTTTCATTTTCCTCAAGGAACCGGTTGATCCCTCTCTGATTCTTGGCGCCTTAATGGTCAGTGGCGGAGTATACCTGGCCAACAGGAGATCTTCCGGAACGTCCTGACGAACTTGTTCAACCACCATGTTTTTTATGGACATTCAATGAAAGATAAATCTTCAAGTAATGCTTTTATTTATTTTCTGGAAGAGGAAATACCTTTTAACCGACACCTTGGAATAAAGGTTGAGAAGGCGGAAAAAGGTTTTGCCAGACTCTATCTGCCGTACAAGCCTCATTTCACAGGTGACGCGCGCAGACCGGCCCTCCACGGGGGGATAATTTCAACCCTTGTGGACACCTGCGGAGGAGTAGCGGTCTGGACCTGCTGTCAGCTTGAAGACAGGATAGCCACCATTGACATGAGGGTTGATTACCTGCGCCCCGCACCTCAGGCTGATCTGGGAGCCGAATCAAGGGTCAAACTCATGGGCAACCGGGTGGCCAATGTTGAGACCATTGTATTCGCATTGAATTCGCCTGACAGGATAATCGCTGAAGGCAGGGCCGTTTACAACGTTCGAAGAGACAAAAGCTCCAGGAACTAGCCAATTTCAGTATTTATGAAAGCTGCAGACAACAGATCGATTATTTTTACCAGACGCGGAGCTTTTAAGGGCTTTATAAAATGCGTGCCTTTGGGGGTAGGAGTGTTCGCCTACGGTCTTGTTTTTGGCATGCTGGCCATCCAGGCAGGCCTGGACCCAATCCAGGCCCAGCTCATGAGCCTGGTAGTTTTTGCCGGGGCTTCCCAGCTTATGGCCCTGGAGCTCTGGGGACCTGAGCTGCCTGTGCTGACCATTGTTCTGACTACCCTGGTGGTAAATCTCAGGCATCTGCTCATGGGCGCTGCCATGCGTGACTGGCTGGTGAGGACAGGTCCGGCAAAATCGTACCTGAGCCTGTATTTCATGACGGATGAGTCATGGGCCCTCTCGGTGAGGGAGATGGCTTCCGGAAAAAAAGACGCAGCCTTCCTGCTGGGGTCAGGCCTGTGCATCTACTTTTTCTGGAACATATCCACTTTTGTGGGCGCTGCCATGTCCTACTGGATTGACAAATACCTCTCTGATCCTTCTGTCCTGGGCCTTGATTTTGCTTTTACAGCGGTTTTCATCGCCCTGCTGACTTTTTTCTGGAGAGGCAGGGCGCAGATTCCGGTGTGGATGGCTGCAGGACTTGTTGCCTGGATTACCTTCATCCTTTTGCCTGGTAAATGGTATATTATCATGGGCGGACTGGCAGGAGGAACTATCGGGGCATTCAGAAATGTCTGACAGTCTGGAGCTGCTGGTAATCATAACTATCGTCTGCATGGCAGCGGTCACATATCTAACCAGGGCCGGTGGTCTGTTTATTGTCAGCAGAATTAATCCGTCTCCGGGCATCAGGGCCTTTCTCACACACATGCCCTCTTCCATCCTGGTGGCCATAATTGTTCCCAGTCTTGCTGGAAAGGGACCTTCAGAGATGATCGCCGCGGGCGTGACTGCAATTATGGCCGTATGCACCCGCAATCTTGTTCTTTCCCTGGCTGCAGGGTTGCTAACAGTCTCCCTGCTGAGGCATTATCTGTTTGTACAGCCATGAGCCGCTATAATGAACAGGCATGTTTTTGTTTGACTGATAACCACTGACAAAATATTATTTTATTTGTTTTTCTTCTGAAGTGTCTTTAGTATGCCGATTTTAATTGAAATTACAGGTGTTGCCATGCCCAGGATTACTCCTTTTTTTCTTTTATGGTTCTTCATTCTAATTGGCTGTTCAACAGATTCTTCCAGACCTTATGAATGCGGCGATCCACTGGGATGTCTCATAATCGCCCCTGGAGATCCGGTTAGGATAGTCAGCATGCAGGCCCTCACAGGGGATTTGGCCAAGCTGGGTCAAGAATACGCCAGAATTATGGAACTGGCCGCGTCTGACATGAACAACCAGATCCTTGGCCATCCCGTTTTAGTTACCTTTGAAGATGAAGGCTGCTCCCGGGAAGGCGGACAGGTAGCCTCCAAAAAAGTAATCTCAGATTTCAGGATCGTAGGTGTTCACGGAACTACCTGCTCAATATCAAGCGTTCCGGCTGCGGATATTATTTCTCAGGCTGATATGGTCATTATTTCCGGCTGCTCAACCGCACCATCGCTGACCGGCGTAGGCGGACTCAAAGGTGAAAACTGGCAGCCCGGATTTTTCAGAACCGCCCCCAATGACACTTACCAGGCTGTGGCTGCGGCTTATTTCGCCTATAACCAGCTAATGCTCAGAAAAGCGGCTGTTGTCAGCGACGGTGATCCCTACACTGTTGGACTTGCATCATCTTTTGAAGAAGCCTTTGCCGCCCTGGGAGGAGAGGTGGTGTTTTCATCCCAGGTCAACCGGGGCGACCGCAACATGCGGCCTTTGCTGGAAGCAATTTCAACGTCCCGGGCTGAAATACTCTTTTTCCCTCTTTTTCCGGTGGAAGGAGAACATATAGTTGCCCAGAAAAAAGAGTTTGATGCCCTCAGGGGCATGAAGCTGATGAGTGCTGACGGGCTTTTGAATTCATTGTTTGTGGACAGGATGAGAGAATATGCCAAAGGCATGTACTTTGTCGGCCCGGCCTTGCCTGAGAATGAAAAATATCAGTCATTCGTCAATAGATATGAGGAAGTCTTCGGTTTGAGGCCTGACGGCACCTACCACGCTCACACCTATGACGCGGCCATGCTGTTGCTCAAGGCGATTGAAAACAGCTCCCTTAAACTTGATGACGGATCCCTGGTGATCAGACGCCAGGCTTTGAGAGACAGCCTCAGATCCACTCATGGATTCCAGGGACTGACCGGTCTTCTCAGTTGTGATGAACTGGGAGATTGCGGTGTGCCAAGGTTCAAGCTGTTTTATCTCGAAGATCCGGCAGCAGGTTACGAGGGTTTGCTCAGAAATATTGTCTCAACTTTTGAGCTTAACGGTTCTTCCATATCTACTCACCCCTAATGATAATTTTATCCCGGATCGGCAATTTCTGGAAAAAGCTCGGGTTCAGCGCCAAGCTTACCATTTCCACCGGCTGCATGCTGCTCATGATTATTCTGGTGGCGGCTACGGCATTCATTTCCATGAACATTATCCAGTCCAGAACTGAAAATATCATCCTGGCCAGCACGGAAATCAGAAAAAAAGCCATGGAAATGGAAGCCGGCCTGCAGCGTACCAGGCAGCTGGAACGCGATTTTTTCCTGCGCTGGCCGACAATGGGCTTTGAGAAAGCCTTTGATGTCTATGTTCTTCAGATCCAGAACGAGCTGGCAGGAGTAATCCAGCTGAGTCATGAGCTGCAGGTCTTTATTGCTGAATCCCAGGTAAGCGCTGAACTGCGCCAGAATATCGCGCATATTGATTTTTATCTTAGCGCGGCCGAGAGATATTCCCTTGCCCTGGATGAGGCGGTGCGCCTCGCTTCCATGATGGGGCATCCGGAAACAGGGGCCCAGTTTGAGCTTTCCAGGATTTCGGATTTGCTCTACTCAAAAGTGCAGGAAACCTTTTTGCCTGACCTGATTATCCTGGCCCTTGAGTCCAGGGCGCACAAAAAAGATTATCTGGTAGCCAGGCAGCGGCCTTTTATGCAGTCCTCCTTTAATACCCTGTCCACCCTGGAGAGTTACGTCAAATATTCCGGATCAATAAACACCATCCTCAAGGATGAAATTCTGAGCATTATTGAAGAATACAGGACTGCCGCGGACAGGGTGCTTGCCATTGACAGGGATATTTCAAGCATTTTTAACGAGTTTGACCTTCAGATTGAAGCCCTGGAACCCATATCTGCCCTGCTGGTTTCCCAGTCCAATGCCGAAGTGCAAAAAGCAAGGGAAGACATTCAAAGAACAGCAGCAGTATCCATGATTATTCTGGGCTCAGCCCTGCTTTTTTCCATTATTTTTTCAGGTGGTGTAGCGTATATCATTTTCAGAACCATAGCCCTGAAAATATCTGATTTATCCTCTACCGCGGCCCTTGTCAGCTCCGGAGACCTTTCAGCCAGGGCCAGGGTCACTTCCCGGGATGAGCTGGGGATTCTGGCTGAAACCTTTAACGACATGACCCGGAGAATCTCCGGGCTTCTATCGGAACTGGAGCAAAGGGCTGAACTGGCCAAAGCAAGGCTTTTCCAGGCTGTAGAATCCATTGACGAAGGTTTTGCCCTTTTTGACAAGGATAACCGCCTGGTTCTTTACAACTCAAATTTCAGAGAACTGTTTTACAGGCTTGGGCACAGAGCTGTTCAAGGAGTTTTATTTGAAGATTTTATCAGAGGCTGTGCTGAATCAGGTCTTTTCCGGAAAGCCGTCCAACTTGAAGAACAGTGGGTCAATGACAAACTTGAGTTTTTTCATTCGCCCTGGAAAACACATGAAGAGGAGCTCACAAACGGCGCGTGGCTTGAAATCAGTGAATACAAAACCAAGGACCAGGAAACAGTTCTTATCTTCAAGGACATTACCAACCGAAAGGATTATGAACGTGCTCTCCGCCAAAGCGAGGAAAAGTACAGGCTTCTCATCGAAAACCAGACTGATCTGATAGTCAAGGTTGATACCGCCGGCAGATTTGAATTTGTCAGTAAGTCCTACTGCGATTTATTCGGGAAGTCAGAAGAAGAACTTATGGGTCAGGAATTCATGCCCCTGGTCCATGAAGATGATCAGGAAGCCACGGCCATGGCTATGCAGTCCCTGTTCAGACCCCCCTATTCCTGTTATCTTGAGCAAAGAGCCATGACCAGACATGGGTGGCGCTGGCTGGCATGGTCGGACAAGGCCGTCCTTGATGGACAGAACAAAGTGGTCTCCATCGTTGGCGCGGGAAGAGATATTACCGATCTGAAAAAGGCAGAAGCAGATCGTCTGGCCATGGAACGGCGCCTGCTTCACTCTCAGAAACTGGAAAGCCTGGGTGTTCTGGCCGGGGGGATAGCCCATGACTTCAACAACCTCCTGGCAGCCATAATGGGCAACCTGGAAATGGTTTTGAGTGATTTTCCCCAGGATTTGTCCAGGAAAAAGCAGTTGGACCAGGCATTTAAAGCGGCATCCAGAGCTGCGGATCTGACCCGCCAGATGCTGGCATACTCCGGAAAGGGAAAATTCGTTATCCAAAAAGTTGACATCAACCAGCTGGCAGCGGAAAACGCGCAGTTTTTTATGAATACCATTTCCAAAAATATTTCCCTGGAATTTAATCTTGACCATGATATCCCCGGGATCATGGCTGATCCTGGACAGATTCAGCAAGTAGTCATGAACCTGATAACCAACGCCTGTGAGGCCATAGGTCACGAACCCGGCCAGGTGATAATTGCCAGCGGGATAATGGATTGTGATAAGCCATATCTCAGCCGCAGCCGGGGTGAAAAGACGCCTGAACCTGGACGATACGTCTGGCTGGAAATAAAAGATTCTGGCGCTGGAATGGACAGCAATACTTTACAGAAACTGTTTGATCCTTTCTTCTCAACCAAGTTCACGGGACGGGGTCTGGGGCTCTCGGCTGTTTTGGGTATTGTTCAGGGCCACAACGGGGCCATCATGGTCGAAAGTGCCAAGGGCCGGGGTACTGCAGTAAGGGTTCTTTTTCCTGTACCTGATGATACAGGGATATCTGTTCCAAAAGAGGCTCGGCAGGCCACCGGGACCGGGACTGAAACAGGTGATGAAGTATTTTCCGGAACCATCCTGGTTGTGGATGATGAGGAAATGATCAGGGAACTGGCCAGAGAGGCCCTTCAAGAACTTGGTTTTGAAGTCCTGACTGCTGTCAACGGATTGGAGGCCTTGAAAATCTATGAAGATAATCAGGATAAGATCAGGGCTGTTCTTCTCGATCTGATGATGCCGGTTATGGACGGAGTCCGGACTTTTGAAAACCTGCGCAAAGTTAATCCTGAGCTGAACGTGGTTTTATGCAGCGGCTACAATGAACAGGAAGCAACACAAAAGTTTCAGAATCAAGGCCTGGCCGGATTTCTGCACAAGCCATTCACCATGGCTGACCTCAAAAGGGAGCTGAAAAAAGTCATCAGTGAATAGTTTTCATCCGGAAACGGTTCTTTTTTCTATTTGCGGCGTCAATCTGCACAATTATTCGTCTACGTATTAAGATACGCCTCCTCATAATTGATTTATTTCCTTGCCAAAAGAAAAAACTCCTCGTTTCCGGAAAGAAAACCAATAGTTCCAGCATCCGGAAAGAAAGACTTTCCGGATGGAAACCAGTTAGTTTTCTGCGAATCACAATTTGATTA
>PWNK01000029.1 GCA_003557865.1 Desulfonatronovibrio sp.
ATTAAACCCAAAAAATACAGGTTTTGTCTAACGGAGCCGCGACAGGGAGTTTTGCAACATTTCGAAACCCGGCCAAGCTCCAGGATAAAAATATGGTGAACAGCTACATTTTTTTAATAATATAATTTGCAGGATCTATTATCCAGAAGCGACCAGATACCGCACCCAGGGGAGAAAAACTATTATGATGCACAGAGAAGAGGCCCTTGAGCTTTTACAGAAAAATTTGAATGACGAAAGCCTGATGAAACACTCGCTTTCTACTGAAGCAGTAATGAGAAAACTGGCCGAAAGACTGGGAAAGGATCAGGAAACATGGGGCTTGACCGGGCTTTTGCATGACCTTGATTATGCCATGACTGCCGATGATCACACCCGGCATGGAATCGAAAGCGCTGAAATACTTAAGGACCGTCTCCCGGACGAATCCATCAGGGCGATCCGGGTGCATGCCGCTGAAATGAACGGCTCCGGCACACCTCAGACCGATCTGGATTATGCGCTGCGCTGTGCGGAAACTGTCACCGGAATGGTTATGGCAGCCGGCCTGATCAGACCCTCAGGCCTGGAAGGCATGAAACCCAAAAGCCTGAAAAAGAAAATCAAGGACAAGGCCTTTGCTGCTTCGGTAAACAGAGAGATCATCAAAGAGCATCAAAGACTTGGGCTGGACCAGGAGGAATTTTTAAGCATTGCCATAATGTCCATGCAGTCCATAGCCGGACAGATCGGTTTTTCTCAACCTTTATCAGGTGATGAATAGACCTGTTCCAGGATCTCCTTGCCTCCGCCGTCCAGGACCTTTCTGGCCAGTTCCACCCCTATCCTGACCGCATCCTTGGGCTTGCCGGTCTTGGTCCGGCGGACAACAACACGGCCCTGAAGATCGGAAACCAGGCCGGTGGCATACAGCCTGTTGTTTTCCTGCAGGCAGAGGCAGGCGATGGGAACCTGGCATCCTCCTTCCAGTTCAGCCAGAAAGGCCCTTTCAAGGGTCACGCAGTATCTTGTGCTTGAGTGGTCCAGAAAGCCCAGAAGCTCATCCAGATCCGGCCTTTCAGACGAATACTCAATGCCCAGCGCGCCCTGTCCCACGGCCGGCAGGAAATAGGGCGGCGCAAGCCTGCTTTCATATCTGGACCTGAAGCCCAGTCTCTTCATCCCGGCCTCGGCAATAATTATGGCATCATACTGACCATTCCTCAGTTTACCCAGGCGGGTGTCAAGATTTCCCCGCAGCATTTTCACCTTGAGCTCAGGTCTTAGGTGCAGAATCTGGGACTGACGTCTGAGGCTGGATGTACCTATTGTCGCCCCTGCAGGCAGGGATGGAATGTCGGGATACTTTTCAGATATAAGCAGGTCGTATCTGGATTCGCGCTTGGGAATGATCCCAAGCTTGAGCCCCCCGGGCAAAACAGCGGGAACGTCCTTCATACTGTGCACGGCTATATCCGCCCTGCCCTCCAGGATAGCCTCCTCAATTTCTTTGACAAACAGACCTTTGCCTCCAACCTTGGCCAGAGGAACATCAAGAATCTTGTCCCCCGTGGTTTTGATCTTGAGCAGCTTTACCTCAAGGCCCGGGTAGCGTCCGGTCAATCTTGACTTGATATGCTCGGCCTGCCATAGAGCCAGCTTGCTTCCTCTGGTGGCGATAGTTATTTTTTCCATTAGATATTTCAATAATCCGGCTGAAGTTTATCACAGGGAACAAAGGCTGTTCTGGGCGGCAGGCCTATCTTGCGTCCCTTGTCGTCTATCCTGACAAAGGTGATGGAATTGGCAAAAACCTGCTTCTCCCTGTCTTTTCCTGGTTCATCGGAATAAACAAGGACATTGTAAGTCACTGAAGTTCTGCCCTGCTTTACAAATTCAATATTAAACCGCAGGATCGCCCCCAATGGAACCTGCTGCGAAAATCTGCTTTCGTTCATGGCTATGGTGACCAGCTTGCAGCCTGGAAAGTCCTTGCTCGCGGCCAGCCAGGCAAATTCATCCACCCACTTGAGCATTGCTCCGCCGAACAGATTGCCGTGGTGGTTAAGATGTTCAGGTCTGACCAGAGTATAATTGTTCATTTACGTGCGATACTCCCGGCAGGAAAAATTACAGGGCCTGTCCCCTGAATAGATAATACCCTTTCAGCATCCCGAAGCACCCGGCCAGCATCATATCTCCCCCCGGACACAGGAACCGGCAGTCGTAACCCTCAAGCATCCTTCTCCTGGGACCCAGAACAAAGACGGCCCTGAAATCTATTCCCGAAGCTGATTCAAGAATCAGGCAGCCATGGCCTTTATCTTCAAAAACCTGCTCACTATTCAAGCGCTTCTGCCTGAATAACTCTAGCTGCTCCCACAACCGTTGTCCATTCAAAAGGCCTGTATGGTGTTCCAGTATGCCATGAACCCGGCCTGCATGCACCAGAAATGCGACAGCATGACTGTTGCCGACGTTGACCACGCATATCCCCTTTTCTTTGGAGAGCTCTTCAACTTCAGGGACAAATAGAGCCCCGAGCAGGGCAGCCGCCCCGGTATCCGCAACAAAACCGGATCCAATAGATTCCTTGAGGCTCACAAGCCGGGTCATTTCCTGGGGGGGGCTTGAAAATATCAGCTTTTCCACATGTCCGCCGCTTTTCATAAGGAACTTTCTCCATATTTCAAAGCGTCCCAGCCGGTTGCTGCTGTTTGGATGAAAACCGTGATCCTGGGCGCAGGCCAGAATCAATCTCGGATAACCAAGCCCGGCCTGGACCAGAAATGACTGCCAAAATCCAGGATCATAGTCAGACAGGTAAACAGGGCAGTATCCATAAGGGCAGTGCCGGGCGATTTCCAGTCCCAGTTCCCTGATCCGGTCCAAAGAGTCGGAAAGGGAGTAAGCCGCATCAGGATGTATGGCCGCCCTGAGCCCCTTATCAAGACACTTTCTCAAGGTCCTGAAGAACCCTCCCCCCATGTTCCGGCCATAAAAATAAATGCTCTGGCCGGCAGAATCCAGTTCAGCAATCCTTTTTGAAACCTGCATGGCTGGAGACGGAAGAACAAACTTGGGGCAGTTTTCCAGCTCCTGGCCATCCAGGAAGTAAAGCACATCCTGGGTCCCGCTGCCTATATCCAGACAAAGTATGCCCTGATCCGACATTGATAAAAAAACTCCATTTCCATGATAAAAAAAGGGCAGCCCATTAACTGCCCTTTTTAGTCAGTCTTGTCCAGACCTGAAAAACAGCCCCTGCTGTCCGGAAAACAAGAAAAATCACCCAATCTCGGCCATAAAAACCCCAGGATTTAAACCTGGGGATAGAAATGGCATCCATTCTCGACTA
>PWNK01000130.1 GCA_003557865.1 Desulfonatronovibrio sp.
AGTTTTTTCTTTTGGCAAGGAAATCAAGCAAGTTATGAGGAGGCGTATCTTAATACGTTGACGAATAATTGTACAGATTGACGCCGCCAAAAGGAGAAAGAACCGTTTCCGGATGAAAACTATTCTAATGTTCGGCACATAATCGGATATTCTTTTCAATTGTATTTATAATGAGTTGTCGGCAAAAGCAACACGATATTGAATACTGATTGAATAATTATTCACCAAAAATTCTTTACATTTGCTTTTATCACACTAACTATAAAGATAGATATACCGCTTGTTGCTCAAAGCGGGCAGGGTGGCTTCAAGAGTTTGAAGAAAATTAATCAGGGAGGTTGTTATGGTTGAGATTAAAAAAATCCTGTGTGCCGTAGATTTTTCAGAGATAAGCCCCAGGGTTGCATCTTATGCTCAAGTACTGGCTGAAAACCTCAACTCCGGGGTCCGCCTGATCTATGTCGCGCCAAGTCTGGATCAGCATACCAGTTTCAATGTCCCCCTGACTTCTGTTCATGAGTTTACGGACCAAGTCGTGACCGAAGCTCAAAAGAGAATGGAGGCCTTTATCCAGGAACACTTCAAACTGAATGATGTCAAAGGTGAGATATTAAGGGGCTATGCTGATGAGGAGATACTTAAATTTGCCGCCAAAGAAAACATCGATCTGATAGTCATGGGCACACACGGCAGAAAAGGGGTGGACAGGATTTTATTCGGTTCAGTTGCTGAAAAAGTGGTTAAATCTTCCAAGATTCCCGTTCTGAGCATAAGACCGGCATAGAAACCCTTAGAGCTTGCCTGGAAAAGAGGAGTAGCATTGAATAAAGAGTCAAACTCAGGCCGGAGTAATATCAATCCAGCTAATGGAGGGTTCAATTTCGACAACAGCTATGCCCGGCTTCCGGACTCTCTGTACGTCCGTTTGAACCCGGTACCGGTTCCCTCCCCGAGAATGGTGCTTTTCAACCACTCCCTTGCCCAAGATCTGGGACTGGATGCGGAGCAGCTCAAAAAAAATCTGGGAACCGCGGTTTTTTCCGGGAATCTGATTCCTGAAGGCGCCGAGCCTCTGGCAATGTCTTATGCCGGGCATCAATTCGGACACTTTACTGTGCTTGGTGACGGGCGGGCCATTCTTCTGGGGGAACAGATCACTCCGGAAGGGAAACGCTTTGACATCCAGCTCAAAGGTTCGGGTCAGACTCCTTTTTCCCGGCGCGGAGACGGGCGCGCCGCCCTGGGTCCAATGCTTCGGGAATACATAATCAGCGAGGCAATGCACGCCCTGGGCATTCCCACCACCAGGGGGCTGGCGGCAGTAACCACAGGCGGGGAGGTACAGCGCCAGACCGTCCTGCCCGGGGCGATTCTGACCAGGGTAGCCTCCAGCCACATCAGAGTGGGCACTTTTGAGTACGCAGCAGCACATGGGGATACCTCGGAAATACGGACCCTGGCCGATTACACCATATGGCGGCATTATCCGGAACTCAAATCATCAGACAATCCCTACCTGCTCCTGCTGGATACAGTAATTGAAAACCAGGCTTTGCTGGTGGCCGGATGGCAGAATATTGGCTTTATCCACGGGGTGATGAATACCGACAACATGGCCCTCAGCGGCGAAACCATCGATTACGGCCCCTGCGCCTTCATGGACGTCTACGACCCTGCAGCCGTATTCAGCTCCATCGACCATCAGGGACGCTATGCCTACAGCAACCAGCCCCGGATATGTCAGTGGAACCTGGCCCGTTTTGCTGAAACCCTGCTCCCGCTTATCCATGAAAAACAGGAAAAGGCCATCACTCTTGCCACTCAATCCCTGGAGTCCTTTCCTCGTATTTTCCAGGACTTCTGGCTGGCGGGAATGAGAGAAAAGCTGGGGCTGTTTAACACAGAGGAAAACGATCTCAGGCTGGCCACGGATCTGCTGGATTTGATGCACAAGAATGGGGCGGACTTCACCAATACCTTCCGGAAACTGTCCTCAGGCACCCTGCCTGAAGATCAACTCTTCCAGGGCCAGAATTTCCTGGAGTGGCATGATTCGTGGCAGAACAGGCTTTCACGCCAGCCTCAATCCGTGGATGAGTCCAGGCTGCTCATGAACAGACGCAACCCGGCGGTTATTCCGAGAAATCACCTGGTGGAGGATGCTCTGGAAAATGCCGAAGCCCATGGAGATTACTCAGTTACGAGCAGATTGATCCGTGTCCTGTCCAGACCTTATGAGCATCTTACGGAATACGGCGAATACCGTTTGCCTGATCCTTCAGGCCGACCCTACCAAACCTTCTGCGGGACTTGATGATTTTCGGAGCGGATCATTTCCCCTGAATCTGCGGGCATAACTCAAAAATCAGGCCAGGCACCCACAATGAAACAGCCAGCCTTCTTACTGCAGGTCAGAAAAATAATCTGTCTGAATCTTGCGGCTGCCTGATAAACCATGACCAGACAAAAGCAACGACTACGAGGAAGGCCATGATTATTGTCAGCGGGAAAATGATATATTTCAGGCAGGTCATCCAGAAGCCGATATAAGCACCCACAAGATCGACTGACTGAAAAATTCTGATTTGCAGCGCGGCAAGGTACATGGGAATGCCTTTCCAGAGCATCAGGAGCACAAAGACCGCTTCCAAAGCGTTAAGAAGTTGAATATGTTTAACTTTTCTGACTTTTCTGTATTTCCACCTGTCGTATTCTACAAAGAGAATGAACAGCAGGCAGGGCCAGAAAAAAAGAATTATCAACCCGTTAACCATCATCTTGCTTCCCTTTCATGCACCCGTAAAATCAAGACCCAAAGCCTGACCCAGTCCCTGCCGGAACTGAACTGCTCAGGCCTTAGCCTGGAGCACACACCCCTGAGACAATCTACTAATAATTCAATGCTATTTGTTGACCGTTTCTTAAGAGCGTCTGTGCTGCAAAGCTGATCAGGACATGTAACTATTTCTTGCAATTGTTGCGCCAATATTTGCTTGCAAAAACTCAGTGGCAGAAAGTTCCGCAGGCATATCCATTCTTATCTGTTCCGTATTTTTGTAATAGTTTAGTTCATTTTTAAGGAAGCAGGGGACAGGCACTCCGGCACCCACTTGAGCATGGTTTTGCGCATAAAAGTCTGGTATTTTGGGACAAGTGGGTGCCGGAAGAGCCAGGCCCCGTGCCACATGCAAGTGGCTAAACTGTTACGTATTTTTTTTATTAAGCAGGCACAGGTCAAGCTCAGAACAGACGCATCAATGCAAGAAGCGGCTATCAGCAGTAATAATCTTCACGATACAGGATAGTTAGGTCATCTTTTACCCTGGAAGGCACCACCATGAGTCTGGCATTTTTATTGAAGCACTTTGTTTTCTTTTGGCGAGACATGGCAGGATGAGAGCTGACCACCGACACTTTGCCCGTGGTGGTAAAAGACGGGGCAAGCTCCGTGCTCATGATCCTCCTGGTTATAATTTCCATGCCATGGTGTTTTCTATTACGATATTGCAACCGGCATTCCTTAACTGCATTGCTCCTTGACAGTCCTAAGTCCTGGCAATGCCTTCAATTATCGAGAACACTGCCGAACTCTAATTCTCCTGGAGCATAAGAGGCCTTATCCTCCTGTTTTCAAAAACAAACCTGTAATAATTTATTTTTTACAATTTAATAATCTTTCAATCTATCATGAATAATCAAATATATAAAAGTACCTGGCCACCCTTAAAAGACTGTAAAATCTGTTTCTGTCCTGGTGATAATTATTTTTTATTCAAGCTGTCATCTTTCTGATATAATTTGAGAAATATCTTATATGGACGAAAAAAAGACATTTTATGTCTTTTGCGGTTTCATTCTAAAAATGGCATTTTAGTTTTGCTCCAAAAACAATGAGACGCTCTGGGATTAAATTATCAGTGCCTTGACAGCTGCTTGAGCAGACCGGATTCCCGCCCAGGCCGGGACCACAGATGAAGCGAAGCAGGGATTTCGGCACGGGCAACATGCATTAAATTTGCGGAATGTGATCCAATAGATAGGCAACCAGCCTGGTTATCCTGAATTCTGGAGGACAGAACATGAACGCAGGCGGTGATTCTTCAAACCTGGTCAAGCTGTTCGGAAAAAGAATCAAATACTTGAGGCGCTTGAGCAGCATGACCCAGGCTGAACTGGCTGAGAGGGTCGGCTTAAGCAGAAGACAGATCAGCCGGATCGAACTGGGCCGGTCCAGCCCACATTTTTCAACGCTTGAAAAGTTCTGTCCGGCCCTGAAGACAAACATTTTCCAGCTTTTCCTTTTTCCTGAAGATATAATCCCGGACCAGAAAACGGGCGCCCCAAGCGGAAGCCCAGAGGATGACAGAAACGGGCAGCTGTTGGTTTCGCCTTCCCTGGCAGGATTGTGGACCATCTGCAACTCTTCCGGCCGGATGGAGATGGAGTGGAGCGCTTCACTATTCAGATATCTGGGTTATTCCAGATCTTCTGTCAAACCCTCCCTGAAAAGATTTCTGCACCGTGTTGACCCTGAATGCAGAACCGAACTGAGTCAATTCATAGCCTCCAGCCTCCATGAACGCAGCCCAGCCAGGCTGATAATCCGGATGAAGTCCCCAAAAGGGGATCGCAGACGCATCCTGATTCTCAAGGAACCTCAAGGCGATGACTGCGCGAACCCCGGGTTGATCACCCTGGCCATTCTGGACGTAACTGAAATCCTGGAATTACAGGACCGGCTTACACTCAACAAGGACCAGCTTGAAAATGATCTGAAGGAAAAGAACAGGCATCTGGTCAGGATTTATGAACAAGCCAGACAGGAACTGAGCATACGCAGGAAGATTCAGGAAGAGCTCAAGCATCAGGCCCGGCTGCTGCAGAACATATCAGACAACGTGTTCGACCTGGTTTCATTGACTGACATGGAGGGCAACTTCAAGTTCGTTGGCGCTTCCCATAAGATCCTGGGTTACGACCTGGACTCGCTTATAGGCAGAAACGTCATGGATTTTATCCATCCTGAGGATTATCCCGGGGTGCTGGAGGTCTTTGAAAATTTTCTGCTGCATAAAATCAACAACCAGAAGGTTGAATACAGATACCGGCGCGCGGACGGGAGCTATTTACACCTGGAGACCATTGGCAGCTTTATTCTGGATGACCATGGAAATCCCCGGGAAATTATTTTCAGCACCAGAGACATAACCGAGCGCAGGCAGAAAGAGAAACAGATCAGAAAATCAGAGAAAAGATTCCGAGAAATTCTGGATTCAATTGAAGATGGTTATTATGAGACAAACCTTAACGGAACCATTACCTTCGCCAACCGGGCAGGGGCCAGAATCCACGGCTATTCAGACCTTGACGAGTATATCGGGCTCAATTTCCGACAATTCTGCAGGGACCCTGAAAAAGTGGTTGAAACATTCATGCGTGTTCTGGAATCTGGGAAGCCGGATGCTGCCGTTCCCATTGAGATGACCCGAAAAGACGGCTCTGTGGGCTATGCTGAGCTGTCAGTAACTCCCCTGACAAACAGGAAAGGCCGGATCAAGGGCTTCAGAGGCATCGGGCGCGACATTACAGAACGTAAAAAGGCCCAGGATGACCTGCAGGTGGAACGGCTGCGTCTGCAAAATGTTATCAAGGCCACAGGTGTTGCGGCCTGGGAGTGGAACGTGCAGAGTGGTGACCATGTCATTGATGAGCGCTGGGCAGAGATAATCGGTTTCACCCTGCAGGAGCTGACACCTGTTTCCATTTCAACCTGGCAAAACGCTGTTCATCCGGATGATCTCAAAATGGTCAACACCCTGCTGGATAAACACTTTACCGGCAAACTGTCCCATCTGGACTGCGAATACCGGATGAGGCACAGGCAGGGTCACTGGGTCTGGGTTCAGGACCTGGGGCAGGTTGCGACATATACTTCAGAAGGAAAACCCCTGCTCATGTACGGCACCCTTTCTGACATTACCCAGAAAAAAAATGATTCGGAAAAGCTTAAAAAAACCAATCAGGAGCTGAAAAAGGCCATCGCTGAAAAAAACATGTTCTTGTCCATCATATCCCATGACCTGAAATCACCCCTGGCCGGACTGCTGTCGCTGTCCAGCTTTCTTAATCATGAGCTGGAAACCCTTTCTGAACCGGAGCTGCGGCGCATTACTGAAGCAGTCCACAAAAGCGCCCAGGGAGTGTTTGAGCTGCTGAACGATCTTCTGGAATGGTCCGTGATCTGCAGAAAGACCATGGAATGCAAAACTGAAATCTGCAACCTGTATCACCTGATTCAAGAGGCCATCAACTCAGTCAGGACCGCCTGCCAGCAGAAAGATATCAACCTGGTGTGCAGCGTACCCATGGACATGACCGTGAATGCGGACATGCCAATGATCCTTACCGTGCTCAGGAACCTGCTGTTCAACGCTGTCAAATTTTCCAGCCGCGGAGGAAAAATATCCGTTACTGCCACCAAAAAAGACTCGCGTACTCAAATCTGCATCCTGGACAATGGAGTGGGAATGGATCAGACTCAGCTGTCCAGGCTCTTTACCATGGACAGAAGGGGAAGACATCCCGGAACCCAGGGAGAAAGAGGAACCGGCCTCGGCCTGATTATCTGCAGGGAACTGATCGCCATGCACGGCGGGGAAATCTGGCTGAAAAGCAGACCCGGCCAGGGAACCGGTGTTTTTTTCACCCTGCCCGGGCACTCTTCTGGTTTCGGCAATGAGTTGGATACAGCTCAAAGCTGATTCAGAGCAGTAAACCGTATCCAGTAACACCTGATTTTTCCGCCTGTCCCCCACTCAAAGTCCCGGATCAGGGTCCTGTGACTGCTGTCCTCTGATCCCAGCGTGTTCAGAGGTATCTTTTCCCGGGGGTCTCTTAATTGGAGCCTGGAAATGACAGCGGACTGAAGTCTTCCCGGGGAAGCTGAAAAATCTAACCTTTACCCAGTTTTTCGCGCAGGAGAAAGAATAGATGCTCGGAGCC
The DNA here is from genome assembly GCA_003557865.1 of Desulfonatronovibrio sp. Lineage (GTDB taxonomy): Bacteria > Desulfobacterota > Desulfovibrionia > Desulfovibrionales > Desulfonatronovibrionaceae > Desulfonatronovibrio. The sequence goes on from PWNK01000130.1 coordinate 7,003, forward strand.
ATTGCCGGGGATATTGTCGGGTCTGTTTACGAAAGAGGCAGCATTAAGACCAAGGATTTTGTCCTGTTTTCCTCCCGGAGTCACTTTACCGACGATACTGTTCTCACCGTGGCTCTGGCTGATTCCATCATGACCGGAAGATCCTATGCTGAAAACATGAGGCGGTATTATAAATGGTATCCCCAAGCAGGTTACGGCGGAAGTTTCAGGCAATGGGCAACAAATCCTGAGCTTGGTCCTTACAACAGCTGGGGCAACGGCGGGGCCATGCGCGTCAGTCCTGCGGGCTTCGCCTATGACGATCTGGATACTGTGCTTAACAAGGCCAGGGAATTTACAGAAATAACCCATAACCACCCTGAAGGAGTCAAGGGCGGGCAGGCAACAGCAGCGGCAATTTTTCTGGCCAGGCAAGGCAGAACCAGGGACGAGATAAAGGTATATATTGAATATGAATTTGGCTACGACCTGAATAGATGTGTGGATGAAATCCGGCCTACTTACCAGTTCGACGTGTCTTCCCAGGGGACTGTACCCCAGGCTGTGCGGGCTTTTATCGATTCCAGCGGATTTGTGGATGCCCTGCGCAACGCTGTATCCCTTGGAGGGGACAGTGATACCCTGGCCTGCATAACCGGAGGGATTGCCCAGGCCTTCTACAAAGGCGTGCCTGAAGATGTTCAGCTTCGGGTATACTCAGCCCTGGATGACCGACTCAGTGACATAACCCGACAATTTATGGAAAGGTATGGCAGCGGTTAGCTCAATCCATCATAATTCCCAAAGCGAACCGGTCAGGACAGAAGAGGAGGCGGGCCCGTAACTGGAACCAGGCCATTTTCTTCAAGCACTACTGGTAGCAGGGGAACCTGCGCTTCAGCTTAGCTGCCTGATGAACACTGATGGCTACCACTTATCGTAATGAACTCTTTCAGGCTTGAACCTGCCGGGTGATTTCAGATCCTGGTCCGGATGTCCAATGACAACATAGGCCAGAGGTATGACCTGCTGCGGAAGCCTAAACAGTTTTTTGAAACCATCCTCTCTTTCTTTGATGGGATGAATTCCTGTCCACACCGATCCAAGTCCGAGGCCATGCGCGGCCAGCAGAATATTCTGGACTGCTGCAGAACAGTCCTGGACCCAAAACCCTGCGAATTTCTCCAGACTTAAATCTCCGCAGACAAGAATCCCCAGGGAGGATTGTTCAGCCATTGCGGCATAGGGATTAATATCCTTAATCCTGGACAGGCTTTCTTTATTCCGACAGATGATAAACTGCCAGGGTTGAGCATTACCCGCACTGGGAGCCATCATGGCAGCTTCTAGTATGGTCTTTATCTGTTCATCAGCAACTGGCTTATCCTTATACCTGCGAATACTCCTTCTTGTGAAAATAGCCTCAATAACTTCCATAAGATGCTCCTTGTCAGCCAAAGTTATGTACCCATGAAATTTTCCGTTCTTTCTCCAGATCCTCTATCCGCACCGACTTGAAAAATATCGTCATTTTTCCCGGCTTCCAGACATTTTTCCCGGTCACCGGCCACTGCGTAAGCTGCAAGGGCGATTATTGGAACGTGGAATGATGCGCGATAAGTGATGAAGAGATGGCAGCTGGTTTCGGTTTTCACTGTTCCGCATTCATCATTCGCCTCATCCTTTTGGTCGCCTCAATACCGTCCATCATCAGCATCTGAATATTCACAAGAATGACATCAAAGCCCTGAGCCTGGAGCAAGTCCAGGAACTGCTGTCCTTTTTCGGCCAGAGTAGCTGTCAAACATAACGTCTAAGGGCTTGTTTCAAATATTGGCATTGTTGTGCCTAAATAAGATTGTTGCAAAAAGCAATCTGAAATGAGAATTGATGTTCAAGAGAGGGATACAAGCAGAGGAACAAGGACACGTGCATAAATGTAAGTCCGGCAGAAGTGAAGTCTACCTGTCATATAGAAATAACTGCTTTTTTCAGGAGGACCAGCATGAACTTTTTCTTTTATATCAAGCTCTACCTTATGACTGTCCCGGTTTTTTTTCTGGTTGACATGATCTGGCTGGGGCTCATAGCCAGGAATTTCTACCAGAAGCACCTCGGCTTCATCCTCAGCCCGGACGTCAACTGGGCAGCGGCCATTATTTTCTACCTCATTTACATAGTCGGGATAATTTTCTTTGCCGTGATCCCGGCCCTTGAAAAGGATTCCCTGTCAAGGGCAATCCTTTGGGGAGGTCTTTTTGGTTTCTTCACCTATGCCACGTATGAACTGACAAACATGGCCCTGATCAAGGGATGGCCCCTGAAGGTGGTGATCGTTGATGTAGCCTGGGGCTTTTTTTTGTGCGCCACGGTTGCCGCCTGGAGCTTCAAGGCGGCTAAATGGTTAAGTTAGTTTCCATCCGGAAAGTCTTTCCTTTCGGATGCGGAAACTGTTGGTTTTCTTTCCCGAAACGAGGATTTTTTCTTTTGGCTAGAAAATCAAACAGTTATGAGGAGGCGTATCTCAATGCGTAGACCAATAATTGTGCAGATTGACACCGCCAAAAGGAAAAAGAGCCGTTTCCGGGTGAAAACTAAGTCAGCCCGGCAATCAGGGATGCTGGTTCTGTTTCAGTTGACGTGAAACAATACCCCTGTAGCCGTCCACCACTAGCAGGTCCCCGGTCCTGATCAGGGTCAGGGAATGGTTAAGGCCGGTTACGCAGGGAAGGCCGTATTCTCTGGCGATTATGGCCCCGTGAACCAGCATGCCACCCCTGGCCTCCACAATACCCGCTGCCAGGGGAACCACAAAGGACATCCCGGGATCCATGGCCTGGCATACCAGGATGTCGCCCTGTTGAAAATTGAACAGCTCCGCAGGCTGGTTAATTACTCTGGCTGGTCCTCGGGCCAGTCCAGGACCTGCCGGGTGTCCAATGAAAAACCCCTTGGGACTATCTTGAACCCCGGAGCTGCTGTAGGAACTTCTGCCTGCGGGACTGGTAACGTCCAGGTAGTCCTCGGGGATATCTTCGAGAGCGGTCCTTAATTCAGGTATATCCTTTTCCGCCAGTCTTGACCTTGCTTCATCAGCAGCCCTGATCAGTTCCGCCTGAAGACGGCCCATGGCCAGGTTGTCGTTATCTCGGATGCGGTGAGAAGCTCGGCCAAGTTCCAGGATGCTGCGGGCAAATTTACGCCGTTTTGGAGGAAAGGCCCTAATATAATCCTGCTCAAGGAGCAGACCGGAATCTTTTTGCCCGGCAAAGGTTTTGGCCGGACTTTTCCTGGCCATTTCCAGGACAAGAGAGAGCAGGCCGTGATGTCCTTCAGTGCACCATGCAGAGGAACACAGAAGCGATCCATGATCCAGGGCAAATTTTTCAAAAAAATCAATGAACTCCTGACTGTTAGAATCTGCCAAAGGATCCTGGCCATTTTCCAGCAAACTGCTGAGAACAGGATTGGCCCGAACCAGATCCGCCAGATTCTCCAGGTCCTGGTTGCGGCGTAAAGCCTCCAGGTCGCTGCCGCGCAAAAGGTCTGTAAAGGCAAAGGGGTCATCAGGCCTTATGGCGTCATTGTAGACCATGCCCAGAAGTCTTACACCATGGGCCATTGGGATGAAACGTTCCCGGTAGATTGCTCTCCACTTGCGCATCTGGTTGTGCCTGAAGATTATCTCCCTGGTCAGGGTGGAAGTGTCCATTAGGGACAGTTCTGCCTGAGCCATTTTTCTGCTCATTTTTTCCATGGCCGGCAAGAGTTCTTCCTGAATCTCTTTTTCAAGGGCCCGCAGGTTTTCAAAGCTGCGGTGCAGGCTGAGATACCATGGTCTTTTGTCCTGGGACTGGTCAGCATCACGGGTATCAAGAGACGTAGTAATGGGTCGGGACTGGAGGCAATAAAGCACTCCGCCCTTCATGGTCCATTCAACGTCCTGAGGCCTGCCCAGTATTTTTTCACAGCGAATCCCCAGGTTCCATATTTTCTCCAGGGACCTTTGATCAGGCAGGGCGGTCTTATCATCCCAGGGACCTGGATCGCGTGAAATCACCCGGCCCGACTTTCTGTCCAGGACCCAGCGGGCCGGGGGAGTGGAACCATCCACCAAAGCCACGTTCAGTCCGGGAACGGATTCAATGACCATCCTTGTTTCATCAGTGGGATCAATGCCGAAAAAGACCCCTGAGTATTCTCCCTGGATGCATTCCTGAACAAGCACGGCCATGGAACTTTTCAAGGGGTCAAGGCCGAGTTCACGTCTGTAAAGAAGCGCCCTGTCAGACCAGAGTGAGGACCAGACCTGGATAACAGCTTCTTGAACAGCCGTACTTCCTTGAACCGGAACATGGGACTCATGCAGACCCGCAAAGGAGGTTGCCCCGGCATCTTCACCCGGAGCTGAAGAGCGCACTGCCAGCTCAGCAGTCTCTGCCAGGAGGCCTGCGGCTTCACGACCCAGGTTTTGCAGATGGGGAGGCACCCTGGTCTTCAGAAATATGTTTCTGATGCGCAGGGAAATATCCCAGATTGCTTCCCAGCGCATTTCATCCAGGGAATGGTTTTTGAGAATTTCTTCTACGGTTTTGCCCAGTCCTGTTTTTTCCATGAAATCCAGAAAGACTTCATTGCCCAGGGCAAAAGAACAGGGCACCCTGAGACCCTGACCGCTGAGAAACGCCAGGGAGCAGGTTTTTCCTCCAAACCTGCTGACTTGAGCTGGATCAATATGTTCTAAGGCTATAAATCTTGTTCCCATATCATTTCCATTCATCGCAGACGGTTACGGGTTGAGATTCTCAAAGATCAGACCGGCAGTAATTCATCTCAAGAAGAGAACCAGTGATAAACCAGCCATGGGCAACAGACTGAAGCTGACGTTCAGGGCAATAAAGACTAAAAGTCCCCGACTGCCCGGCTGGTTGCCCAGAAACCCCATGCCTGAAATCCATAAAACAAAACAGGCCATAACGATGAAGAATTGTTCTTTGCTTGTGAGCCCCCCTGCCGGTATGAGCAGAAGGACAAGCAAAGCCACCCCATTAAGGGCAAGGATCAGTCTCTGATTGTTCAGGTTTCCCAAAAGCACAGTGCTGCTTTTTTTCAGGCTTACTCTGTCCGATGGTTCATCAGGCAGGGAAGTGCTCATGGCGCAGGTCAGGGCCAGAAGGAGCATCAGACCAATCAGGGGCCATGATATTCCACTGAGACTTCCGTGCTGGGCCAGATAGCCAATAACCGGAAGAAGACCTCCGACCCCGAACATCTGCAGGAATTCGCCGCCACCACGATATGACAGTCGCAGCGGCTTGAAGCTGTAGGCCCAAAGCAATACCAGGCCAGTCACAATCAGGAACAGCGGCCCCCAGTTGTTGTCAATCCATCCCAGTAACAACCCAATAATTAAACACAGCAGGCCAAAAATGCAGGCTGCCCAGGCCAGTGTTTTCCATGACAGAAAATTGTTCACCAGAACCCTGGATCCACCGGAAAAAACATTATGAGTCCTGTTAATTGTATCCGTTTCCAGATCAGCGATGTCATTGGCAAAAACTATAAAAAGCTGAACACACAAACCGTAGATATGACAGAGAACAAATATTTTCCAGGAGAATGATCCCTGGATAAAGGCCATGGATTGACCAAGCAGCAGGGGCAGGAATATATAAAGCTGAGATGGCATTCTGGCAGCCTGCAGCCAGACTTTTAACCATTTGAAAATATGGACCGGGAATGATTCTTTGCCTTTTTCCCGGTTTTTCCTGAAAAATAATTCAGTCTCTGTAATACTCATTTTATGATCCTGATGATTCTTTATAAGAACAATTATTATTCTTATCAAGTACCTGCCAAATAATATCGTATCTTCTCAATAAGACCGGGCAGCCTTTCCTCGGTATTTCGTGTTGTCTGGACCCCGGCCTGCGCCGGGGTGACGGAATGGAGTGCCGCGTTGGCGAGTTCTCTCGGTCGTCACCCCGGCG
>PWNK01000091.1 GCA_003557865.1 Desulfonatronovibrio sp.
ATGGTTTCGAACAATTCTCAGATTTGTTTGATCTCTAAGTGAGTTACAGGGACCAATAAATTGTTTGTCCTACGGAACCGCGACAGGGAGTTCGCAGGCAAAAGAAACCTTAGTCCCAGGCAGGCCAGGATTATGGTGAATAGTTACCTTTTTTTCCATCTTTGAATTCTCAACTTCCATGCTTTTCCCCCAAGGTCGTAACCCGGAATAGATAAAGACAATCGTCTTGAGCAGTTTGCCATCATGGTTCAAACCTACCTGATCCCCCTGACCATGGCTTCATTCTTATCAGGATCAAAGGGGATTTCAAGAAAAACCGGACCACTTGAATAATCCCAGCCGGACAGGGCAGTCTCGACTTCTGCCGGATTTTCCGCTCTTACCCCGGGGATGCCCATGGCTTCAAAGCAGCCGACCCAGGACCGGTCATTAAAAGTCAGGGGCTTCTGGGTCAGGCCGTCTTTTATGGCCCTGGTCCTGATGGACCCGAAAAAATTGTCAGTCATAAGGATGATGAGTAAAGGCAGCTTGTTTTGAACCGCCAGCCTGGCCTCGGCCATGTACATTCCAATTCCCCCGTCGCCCAGGAAGGCAATGTGCGGAAGACCGGGATCATGGAGCGAGGCCCCCAGGGCCATGGGCAGCCCTGTTCCCATGTACCGGCCCTGGCCGGACAGCAGGCACTGGTCAGCCTTTTGAGCGAGCAGGGCGTGTTCCCCGATGGTACAGAAATATCCTGTGTCAATGATAGTCCTGGCCCGGCCCTGAAAATGCCTGTTCACCACCTGAAAAACCTGACCCGGCAAAAAGTCCCTGGACATATAAGCGTTGAGCTGAGCTTTAACATCATCAAGCTCACCCAGGCCCCATAGTTTGCCCTGCAAAGCTTCCAGCACCGGCCTGGCTGCTTCAATCCCGGTTGTTTCGTCAAAGTTGAACCCGTCCCGGCCAGGCGTCTCAACCGCCTCGATATTTACTGATTTTGTCTGAAAAGGCCTGACAGCCAACACCTCCCTGGCGGTCAAACCCAGACAGACAACCAGGTCGGCCCTGGGCAGGATGCTGGATTCAGGGGTCAGTTCCCTGCCGGCCCCGGTATAGACCCCTGCTGACTGGGAAAGGGTCTCATCAGCGACCCCTTTGGCAGCGGCAGTGGAAAAAACAGGAATATTCATCATGTTCAGCCAGCTGCTCCAGCCCCGCCTGAGGCTCAGTGCCCCGGCAATGACCACCGGCCTCTGGGACTGCCGGATCAATTCCATGATCCGGTCCAGGTTTTTTTCTTTTTTGATCTTGTCCCGGCCTGGCAGCGCAGGGTCGTCTTTTTCTGTCAGTTCCAGAACAACCGGACCAGGCTCCTCGGCCTGGGACAGGGCAAAAGCGTCCCGAAGGGCATGGCCATCTCCGGAAAAAGCAAAAATCCCTTTGCTCACCGCTTTTACCAGAGCATGGTGATCCATTCGCTTATGGACCTGCCACGGAGGGGCGGTTCCGGGAGTTGCCTCGGTCAGATGGACAACGGGAAAGGCCTCGAACCAGGACGCGGCAAGACCAGGAACGGAATTGGCCAGACCCGGTCCTTTTATGGACAACGACATTCCGGCCCTGCCTGAAAGCCTGCCGGTTGTGGCTGCCATGAGCACGCCGCTGCCCTCAAACCTGGTTAGATGAAAAGAGATTCCTTGTTTTTCCAGGGCGTCAAGAAGAGAAAGGCTGGACCCGCTGCCGGGTATGCCGAAAACGGCCTTTATCCCCTGCTGGACGATATCCCCGGCCAGGCGTTCCATGTCCATCACGCGCCCTCCTCACCAAGCAGGACTGTCCTGATCTTCCCTGCGGCGTGGGCGCAGACAAGACGCACCGCATCCGGGCTGAACCCTCCGCAATGAGGAGTGATCAGTACATTATCGTGTTCCCGGGAGTAGACCACCAGGGGGTGTTCTGCCACGTCGGGTTCTCCGGTGAGCACATCCAGACCGGCTCCGGAAATCCGGCCTGACTTCAGACCATCCATGAGGGCCGCCTCATCAGCAATGCCTCCCCGGGAAGTGTTGATAAACACTGCACCGGGCTTGACCCCTTCAAAAAGCTCCCTGGAGATCAGCCCCCTGGTTTCATCACTCAGGTGCACATGCACGGAAATGAAGTCACTGGTCCGCATGAGATGATCCAGGGAAGCCTTCTGAATATTGTCAGGCCACTTTTCGAGGTAAGGGTCGTATCCCACTGCTTCCATGCCAAAGGCCTGGGCGTAGCAGGCCATCCAGCCCCCGATGCGTCCGCAACCGACAAGACCAAGACGCTTTCCCCGGAGCATGATCCCCGGAAACTGTTCCCTGGTCCAGCCTCCGCTTCTGACATGTTCTACCGCAGCGGGCAGACGTCTGGCACAGGCCATGAGCAGAGCCCAGGAGAGCTCGGCGGCAGGGGTGATATTCCTGATGACCTGAGGATCTTCTTTGAGGGTACGCACCGCAATGCCTCTTTCATCCAGGGCCTGGCGCTGAATATGGTCTGACCCGGTGGTGGCGCAGGAAATTATCCTCAGGCCGGGGGCGGACCTGATCATTTCATTGGTAATCCGTACCTTCATGGAGGCGTCCAGAAGGGCATGGGCCTCCTGCAGGGCCTGTGCCACGAGTCCCTGCTCGGCTTCCAGGTGCCGGACCAAGGCAATATCTTTCAGCACACTTGCTGCAGCCTCAAAGCCCTCAACAGCTCCAATATAGACAACCATGTTCATATTTTTTGATCTTGTGTTGTAACTTTCACCACATACGGAAAATGGTTTTCAAAGGCACTGGATTCCGGCTCCCGGTTCAAGCCCGGGACAAGCTTCGCCTGAATGACGGTAAAGAATAGGAATCCGCTTTAACCGTCACCCCGGTCCCGGATCGAGTCCGGGATGACGGATCCGGGGTCCAGTATTTTTGAATTTCGATTTACCAGATGGTAGCTGAATGGTGAATAGTTACCTTGTGTTTATTCATAATTATCAGGATTCAAAATATCCGGGACAACAGCGGCTTTAACCGCCTGATTTTTCTTTGGCTTTTAAATCACAGGTTAACAGGCAAAGCGAAAAATCTTTTCCTGATATCTACATGATTTTCCGCCAGGATACGGGCCATCCTCTCCCCGGCTCTTCCATCTCCGTAAAGGCTGCTTGAGGGGTACCTGCCGTGACGCAACTGGGCTGAAACAGCCTGGTATATGGCTTCCTGGTCATGCTCAACATCAATGACGTTGGGGCCGCGCTCCCTTTGATCCTGCCTGGAGCCGATATTCACACAGGGTGTTCCAAGAAATGACCCTTCTCTGATGCCGCTTGAGG
>PWNK01000087.1 GCA_003557865.1 Desulfonatronovibrio sp.
GGGTCCAGGTGTTTTCTTTTGGTTCCATTGCCGGGAACTATTGAGAAGTTACCAAAAGTTCTCTTAACCATTTGTATTCATTTACCATGATTTTACCTATTCGTCATTCCGGCGAAGCTTGTCCCGGGCTTGAACCGGGAGCCGGAATCCAGTGTCTTTTCAATAGGATAAAAGACTGGATGCCGGATCAAAGCCTGTCCCGGACTTTGATCCGGGATCCGGCATGACAGGGAGAACTTTTGACTGTCAAGTTAACAACAGGATGGTTGATAATAATGCGGATAAATCCCGGTAACCCTCCAGAGGAAGGAGAAAGCAGGGCAGCAACAGATCGAAGGCGGCGAACTGACCGGAGAAGCGGAAAGGACAGGAGACAGATCAAAGACCGGCGTGTATCTGATGAGCGCAGGCTGTTTCAGCCCGAAAATATGAAACCGGAACAGCCTTCTGACTCCGCCCTCCTTTTTTGTCTGGAAAGAAGGACAAGTGCCGAACGTAGAGGAACCTATAATCCGGACAGTCCACCCAGGTTTGTCTTGACTGACGAGGAGCTTCAGTTCTTATTGAAATAAAGAATGCTCCTTTAACTCACCTTCAGCTGGGAGCGCAACCCGTCAAGATATGATTCCGTCCGCAATGAATTAAGCATCCGGCTCAGTAATCAGATCAGGGCGAGATAAAATTATTTTCCAATAAATGAAAATAATGCTTGCTTTTATAAATTCTTCCAGATAGTCTGATCTTTGTTTCATCAGTTAAAGTGACGGGTTTGATGTATTAACCAGGGCTGATGATTATTTTTTATTTTTTTCAGGAGTTTTTGTTTTATGACCAATCTTTATGTAGGCAATCTGCCTTGGAGCACAACTGAAACCCAGCTCAAAGACCTTTTTTCCCAGCATGGTGAGGTTACTTCGGTAAACATCATCCAGGACCGCGATACCGGCCGTTCCCGGGGCTTCGGCTTTGTGGAAATGGAGGGCGGCGCTGAAGAAGCTGTTCAGAGCCTGAATGGGCATGATTTTGATGGCCGCAACATCAAGGTAAATGTTGCCAAGCCAAAAAGAGAGTCCAGATACTAAACCCTTCCGGTTATCAGTATTTAAGCCCATCCTGCTTGAGCAGGGTGGGCTTTTTTTATTTTGGCGGGCCGCGCTCCAAAGAAGCGCACCAGTTCAGCCAGGGTCTTCTTTTTTCATCTGTCCCTGCGTTGGCAGATCTGCCTGCTGAAGCAGAATGGGCTTATCAACAGCAATGATTTCAGAAAGCCCCATATATAGACCTTTGAGCGGCAATGCCCTATGCTGGCCAGGCAGGAGGAGATCATGAACCCTCAGAACGGATCAGGTATGCCCGTATTTATGATCAGGGACCTGACCAAGACATATGTCATGGGAGAAGTAATCATCCGTGCCCTGCGCGGGGTGAATATGGAACTGTTCTCCGGGGAGCTGGTGGTCCTCCTGGGGGCTTCAGGCTCTGGAAAATCCACGCTGATAAATATCCTGGGAGGACTGGACAACGCCTCGGGCGGACAAGTCCTTTATAAGGATCAGGATCTGACTGCTTCCAGGGACAAAGAACTGACCATTTTTCGCAGAAATAACGTGGGCTTTGTTTTTCAGTTCTACAATCTCATACCCAGCCTCACGGCCAGAGAGAATGTAGCCATTGTTACTGAAATCAGTAAAGACCCCATGAAGCCTGAAGAGGCGCTTGAATTGGTGGGACTTGGTGAGCGTATGGACCATTTTCCAGCCCAGATGTCAGGAGGGGAACAGCAGAGGGTGGCCATTGCCAGGGCAGTAGCCAAGAAGCCTTCTGTTCTCATGTGTGATGAACCTACAGGGGCCCTGGACTCAAAGACAGGGGTCAAGGTGCTTGAGGTAATTCAGACAGTCAATCTCAGGCTGGGAACAACCACTGTTGTCATCACCCATAATGAAGCCATAGGAAAAATGGCTGACAGGATAATCAGGATCAGCGACGGCAAGATATCAAACGTCAGTGAAAACAAGTCCAGGGTCTCTCCCGGAGAAATCAGCTGGTGAATGCCCTCAACCGCAAGCTTCTCCGGGACATTGCATCCTTCAAGGGGCAGGTGGCGGCTATTGCCGTGATTATCGGCTCCGGGGTAATGGTTCTGATCCTATTTGCCACTATCCTGGAGGCCATAAATCAATCCCGGGACAGATACTATCAGGGACACAACTTTGCCCATGTCTTCACCGAGATCAAACGCGCTCCCGAGTCGGTCTCGGAACGGATAAGGGCCATACCTGGAGTGAGCCTTGCTGAGACCAGGGTCAAGGCCCCGGTGCGCATAAGTGTGGAAGACTTTAAAGATCCGGTCCAGGGAGAGATTATCTCCATTCCTGACGGGCGTCAGCCTGATTTGAACCGTCTTTATCTGCGTCAGGGCATTCTGCCTGAACCGGGTTATCTGAATCAGGTCCTGGTCAGTGAACCCTTCGCCCTTGCCCATAATTTTCAGACCGGCCATACCCTGAGGGCAATAATCAAAGGCAGGATGGAAACCCTGACCATCTCCGGCATAGTCCTTTCTCCGGAATACGTTTACCAGATAGGCCCAACCGATCTGATACCAGATTACAAGCGTTTCGCGGTCCTGTGGATGAACCGCAGCGCTCTGGCCGGTGCCTTCGGCATGGAAGGGGCCTTCAACAATTTGGTTCTGAGCCTTCATGCCGATGCTGACGAGCAGAAGGTGATTGAAGCGGTTGATCATATCCTGGCGCAATATGGCAGCGTGGGAGCTTACGGACGAAGGGATCAGACATCCAACCGTTTTCTGCAGGAGGAACTGGATCAGCTCAGGGTGATGACCATTGTTCTGCCGGCGATCTTTCTGGGAGTGTCCGCGTTTCTGCTCAATGTGCTCATGGCCAGAATCATCAGAACCCAGAGGCAGCAGATTGCCGTGCTTAAGGCCTTCGGCTACACCAATGTTCAGGTCGGGCTGCATTTTGTCAAGTTTACAGCCCTGATCGTCTGCATGGGATCAGCCCTGGGAGTGGGCATGGGCGCCTGGGCCGCCCATGCCATGTCCGGTTTATACGCTGAATATTTCCGTTTCCCTGAGATGGACTTCGGCCTGCAGCCGGCAACGGTGGTGCTTTCGATCCTGGTGGCCTTTGGGGCAGGGCTTGCGGGAACGTTCAGGGCTGTTGCCGGAGCAGCAGGGCAGGCTCCGGCCGAGGCCATGCGGCCTCCCGCTCCGGAAAGATTCAGCAAAGGAGTAATAGAACAGTCTTTTCTGGGAAAGGTCCTGGGCCAGACAGGCAGGATGATTCTGCGTAATATTTCAAGATACCGCTTTAAAACCATGATGTCCATGCTGGGCATCAGCCTTTCGGGTTCCCTGATCCTGCTGGGCAGCTATCAGTTTGAATCCGTCAACCACATGCTGGACGTGCAGTACCGGCTGGTGCAGCGAATGGACATCTCGCTGAGTTTCAACGAGCCGGTTTCCAGTAACGCCATGGCCGGGCTTGCCGGTTTGCCCGGGGTTCATTATGTTGAGTCTTATCGCAGCGTTCCGGTGCGGCTGAGCCACAATCGACTGGAGTACAGGACGTCCATTCTCGGCCTGGACCGGGATGCGGTTTTGAGAGTGGTTGTGGATAAGGATCTTCAACCGGTTGCTGTTCCTCCTGAGGGCCTGCTCATGACCAGCTATCTGGCCGGCTATCTGGGTGCGGTCCCCGGCGATTTAATAACTGTGGAGGTTATGGAGGGCCACAGGAGAACACTTGAACTTCCTCTGGCCGGAACAGTAGAAGAGCCTGTCGGCATCAGCGCGTACATGGACCGCCCGTCCCTGAATATAATCATGCGCGAGGGCCCGGCCATTTCCGGGGCATGGCTGCTCACGGACGAGACCAGTCATGATCAGCTTTTCGCCAGACTGCATCAGATGCCTCAGGTTGCAGGAATAGGGGTAATATCCACTGCCGAAGCAAACATCAGGGGGTATATTGAAGACACTGTCCTCATATTTATGGTCATCCTGCTTATCCTGGCAGGGTCAATCGCGTTTGCAGTGGTTTACAATAACGCCCGGGTGGCTTTTGCCGAGCGTTCCCGGGAACTGGCCACTCTGAGGGTTCTGGGGTTTACCAGGGCTGAAGTGGCCTGGATACTTATCGGGGAGATCGGGCTCATCACCCTGCTGTCCATTCCTGTGGGCTGGATCCTGGGCACTGGTTTTGCCTTGCTGCTGAACCACGCCATGAGTTCGGAACTTTTTAGGCTGCCTTTTGTCCTTAGCCCGGCGATTTTTGCTTTTTCGGCATTGGGAGTGATCGCTGCCTCGGTTCTTTCCCTGTTTTTCATCGCCGGAAAGCTCAGGCGTCTGGACATGGTCACAGCCCTGAAAACCGAGTGATCATGCATTATTTGAAATTCAAATCAAGCTGAACTTCTTATTTGTTATGCGCGTAATTAAAAAGATTATCCTGGTTTTTCTGGTTCTGGGCATGGCAGCTCTTCTTATTCTGGCCCTGATTCCGTCCCCGGTTCCGGTAAGCATAAGCATCGTGGAAAAGGGTTATTTCGCCGAATACACTGAAGATGAAGGCACTACCAGGCTCAGGTTTACCCGGACTGTTTCAGCGCCCATAAATGGTTACCTGCACCGGGTTGAGCTGGAGCCCGGAGATACTGTCAAGGCTGGGGAGATGGTCTTCAGTATGGAGCCTGTGCCTGTTCCCGCGCTTGATTCCAGGGCATTGAAACAGGCCCGTGAGCTTTTTGAGGTTTCCAGGGCCAAATACCAGGCTTCCCAGTGGGAATACAGCAGAGCTGTATCCAGGACAGAGCTTGCCTTCAAAGAGCGTAAGCGCCATTTGGCGCTTTTTGATCAGGGCGTGATATCCAGATCGGCAATGGACAGAGTTGAAAATGAGCTGGAACAGGCTGCTGCTGCAGAGGCTACCGCCCGGGCAGCCATGGAGGCGGCCAGATATGATATGGAAAACTCCAGGGCGGTGTTTGAAGTTTCCTCTGGAGCACTGGCCGGTGATGATCAGGCCCTGGTGGTCAAGGCCCCCCAAAGCGGAGTGATTCTCAGAAGAGAGAGATACCAGGAAGGAGTGGTCAATGCTGGGGAGGTCATCGTCGAAATCGGCGATCTGGATGACCTTGAGGTGCAGGTGGACCTGTTGTCCGTGGAAGCTGTCCGGGTCAGGCCGGGCATGAGGGTTATACTTGAGCACTGGGGTCAGAAAAATGAGCTGTCGGGCAAGGTACGCCTGGTTGAACCGGCCGGTTTTAAGAAGGTTTCCGCCCTGGGTGTTGATGAACAGAGGGTTCCGGTGTTTGTGGAAATAATATCACCCAGACAGGAATGGAATAATCTCGGCCATGGTTACCGGGTGGAGGCAAGGTTCATTCTCTGGGAAGCTGATCAGGTTACTTATATTCCTTCCAGCTCATTGTTTCGTCAGGATGATAAGTGGAAGGTTTTCGTAGTTGAAGATGGTCGGGCAGTGCTTAGAAAGGTGGAAACAGGACGGCGCAGCGGACTGTTGACCCAGATTGTGCATGGACTGACCCCTGGCGAAATGGTAATAACCCATCCCGGAGATAAAGTCAGGGACGGAATCAGGGTGGACCCTGATCTCTAGTTTTCAACTCCAAACGGTTCTTTTTCCTTTTTTGCGGCGCCAATCTGCACACCGGATGGAAACTCTCTAGCGGCCATCCCTGTCTCTGAGCAGGACTGACAGTTTTTCATCAAAACTGTCCAGTCTTTTTTCCAGCCTGGCCATGACCACCATGGGGTCCAGCTTTGATCCGTCTTCAAGGGCTCTTTCCTCAATGGCGCTGACTATGATGCCTATCACAAGATTGATGACCGTGTAAGTGGTCACCAGGATGAAGGGCACAAAAAACAGCCATGAATAAGGGTGGGTCTCCATGACCGGCCTGACAATGCCCATGGACCAGCTTTCCAGGGTCATGACCTGAAACAGGGTGTACAGGGACAGTCCGATGTTGCCGAACCAATCCGGGTGGGCTTCGCCGAACAGTTTGGTGCTGATGACCGCACCCACGTAAAACAGGATAAGCACTATTCCTGCCACAGAGCTGACGCCGGGAAGAGCGTGGATCATGGCCCCCACAACTTTCCGCATGGTGGGCAGGATTGAGATCATGCGCAGAACACGCAGGACCCGGAGAGAACGCAGAACCGAAAGACCGGCCTGCTGCGGAATCAGTGAGATGCCGACTACCAGGAAATCAAAAATATTCCATCCGTCCCTGAAAAAAGCTCCCCTCAAGGCGACTATTTTCATTAGCAGCTCCACTATGAAAAATCCCAGGCAGATGGAGTCTATGGTCAGCAGAACCGGACCGGCAATTTCCATGGCCCGGTCTGAAGTTTCCAGACCCAGGACAACCCCGTTGATAATGATCACCGCCATGATCAGGTTTTGAAAGCGGGGATTTTCAACCAGGCTCTTGAGCCTGTTTCCGTCTTGCGCGTAGTTTTCCTTGATCTTGTTCATAGTAAGCCTTTCTCTCAGCTGCTCATCAGCTTCAATGATGCGGTAAAGGGCTGTCAGAAACGAGAACCTTTTTTACTGGGTCTGCTCTGAACAGCTCAGGAATAAAAATAATGAGGGCTTTTGGATGCTGTCTGCAGGTGTTAACGGTTTGATTTTTCGTATCCCTTGTTCGGGGTCATGATTCTTCGGTCAGGGGCAGGATGAAGAAAAAATTATTGCCCAGGGGGGTGGGTTCATAGCCTGCTTCCCCGCCGTGAAGCTCCACGATTTCTTTGATGAAAAACAGGCCATGACCGGTACCCTGTTCTTTTTCAGTGTTTTTGGCCCGGAATCCTTCGCTGAACAGGTTCTGACGGTCCTCAGGGGAAATATGGGGGCCTGTACTGAAGACATTGAGCTTGATGCCGTGTTTGCCAGGGCCGAAATAGTCTGATTTGTGTTCCCACCCGTAGGAGATGAATTTGGCTCTGTTACCGGCGAAATCAACCACTTCCCTGGTGTACTTGGCGGCATTGGAAAACAGGTTGGCATAAACCTGACTGATGAGGCCAAGATCCACAACTACTTCAATTTCCTGGTCCGGCACACCGGCCAGGGCGATATCTATCCCCTTTTCCCTGAACTGGGGTGTGAATCGCTTCACCTGGGGGTCAATAATCTGGCTCTTGAAGTTGCAGATCTTTCTTTCCAGAACATACTTGCCCTGTTCAAAGTGGCTCCTGCGGAGAAGGGTTTCCAGAAAAAGGCTGGTCTGTTCGTAATGCCTCAGAATTTCGGAGTACTGTTCCTTAAGTCCGTTATGTAAATAGTCCATCTTCGCCTTTAACTGAAAACAAAGGCGTTCTGTTTTTTCCCGGTCCTGAGATTCAGGTATTTGGGTAATCTTGTCCTTAAGATCTCCAAGGGCGTTGATGTTTGCCTCCAGACGACGGTAATACAGCTTGAAAAACATATTGGGAACAATGACGTTATGTCCGATATCCTTGACCAGCGTTCTGATGAACTGCAGATGTTCCTGGTTCTTGCGGCTGATCATGCGCATGTGCAGCTGAAATCCGACCCGGTTGGCATATTTTTCAAAAAAAAGTCTTTCATGCCGGGTCAGTTCCCCGGCGGGGAAAACTTCCAGCATGCCGATGAGTCCGTTGGGGGGATTGAATGGGAGTTGATTGATCAGTTCACTGTTGCCCTTGATGGGCAGGTAGAGGCAGTCATTGACCACCCTGGGGCTGGAGCAGAATATCTGGCTATTCCCGCAGTCTTCCCTGGCAGGGGTTTTGACAAAGCAGGTGGCAACCTTGTCCGCCCTGTTTTCGTGGAGCAGGTACAGGCTGGAATCCAGGTTGAAGAACACCTTGGGGATAAGCACGCTGATGGATAGAAGGTCTTCAAATGACTCCAGTTCCTGGGAGAGATCAAAAAAAACATTTAAGGCCACGCTTTGAAGAGAAGTAAAGTTGTACTCGGAATAGTCGTCAATCTTTTCGTGCATCCTCTTTTGAACATAGAATGCTCTTGACTGATCCAGGCAGCGCAAGGATAGGTCTACAACGGGGATCTGTCTTTCCATGGTCTTTTTCCGGGATAATATTATTATTGACTTGAGAGAGAAAAGTTAAGGTAAAAGGTTCACCCGGTTAAACCACGCTTAAGCGTGAATGCCGGAGGCAGTTTTTGACTGGGTAAAAATTAAAGATAAAAAAATCAAGGATTTAAACTAGCCAAGACTCCGGACGTTTTGAATCCTGGTATTTGTCTGTAAACAAAAACGTTGCCAGAAAGTTTTTGACTGTCACGTATTATTGAATAAAAGAGGATCAAATCCAGGTTCTGCAGGGAAGTTTTCCGGTTATTTTCTCATCGGTTTCCTGTCTTCCCGTGCAGCTGTACCGTCAAAGAGAGTCGCGGCGGACTTGCTAAAAACGGGAGTTGACATAAACGAGGATATTTTTACACTGCATCATTTTGCAAGTCAAAAACAATTGAAGGGAGAAACATGCCCGGATACAAGGGACATGCTGCCGGATCCCTGGTTCTGGGGGCAGGGACCCTGGCCGCGTTGAACTGGCTTGGGTGGTATAGCCCTGAACCCGGGCCGGCAGTGCTGCTCATGGGCTTTGTGGTTCTGGGCAGCCTTTTTCCTGACGTGGATACTGATTCCATGGGGCAGAAGCTCTTTTATTTCGTACTGGCGGTAATCAACCTGACCCTGATGGTTTTGGGTCACTATAAATGGGCCGCTGTCCTGGGTTTTTGCGCTCTGCTCCCTGTGGTGGCCGGTCACAGGGGGTGGATCCATACCTGGTGGGCCATGTTTCTGGTGCCGCTGGCCATATTTATAATTCCCATAATATTCTATGATGTTCCCTGGGAACAGCTTGTGCCCTTCTACCTGGCTTCGGTTTTCGGATATTTCACCCACCTTCTTCTGGACAGAAAATTCGTATGAACAGCCCCGGATCAGTCCAGGAGGTAAGTGCAGGATCGACCACTGAACTGAATCCGGCCGAGTGGAAAGAGTATAGTAATCGGGTCCTGGTTCAGCCTGCAGGAAAATTTAATGGAAATAGACATTATCGGCCTTATTCGGGATGTACCTGAGCTTCTTTTTTTCCTGGTTCTTGGTTTTGGCTATCTCATTGGCAATATTAAGATCAAGGGGTTTGAACTGGGTTCAACCACCGGAGTGCTGCTGACAGGGCTTTTTTTCGGTCATTTCGGCTTTGTTCTCCCGGCCAATACCCTGGAGATAGGATTTATCCTGTTTATATATTCTGTTGGACTTCAGGCCGGACCCAGGTTTTTCAGCGTTTTTCTGGAAGACGGCCTAAAATATGTCAGCTTGGCCCTGGTGGTAAGCATGACGGCTGTGGGTCTGACCTTCGGGATATCCACATATCTGGGCTTTTCAAGAGGGGTCAGCGCCGGCCTGTTGTCCGGTTCTCTGACCAGCACTCCCACCCTGGCCGCAGCTCAGGACGCGGTTCACAGCGGACTGGCCAGGATTTCAGAAATTACTCCTGTTGACGCTATTGTTCAGGATATTGGTTCCGCATATGCCATTACTTATGTTTTTGGCCTTGTTGGCCTTTTGCTGTTCGTAACCATTGTTCCTTCCCTGCTGAAGATTAATCTGCCGGAAGAAGCCGCTAAGCTGGCCAGGCAGAAAAGATTTACTCCGGAGGAGGACGAGACAGGGGATTCCTTTCCTGCCCAGATGCTTCGCGCTTACAGGGTCCAGTCTCAGGAAACTGTGGGCAAGCCTCTGCGTCAGCTTAGATTTACCACCAGAACCGGATGCGTGATCCAGAAGGTTGTCCGGGGAGATGAGATGTTTATTCCCGGCCCGGACACTGTTCTGGAAGAGAATGACCGGGTTTCCGTGCTTGGACCACTGGAAGGTCATGAAATGATGGAAAAAATGCTTGGCCCTGTTATTCTGGACAAGAAGCTTCTGGCAATTCCGGTCAAGACCTATGACGTTGTTGTGACCCATTCACACGCAGCCGGCAAGTCCCTGGGCGAACTGCATTACCTGGCAGAGTACGGATGTTTTGTGACCAAGGTCAGCCGTTCCCATGTTGATCTTCCGGTGGAGGAATCCACAATACTGGAAAAGGGTGATATTGTCCGGATTACCGGGGCCAAGGACAGGCTGGACGCTCTTATCAAAAAGCTGGGACATGTTGAGAGAAACATTATCCAGACCGATCTGATGACTTTTGCCTTCGGCATTGCCGCGGGACTGTTTATTGGCAAGATAACTTTCAAGGTGGGCGCGCTGTCTCTGGGTCTGGGAACCGCAGGAGGCCTGCTGATAACCGGGATTCTCATCGGTTTTCTGCGATCCGTTCACCCCACCTTCGGCAGGGTTCCCCCCGCGGCCAGGTGGCTGTTCATGGAGCTCGGACTCCTGTTTTTCATGGCCGGAATCGGGCTCAAGGCAGGCCAGGGAATAGTGCAGGCCCTGCTTACCGTGGGTCCGGTACTTTTTCTCAGCGGCATAGTGGTGACCACTGTTCCGGTTATTATGGGCTTCTTATTTGGAAAATATGTTCTGAAATTTAACATTGCCATTCTTCTGGGAGCCATAACCGGGGCCATGACCAGCACCCCGGCCCTGAACACCATCATCCGTGCGGCCAACAGTACAGTTCCTTCTCTGGGGTACGCCGGGACCTACGCCTTTGCCAACGTGTTTCTGGCCCTGGCAGGCACTTTGATCATGGTTCTATAGCCTGAGCGACAAGGAATTACTTCCAAAGATGCCGGCTTTTCTGGCTGGTCGCATCTCAAACAGCACGGTTTAAGTTAAATAACAAGCTCAACGGAGTCGAATTTCAATGGAAAAGGTATTCAGTATATGTGGAATGTGCGCGGTTCGCTGTCCAATTCAGGTAGATCTTCTTGATGGGGATATAAGGTTTGTTCAGGGTAATCCTTATTCTTCATTAAAAGGGGCCATTTGCGCCAGGGGGGCGGCTTGGTCTGGCCTGCTCAACGATTCAGACAGGATTCGCGGTCCCCTTGTTCGACAAGGAGAAAGAGGGGAGGGAAAATGGCGTATTGCCAGCTGGGATGAGGCTCTGGAGCTTGTGGCCGGGAAACTGGGCAAGGTTATTGACGATTATGGCTCCAGATCCATTCTGTGGTCGGACCGTGGAGGTCCGTTTACAGATCTACATCAGGGATTCATGCGCGGTATCGGGTCCCCCAACTACTGCAATCATGATGTGTCGTGCTCCAGGAATGTCCAGCATGCAGCACGGTCCCTGTTCGGCTTTAACAGAAAAGGGTTTGTTTATGACTTGAAAAATTCCAGGCACGTGGTCCTGCAGACCAGAAATATTTTGGAGGCCATTAACGTTAAGGAGGTCAACGATCTTCTGGACGCCATGGGCAACGGCTGCAAGCTGACGGTTATTGATGTCAGGGCCACGGTAACCGCGGCCAAGGCTGACCAGTTCTTCATGATAAGGCCCGGGACCGATTACGCTTTAAATCTTGGGGTAATACATGAGCTTATTTTCAATAATATGTATGATGCCGATTTTGTAAGCAGGTGGCTTAAGGATTTTGAGCAGCTAAGATCTTTCGTCAAAGACTGCACTCCTGAATGGGCCGAATTAAGAACAGGCCTTGAGGCTTCCGGGGTAAGAGCTCTGGCGGCTGATCTGGCAAAAGCCGCCCCTGGCGTGATCTGGCATCCAGGGTGGATGAACTCCAGATACCTTGACTCGTTTTATGTTTCCAGAAGCATATACATAATCAATACACTGCTGGGGACTGTGGGAGCCAGGGGAGGGCTGTGCTTTGCAGCCACACCAGGGGATTGCGGGCGAAAGGGCCTGAAATCCCTGGCTTCGCTCTATCCCGAGCCTGAGGAAAAGAGAGCTGATGGGGTGGGGTGGAAGTATAAGCATTTTGATGCAGGTCCGGGGCTTCTGCAACAGGCATTCAAGGCTGTTGAAAGCCAGGACCCTTATCCAGTCAAGGCCTATATTGCTTATCGCCATGACCCTTTCATGGCTCTTCCTGACCCGCAGGCTCAGAAAAAAATGCTTAAAAATCTCGACCTGATGGTCTCGGTCACCTTTTCCTGGTCAGCCACGGCCTGGCATTCTGATGTTGTCCTGCCCCTTTCTCCCTATCTTGAGCGCGAAAGCATAATTGCGGTTAAAAATGGTCTGAAACCATATTTTTTCGTCCGGCAGAGGGCCACCCGGCCAAGGTTTGACACCAGGGCCGACTGGGAGATCCTGTGCGGACTGGGAAAAAGGCTGGGTCTGGACAGGATTGCTTTTGAATCCATTGAGGACATCTGGGACTGTCAGCTTGAGGGAACCGGGGTGAAAATTGTCGACTTCAATGCCACTGGAATGGTGCCACTCACGGATAAACCTGTTTATTTTGATGAAGAAAGGTTTAAAATCAAAACGGATTCCGGAAAAATTGAAATCATTGCTTCGAAGTGGGAGGCGGCAGGCCTTCCTTCCCTCAAGCAGTACGGGGATAAACAGAAACCAGGTCCAGGCCTGTTCAGGATA
>PWNK01000108.1 GCA_003557865.1 Desulfonatronovibrio sp.
CCTGAGGCTGTTGACTACTGGCTCAGGCACCATGGGTGGATGGCCGCTTTTGCCCAAAAGGATGACCGGGTTTATTCAATAGTGGCTCTGGTGGAGCATGGGGGGTCCGGGAGCAGGGCAGCCGGTCCGCTGGTCAGGGGTATGCTGGACTACATTTTTGAAGATCCCGGCCAGGCAGGCCGCTGACTGATAAGTCCGCTGGTTGCATAAGTGTCGACAGTATTTTCATGGAATGCCGGCCCAGGTAGTTGCTTGACTCTAAGCCTGGACCTGAGAGAATTGAAATGGCAGTATTTTTTATTGTTTCCATCTGGAAAGGTCTTCTTTCCGGAATGCTGAAATCTAATTGTTACCCATGATAGATCGGCAGCTTTTCTATTACATAAACTGGCCTGTTCTGGCCGTCATTTTTCTGCTGTTTGCAGCAGGGGTTCTGAATTTATATTCGGCAAGCGCTTTCAGGATAGGGGATGGAACCGCTCTCACCCCATTTTATAAAAAACAGATTCTTTGGGGAGTAATCGCTTTTCTGGCTATGGTTGTGACCATGCTTTTTGATTACCGCCGATTTAAGAATATCTCCTGGGTTGTATATTCAGTGGCCATATCCCTCCTGCTGGCGGTCATTATCTGGGGAAAAACCATTTATGGTGCCCAGAGATGGCTTGATCTCGGTTTTGTGAATTTCCAGCCCAGTGAGGCCGTCAAGATAGCGGTTGTTCTTGTTACCGCAGCATTCTTATCCAGGATTAACCATGCCCTGGGATTCAAAGACATGCTCAAGGTGTTTGCTGTTGTTCTTCTTCCGGCTTATCTCATTGTCATCCAGCCTGATCTTGGCTCAGCCCTGCTTCTGATATTTCTTATGACCGGGATGGTCATTTATCACGGCATTAAAAAAAACATCTTAAAAACCATTATTCTGGCAATCCCTTTGCTGATTCCACTGAGCTGGTCCTTTCTCAAGGATTATCAGAAAAACAGACTTCTGTCTTTTCTTAATCCCGGGCAGGACCCCCTTGGTTCAGGATATCATGTGATCCAATCTCAGATTGCTATAGGTTCCGGGGGATTCTGGGGAAAAGGATTTATGGAGGGTACCCAGAGTCAGCTCCGTTTTCTGCCGGAAAAGCATACGGATTTCGCTTTTTCTGTTTTTGGTGAAGAGTGGGGTTTTCTGGGTTCCATAATACTTCTTTTCCTGTTCTGCTTATTTTTGTATCAAATTTTTCTCTGCTCCCAGGAGGCCAAGGATAAGTTCGGGTCAATGCTGTGCGTGGGCGTGTTTTTCTATTTTTTCTGGCATATTCTGATTAATATCGGGATGGTTTTGGGATTGATGCCTGTGGTCGGTGTCCCCCTTCCTTTTGTCAGCTATGGGGGAACCTCCCTTCTTGTTAATTTTATCATGATCGGCCTGGTGCTTAATGTATCAATGCGCAGGTTCATGTTTAAGAGTTGAACCGGTCATGATAAGATGGTTCAGAAGAAAATCCAACAACTCAATAGGAGAAACAATGGCCAAAGACGAGATAAACGCCTTTATGGGGATGGGCACAGCTTACCATGGGAAGCTGGAGTTTAAGGGAACTGTACGCATAGACGGAGAATTTGAAGGAGAGATTGAATCAGAAGGCACTCTGATTATCGGCAACGAGGCCTGGGTTAAAGGGGATGTAAATGTCGGCCAGCTGGTGTTAAGCGGCAGGCTGGAGGGTGTGCTCAGAGCCAAATCCAAAGTGGTACTTTATAAGCAGGCCAACCTGAGCGGTAAAATTTCAACTCCGGTCCTTGTGGTTGAAGAAGGCGCCTTTGTCCGGGGAGAGATAAACATGAGCCAGGATGAACCTTCAGGGGAATAAATATTTCACGGAATTTAAAATATTTTTAAAAAATATTTTTTCACATCCGAAACAATGTGAAAGTATTAACAATCCTAGTCTCAGGTCAGCAAATATGTTCTGAAATACCCGCAAAAAGTTTTTGACACAAACCGACAAATTGGCTAAATGTACCATGTCTTTGAATAAAAAACATCAACCTTGAACAAAATTTCACATTCTCCGGGAGGCGCCATGATTGATATTAACGTCACTTTTTTTATTCAACTCGTGAATTTTTTTATTGTTCTCCTGCTGCTCAACGTTATTCTTTACAAGCCCATCCGGGGCATGCTCGTTAAGCGAGCCGAGATAATGTCGCAAAAGGTTTCTGAAGTGGAGGATTTTACAGGATCAGCTCAGGAAAAGATGAGAACCTATGAAGCGGAGCTGGATAAAGCCCGGATCAAGGCGCAGGAAATCAGGGCCGACCTCAAGGGGGAGGGTTACCTGGAGGAAAAGGAAATTGTGGACGCAGCATCTGGAGAGGCCGGGAGCATGATCAAGGCTGCCCGGGAAAAGGTTTCAAAGGAAAAGGACGCGGCTATCAGCAACCTGAAAAAAGAGGTTGAGAAATTTGCGACAAAGGCCACGGAAAAGATTCTCAGTAAGGCATAATACCAATAAATTTCAATATTAAGGAGGGCTGTGTGTTGAAAGGAAACAAAAATGTGCCGCTAATTTTGGCGCTCCTGCTGGTGCCCGCAATTATTTTTAATATGGTTGATCCCATGAATTTCCATCCTGATCTTAAGGACCAGATCTGGAGGGTGATCAACTTTACTATTTTTCTGGCCATTCTTTACTATGCAGGCGGCAGAAAACTGTTCACCTTTTTTCCCGGGCGAAGCAAGGAAATTGAAACAGAGCTCAATGATCTGGATGAAAGACGTGATCAGGCTGAGAAGAGGCTGGCCGAGGTTGAGCGCAGCATTGCCGATCTTGATGAGGAAAGAGAGCGCATTCTGACCCAGGCTAAAGCTCAGGGTGAGGCCCTGAAGGCGGAAATAATTAACAAGGCTGAACTTGCAGCTGAGCACATCAAACAGCAGGCCAAAATCAGTGCCGAACAGGAAGCCAAGTTCGCCCTGGAAGAAATTAAGGCTGAACTAGCAGAAAAAGTGACTGAAGCTGCTGAAGCCATGATCAAAAAGAAGTTAAAGGCCGAAGATCATAAAGCTCTTATTAATGATAGTTTAACAAGGGTGGTGTTAAATTGATAGGAAACATTGTTGCCAGAAGATACGCCAAAGCCCTGTTTGCCCTTGGTCAGAAGCAGGGGGAAAAGGAGTTGAAGGCCTACGGACAGGACCTGGCGAACATAGCCGGCGTCTTGGAG
>PWNK01000073.1 GCA_003557865.1 Desulfonatronovibrio sp.
AATAATAAGTGGCCGAGTGTTTCCCGTCCTCATAGGTGACGATAAAATCTGCGCTGGTGGCCACTTCTCCCCTGTGCATCCGGTTTATGATCCTGGAAGCTTCATCCCCGGAGATGACCTTATCCTTCTTCATTCCGGCTATTCCTTTAGGCAGCCGTTTTTCAGTCTCGGGGCTGGCACAGGCCAAACCGGGCTGGTTCAGCACGGAAACAAACAAGACCATAAGTATAAGGCCCGGCAGCCTCCTGCACCATTTTGATAATTTGTTATTCATTTCCTCCTCCCCGCAGCTTCAAAGGTTGGAACTTGTTTCCATCTGTAGACGAATCACTGAGATTCTTTGCTTGGTCCGGGCAGGGTAACAATGAGGTTTGTCCCTTTTTCCTCTGAGGTTCGGAAGCGAATATCCCCGCCGTGGGTCCTGGCTATAAGCATGGCGCTGTAAGTACCTATTCCTGTCCCAAACTTCTTTCCGAAAGTCACATAGCGATGAAAGAAATTATCCCTGACACTTTCAGGTATAGCCTGCATATTGTGTATATCCACTTCAACCCGATCTTCAGCGCGGCAGATGTTCACGGTAATTGTTCCTCCTTGAGGAGAGGCATCCAGAGCGTTCTGAACAAGGTTGGCAAACAGCGACTCCAGCAGGATCTTTTCCCCGCTGACCATACAGACATTCCCTTGGGAAAGAGGACTGCCGTCCAGGAAATACTCCATGTTTACCGAACTGCTCTCCAAAGATGCCTTAAACTCATCATCAAGGGTATAAAAAACATCAATTATATTGAAAGTTTCAGGATTAAGCTGGTATTTTCCTTCCTCCATCTTCAAGAGGGACATGGAATGGTTGATCATGCGCATCAGCTTGAGGGCGCTTTGATTGATTGCGGCCGCGAACTGTCTCTGTTTAGGGCTGAGATCCTCCTTGAGCAGCAGCCTGGACAGCCCACCAATGCCCATGAGCGGAGACTTCATATCATGACGGACTATACGCTCAACATCAACCCGCAGCTTTTCAGTTCTTTTCTCCCGGGTAATATCGGTCATAACCCCTTTCCACAGGGTTTCACCGGTTTTTTTGACCCTGGAAAGAGCCCTGTTCTTGATCCACCTCTTGTCATCACTCCCTTTCTCCAGGATAAACTCGAATTCCTCCATACATTCACACTGAAGTTCGGTACATAACCTGAAGGCCTTTTTGAACTTCTGCTGGACCTCATGTTCCATGCTCGAAAAAAACAGTCCCTGGTCCTGCATAACTTTCCCGGGATCAAGGCCGAACATCTTGCGTATTCCCTCGCTGATAAATGTGAACCGCCCCGGGCCCCCTTCTTCAACATGATACTGGTAAACAACACCCGGAATATCGGCCGTAACCTCCTTCAGTCTTTTTTCACTGGCCCTGAGGGCATTTTCCACCCTGGTTCTTTCAGTGATGTCACTGATGGTTTCAATCACCCCAATCACTTGTCCGCTGATATTGCGATAACGGGCGGCCAGAAAATAAATGTCTTTGGGAACCCCCTGGAGAACAACCCGGTCCGAGGCCTCAAAAGCTTCAGGAATCAGGAGGTGCCGGGCCAGGTTCTTCTCTCTGTAAAGCTCGACCATTTTCAGTTCATCCATGTCCAGGACAACATCAGCCAGTACAGGCCTTTTGGGGCCCGGGTAGAATATCCCGGAGTCCACCCTTCTTCCCAGAACCTTTTTTCTGGAAACACCTGTAAGCATCTCACAGGCTTTGTTCCAGGATATGACCCGGTGCTCATTGTCAATAACAAAGGTGGCCACGGGAGTGCCGTCCAGAATGGCGGAAAGCTGCTGTCTCCTGATTCTGAGGGCTTTCTTGTCTTCCTTGTATCTGGTTATGTCCCGGACAGTGGCCATTGCCGCTTCCTGGCCATCCCAGGTGATTTTTTTCAAAACAATTTCAGCTGGGAAAACCTTGCTCTCTGCACAACGTTTACCCTTGACTTCAAAGCAGAAGAACTCACCATCCTTCAATCTGGCCCACAATTCAGAAAATTTCTCCAGAGGATTTCTGGGCAGGCAGAAATCGCTGCAGAAGTTGGCGTTCAGGGCTTCATCCCTGCCTGTTGCAAAAAGACTCAGGGCGCTGCTGTTAAGTTCAAGGATACTGCCATTTTCATGTAATACTATCACCGCCTCACTGATATTCTCAAAGACTGCCAGCAGATTTTCCCTTGACAGCTGGGGGGCCTTGTTCAGCTGGAGACCATTATTCACAGACTGTGCCGCCTTGCGCACCTTCCCGTGAGTATGATCCGGTTTACCACCGGATGCTTTGCTGTGGCTTGTTTTAATCATGAGCAATCCCTGTTTTATGTGAAAAAATAATGTAACTGTTCACCATTTTTTATCCTGGAGCCTGGCCGGGTTTCGAAATGTTGCAAAATAATACCCCCTTAAAGAGGATAAGACAATTATAAAAGCCTTGATCACACCCCGGGAGGTGTCAACCCTGGGTGTTGAATATATCAGGCTTAGGGCCACAAGTTGATGTCAGCTAAGGATACCGCGTCCATCATAAACTCACCTTCTGCCTGAATCCGGTCTGGACTTATCAGTTCAGCCATTTGCATGGGGCACCGGGACAGGCTTCCTTAAAAATGGGCTAACCTATTACCTATGGACAAAAAACAGAGGCTCAGATATTGTCCCGCCCATTCCAAGTCCGCTGGACACTGCAGAGGGGAGCATAATCATGTCCAGGCGGGCAGAATAAGCAGTAAATTTCAACAGTAAACAGTTTTTAGTCAAGTCATGATTTTTTCTCTTTTCAGATTATCCAGACAGACGATATACAATTATTTTCAACAGGATGAGTTCAAGTACTGCTGGAAAACCGATGTCAGGCAGTATCTTGACCATACCGGCAACCTTCACCCCTCAATATCCAGGTCGTCAATTATAATTGCCGGTTACTTCGGCCGGATTATATCCGCCGCCACCCGTCAGGCCACTTTCGGCCCGTTCTGTTCCGGCATAAAATGCAGGAGAAAGCCCCTGGGAACCCCCTGTCGGGGGAGAATAAATATCATGTATGTCGACCATCTGGGAGACGGAAGCATTTTCTGGCGCTGTCCCAAGTGCGGGGATTGCGGAAGGATCTTCGGATGGATCGGCTCCTGCTGGGATGAAATGCGTCATGAAGAAAACCATTCAGGGACCTCCAGCCC
>PWNK01000145.1 GCA_003557865.1 Desulfonatronovibrio sp.
CCGAAACATTATGGACTCGCCATCTGGAGACAGCCTGGCCCCATCAATCTCTGCGTCATCAAAAAAAAGCTCCCTGTCCAGCAAGGGGGGCAATTGATCCAGATAGGTCAGTCCGTGCTCATCTTTAACATGATCAGTTGAACAGGATAGCGAAATAATAGTGCAGACAATAATCATTACATATGACAATTTTCTCATAACAATCCCATGGGAGCCTTTAGCCGAACGCTGATTGCGGCCTGGTTGCATTATTCTCGAAGCTCTTCTTTAATAATTTCAGACTGAGCTTGATCCTTTCAGGCCAAGACCCCGGATAATATGCCTGAAAAGTTTAAATTACGCCCTTGGTTAAGTGTCCGGTGATGTTCATGCCATAAGCTCTCTTACGTGACGGATGCTGCACTCGGCCAGACCGTTAAGATCGTAACCGCCTTCCAGGGTTGAGACCAGTCTTCCGTCTGAGTACCTGTCCGCGATGTCCATGGCAATCCTGGTCATGACTGAAAAATCGTCAGCATCCAGGCCGAGCCTGACCAGGGGGTCTCCCCGGAGGCCGTCAAATCCCGCCGAGATAAGGACCAGTTGCGGCCGGAATTGCTCCATGGCCGGGATCAGGTGCCGGGTGAAGACCGGAAGGATGTCCCGGCCATCAGACCACGCCGGGAAAGGAAAGTTCATGGTCGTGCCCTTGCCCTTGCCCTGGCCGGTTTCAGATTTTTTTCCAGTGAATGGATACCACATGTCCTGGTGAATGCTGAAAAAGAAGACTTCCCTGAGATGGTAGAAAGCTTCCTGGGTGCCGTTTCCGTGGTGCCCGTCCCAGTCAATGATCAGGATTCTCTCCAGACTGTATTTGTCCAGGGCATGCCAGGCAGCAAGGGCTATGTTGTTGAAAATGCAGAAGCCCATGCCCATAAAGTGACGGGCATGGTGTCCGGGAGGGCGTACGGGACAGAACGCGTTGCCGGCCAGACCCTGCATGACCATGTCCACCCCGGTCAGGACCGCTCCAGCTGCTGCCAGGGCCGCGTCCAAAGACCGGGCATTGATTCCGGTATCGGGAAAACCAAGGGAATGTGAGCCGGCGGCAACTTTGCGCCGCACCAGGTCAATGTACTCCCGGGAGTGGTTGCGGCAAATCTGCTCTTCCCGGGCCCATTGAGGCTTATGCCATAACAGTTTGGAAGTCTTGGGATCTGATTTCAGGCCGCTGACTATCGCCTTGAGTCTTGAGGGGTTTTCCGGGTGGGATCTTCCAACTTCATGCTCCTGGAATACCTGGTCATAAATAAGGGCAGTATCTGACATGATTGATATTTTTACAGGAAATTGCAGCGAAACTCAAGAACGAAAACCAGATTGAAGGCCATGCAAGCAGACGTCAGGTGTCTGAACCTGGTCACATAATGCCGCGTCAATACAATTCTTAGAGAAGGCCGCGCAGCCTGGCCCAGAAAAGGCCTATCCTTTCCCACATGGCCCGTTCAACAAACCTGATGTATGCTGACTGGGGAAGATAGGTGCCCACATGTCCCTGGCTGCGTTGGGGATCAACAAGGTGGCCGGTGGGGGACGGGATCACTGACAGGCCCTGGCCCTGAAACAGGGCCACAGCCCTGGGCATGTGCGAGGCTGATGTCACCAGGAGCAAAGAATCATGCTGGTTTATTATGGAGGCTGCTTCCCGGGCCTCCTGTGCCGTGTTGTGCGGCTTGGGACTGATAATGATCCGTCCGGGATCAATTCCCCAGCTGACTGCAACAGCAGCCATCAACTCCGCGCTTGACGGGCCTGCCTTGTCTGATCCTCCTGAGGTAATAAGCGTTGCATCCGGCAGTATTTTGGCCAGCCGGACACCTTCGGCAAGGCGGTACATGGATGCTTCACCCAGCCTGGAAGCTGCAGGCCAGTGGTCTTTACCCCTGGTTCCACCTCCCAGGACGATGATCCACGGGACTTGGGGAATGTCCTCAAGAACAGGGTAACTCTTTTCCAGGTCCCGGAGTATTTTTTCAGGAAAAGGGGGTGTGGAAACGAGAATGAGCAGGACTGTTCCGGAAGCAGTCAAAAGAGTAGCCAGCACTCTGAATCTGGACAGAAGGGATAACAAAATGCCGCAAGCCAGCAGAAAAAAGATGATGGGCACGGGCATCATCAGGCCGCCCAGAAGTTTGGTCAGGGTAAATTCCATGCTCTTCAGGTTGTTACCGGCTTAAGAGGCAGATAAGGACTTTTTCAACATGCTTTGTAACTATTGACCATAATCCTGGCCTGCCTGGGACTAAGGTTTCTTTTGCCTGCGAACTCCCTGTCGCGGTTCCGCAGGACAAACAATGTATTGGTCCCGGTAACTCACTTAGAGGTCAAACAAATCTGAGAATTGTTCGAAACCATAAGCTGGCGCATGTTTGTCCAACGGAACCGTCGACGGTCAAACATCGCAGGCATTACAAAACCTTAGCCCCAGACAGGCCTTTAATGCCGATGCTAATCAAAACCAGTGGAATATAGATACCATGCTTTTAAGGAACTGGAATATCTATTGCGTCCTCAGAAAGGCAGCAACATGCCGGAATTCATTCAGCCTTCAAAATTTCTGACAATGGCCTGCTCCCTCCTGAGAGGACAGAAAGACGGGAATTCTTTGCCCCGGTCATGGATTGGTCTTTTGCTCGGGGTGGAAATATTGCACTGCATGTTATCCTCATCCTGAGTATTGCAGAAAGGGCATTCAAAGCATTTTTTAACAATGATTATCATTTGTTTACTCCCTTGAGAGTGAATAGTTAAAGGTCATAAGGTTCACCCGGTTAAACCACGCTTAAGCGAGAATGCCGGAGGCAGTGTTTAACTGGTTAAAAAATAAAGATAAAGAAATCAAGGAATTAAATTCGCCAAGACACCGGACATTCAGGATCCTGGTATTAATCTGTAAACGCAAACAGTTGCCAGAGAACTTCTGAATGTCAAGTTACTCCAAATATTTCAGTTCAGAATGTCAATGCCTGCTGGGGGCTCAAAGGTGAAGATCTGTTCATCCAGCTCGGGATTCAGTACCATGTCCTTGAATCTGAGTTCATTGCCGTTGCCAAAAAAGTCAACCAGAAGGATGCGGTGCATCATGCCTTGGTCATCAGACCAGATATAGGCCAGAACCAGGTCAGGTTCGGGATTTCTGGGAACAAGCTTGA
>PWNK01000086.1 GCA_003557865.1 Desulfonatronovibrio sp.
CCACCCATGGTGCCTGAGCCAGTAGTCAACAGCCTCAGGATCTTCTTCCAGATGCTCAGGCATCAGCCCTACAACCTGGGAAGTTCCGGTTTTTCCTCCAACCGTTATGTCTTTTGTTTGCAGCCTTCTGGCTGTACCCCGTTGCCCCTCCACGGTCTCCACCATAGCCTGGAACACAAAGCTTCTTGCGGCCTCACTCCAGGGCAAAGGCTGTGGATCAACCCTTTCTTCATCAAGAAGAAGGGCCGGCTTGTATAAAATCCCCCCGTTGGCTACCGCTGCGACAAATCTGGCCATCTGCAGCGGGGTGACCAGGGTGAATCCCTGGCCGATGGACAGGTTATAATTGTCCCCTCGCCTCCAGCCATCATTGAATCTTTGTCTTTTCCATTCCCTGGTGGGAATAAGGCCTGATCTCTCGTGGGGGAGATCAATGCCTGTGGGCCTGCCGAACCCGCTTCCAACGGCAAACTCGCTGATTTTGTCAACACCAAGCCTGTCACCGAGCTGGTAATAATAAACATCACAGGATTCAACCAGGGATTTTTCCATGTCTACCCATCCATGTCCCTTCCAGCACCTGAATACCCTGTTCCCCAGCCGGAGAGAACCAGAACAATACACCCTGTCCCGGGTCCTGACCTCAGGTTCCATATGGCCCAGGCCGGCCATAATCAACTTAAAGACCGATCCAGGCGGATAAGCGCTCTGAATGCTCCTGTTCTGCAAAGGATGATGGGGATTGTTTAACAGCTCCTGCCAGTCGGCACGGGATATCCCGAAGACAAACTTGTTGTTGTCATACCCGGGCGAGCTGATCAGGGCCAGTACTTGACCTGTATGAGCATCAAGAACAATTAATGATCCCGATTGTCCTTCCATTAATTCAAAGGCCCTTTGCTGTATTCCAAGATCAATGCTCAGCCTGATGCTCTTCCCGGGTTCAGGTTCAACAAGCACTTCTTCATGCAAAGTCCTGCCTGATGCGTCAACCTCCAATTGCCTCAGACCTCTTTTCCCCCTGAGCACTTTCTCCTTGGTCAACTCCAGTCCCTGCTTGCCCACATTGTCTCCCAGACGAAGCCCTGGATCTCTTTTGAGTTCTTCCTCATTGGCCCTGGCAACATAACCCAGGACATGGGAAAGTACTTCTCCCTGGAGATATTTTCTTCTGGGCTGAACAACAATTTTCACTCCGGGCCAGTATGGTGATTCGGTTTCAACTCTTGTCAGCACATCAAAGGAAAGGTTGGAAGCAATAATCTGATTTTCAAATGATCTGACCATATTCCGGCCTCTGGCAAATTCATCATGGATCTGAGACTGCTCCATCCCGGTCCAGATGCCGATCTGATCAAGAGTTGACTTGATGTCCGGACAGTCTTCCCTGATGATAGCCAGACTGTATGAAGGCTCGTTAACCGCCAGAAGCTCTCCGTGTCGGTCCAGGAAAAGACCTCTGGGCGCATATATCTGCTGCCGTCTCTGGACATTATCCTGGGCTTTCTGAGAGAAAAAGTCTCCCTTATATATCTGAAGATACCACAGCCTGACTGAAAAAACACAGAAAAGAGAAACTATCAGAAAAAGCAGGAGATAAGAACCGAACTTTTCATTGAATATGCTTTCCTCTTTAAACAGGCTCATGGATTAAATACTTCTTAAAAAAAATATAAGTCGAGGCCCAGACCCCCAGATAAACTCCGGTCTGAACCACAACCCTTTCAATGCTGAATCCCCAGGCCAGGACGAGATCCTGAAGGGAGGCCAGGGCCGCAATGACCCAGGCGTTGAAAATACTCAGAAACAAAAAGAGAAATGCGGTAAACAAAACATTGTTGACTTTTAAAAACGCTCCCCCACAGAAAAAAAAAGCAGCAAGCCCCAGGTAGGAGAGAATTACTGTCCCAAATGCCAGCCCTCCGGTGCCCTCCTGTATCAGCATCCAGGCCAGGGCAGCCCAGACGGCAGGCTTGTACAGGCCGAACTGAAGCATGACAACCAGGCCAGGGGAAAGAAAGTCGGTTGATGGGAAAAAAAACTGGGCCCAGACACCCAGAAAAGTAAATATAATTAGAAATCCTGCCAGCTTCAATTACTGCTTGGTCCCATAACTATTTCGGGGTTTTAAATTGGCGCCTTTTTGCAGAATCAGCACCTCTTCCTTGTTCGGGTAGTCAACAAGAGGAAGAGCATCAACAATCAGAAACAGAGAGATCTCGGAACGAAGAACATCAGCAACCCTGGCCACGGGAAGCCCTTTGGGATAGATTCCGGCCAGTCCTGATGTCACCAGGAGCTCCCCCCTGTCAAGAGCTGAGTTCTGATGGACATACAAAAGGGCAAGAGGTTTCTGATATCCCTGTCCTGAGAGGATGCCCTTAACCCTTGACTCTGAACTGACAACAGGTATGCGGCTGTTGGGGTCGGAAAGAAGCAGGACTGAAGAAAAATTTAAACCCGCCCGGAATGTTCTCCCCATTACGCCAGAAGAAGTAACAACAGGAAGATTAGGGGAGACACCCTGAAATTTCCCTCTGTCAATTATCACCGAATTGACCGCCCCCAGGGGGCCAAAATCATGGGCAACCACCCTGGCTCCGGAAGCCGACCATTCCGCGGGAGGAGCAAAGCCCAGAAGTCTTTCCAGGCGGTGCAGAGCAGCTGCGTCTTCAGATACTTGAGCAAGCTTTATTCTGAGACTATCAACCTCTTCCCTGAGCGCCTGATTCTCGTAACGGACCTCTACCAGATAGATATAGGTACTCCAGAAATCTGAAACCAGGTCCTGTATCCACTTTCCAGGCTTGACTATCCAGCCTACTGCCTCAAGACCCGTATACGATGAAAGACGATCCAGGTGCTGGGTGCGGGAATTCCAGGTATAAAGACTTAAATATAGGACGATAAAGATAAAAAAAAGCCCGAGAATTCTTTTGGGGGTTAGTTGGAAGCTAATCTACAGTTACCTCCTTGAGAACGTCCAGACTGTCCAGGACCTTGCCTGAACCTATGACCACTGTTGACAGCGGATCATCGACCACTGTAATGGGCAGTGACGTTTCATCCCGCAGCAGCTGATCCAGCCCTTTTAGAAGAGCCCCGCCCCCGGTAAGCACTATCCCCCGGTCAACTATGTCTGCGGCCAGTTCAGGAGGAGTCTGCTCCAGGGCGACCCGCACCGCCTGAACAATGCTGTCCACCTGCTCGGATATGGCCTTGCGGATTTCTTCGGAAGTAATGGTAATGTTCTGAGGGATGCCTGAAACCAGATCCCGTCCCTTGACCACCATTTCCTGTTCATCATTAACGGGATAGGCTGAGGCTATGGTGGTTTTAATCATCTCCGCGCTGCCTTCTCCGATGAGCATGTTGTATTTGCGCTTGACATGGTGCATTATGGACTCATCCATTTTATCCCCACCGATCCTGACTGAACGGCTGTAGACTATGCCTGAAAGGGAAATAACCGCTACTTCGGTGGTTCCGCCCCCGATGTCCACCACCATGTTGGATGTAGGCTCTGTAATAGGCAGGTTGGCACCGATTGCCGCGGCCATGGGCTCTTCAATGAGGTAAACCTCCCTTGCTCCGGCGCTCTGGGCCGACTCCTTGACCGCCCTCTTTTCCACCTGGGTGATTCCTGTGGGCACGCAGATAATTATTCTGGGCCTGACCAGCCTGCGACTGTTGTGGACCTTGGTTATGAAATGCCTGAGCATGGCTTCGGTCACTTCAAAATCTGCTATTACACCTTCCTTCATGGGCCGGATGGCCGTAATGTTCCCTGGAGTTCTTCCGAGCATCTTCTTGGCTTCGCTGCCCACTGCCAGAACCCTGTTGGCCCCCCTTGAATCCCTTTTTACGGCGACAACCGAAGGCTCCCTGAGCACAATCCCTTTACCTTTAACATAAACGCAGGTATTGGCGGTACCGAGGTCAATGGCCAAATCATTGGATACAGCCCCAAATATCCTGTCCAGTATTCTAGGCATACTTTCCTCTTATAAAGTTAGAATATGAGTCATGATCAACGAAAAAACATACCAGAATAAAATGCGCCAGGCAACATGCCTTTGAGACGGTTCTACATGCAGAATTACAATACGCTATCAGCTTACTGGAAACAAAAATTCGGAACCAGGGTCTGGAAAATTCCGCTGGATGCAGGTCTTGACTGCCCCAACAGGGACGGGACAATTTCTGTCAAGGGTTGCATATTCTGCAATGAACTGGGATCCGGAACAGGACTTGACCTTAATTGCTTATCCCTCAAAGATCAATACAATCTGTTCCGGGACAAGCTGCTCTCAAGGCATGGCTCCATTAAATTCGCCGCTTATCTTCAGTCTTTTTCCAACACCCATTGTTCCCCAGAAAAACTGGAATCAATTTTAAGCCAGCTCAAAGACCTCCAAGACCTCAAGGTGTTGTGCGTAGGCACCCGGCCGGACTGCCTGGATGAAGAAAAAGTGCGCATCCTGGCTACTTTTCCCTGTGATGAAATCTGGCTGGACCTCGGACTGCAGAGTTCCTGTGATGAAACACTGACCCTGATCAACAGGGGTCATCTTGCCCAGGACTTTTCCAGATCATGCGCTCTGGCCGCCTCAAAAAAGATCCTTGTCTGCGCCCATGTTATTGCCGGCCTTCCTGGAGAAACCCGTGTCCATTTTCTGCAGACCATAGACTTTGTCAACAATGAGCCAGTCCAGGGCATAAAGTTCCATAATCTTTATATATGCAAGAACACAACCCTGGCCAGGTGGTGGCAGTCAGGACGGTATCTGCCTCAGGATATTAATGACTACGCCCTTTGGACAGCCTCTGCCATCTCCCGCCTGCGCCCTGATATTATCATCCACAGGCTCACCGGAGACCCGGCCCCAGGGGAACTACTGGCCCCGCGGTGGGCATCCGGGAAAAACAGTATCCTTAATTCAATTCAAAGAGTCATGACTGAAAAAAATCTCTGGCAGGGCAAGCAATGGATAAATCCATCAAGGTTGTAAAATCAGCTCAGCCCGTGGTGCGGGTCAAACTGACCCTGGCTTATGATGGAAGTGGTTTTCACGGGTGGCAGCTTCAGCCGGACGCACCTACAGTCCAGGGCTGTATTGAAAAAGCCCTGGAAAGAATCTGCTCCAGGCCGGTCCGGATCCACGGATCAGGCAGGACTGATGCCGGAGTTCACGCCCTTGGTCAGGTTGCCCACTTTGATCAGCCTGAAAACAAGGCCTCGGTACCCTGGCAGAAAGCCCTGAACGCCATCCTGCCTGACTCCATCAGAGTTACCCGCTCTCTAATTCTTGGTCCTGATTTTCATGCCCGATTCAGCGCAGTCTCCAAGACATACTGTTATAACCTGTGGCTGGAACCTGACTATGTTTTTCCCCAAAGGAGGAATTTTGTCTGGAAAACAGGCCCTCTTGATCTTGAATCCATGAAAAAAGGTTCGGACTTGCTTGTCGGAAAACACGATTTCAGGGCTTTTATGAATTCAGGCACCGAGGTCAGAAGCACACAACGCAAAGTTACCGGCATATCCTTTATTCAAGGCCTCTATCCCCAGGAGCTTGCTGTCAGAATAACCGCTGAC
This sequence comes from Desulfonatronovibrio sp., assembly GCA_003557865.1. Lineage (GTDB taxonomy): Bacteria > Desulfobacterota > Desulfovibrionia > Desulfovibrionales > Desulfonatronovibrionaceae > Desulfonatronovibrio. Next base: position 5,600 of record PWNK01000086.1, read on the forward strand.
GGCTTTCTGAAGCAGATGGCCAGGAACATCATTGGCGCTCTTGTGTCCGTCGGCCGTCAAAAGAATCACTGGACCAAGCTTAGCAGGTTCCTGTCGGATAAAACAAGACCGCTGACACCGGCCACTGCACCGGCCAGGGGGTTATGCCTGGAAAAAGTGGAATATCCTGAAAAGTACCGGGCGCATTGACTTTTTCTCAAAAATTATTAGCCTTAGAAACCATGACCAAAGAACTGACTCAATCTCATGTATCAGCGCAATCCTTTGCTGATGATGAGCTTAAAGAGCCGCGAAGATTCAAGGTGTTGCTGCATAACGATGATTACACCACCATGGATTTCGTTATCCATGTCCTGAAAAAAGTGTTCAACAAAACAGAAGGCGAAGCCATGCAGATCATGATGAACGTGCATAAAAACGGGACAGGAGTGTGCGGCGTTTATACGGCCGAAGTTGCAGAAACAAAAGTTATCACGGTCAAAAATTTGGCCAGAAAAGAGGGATACCCCCTGAAATGCACAATGGAAGAGGTATAGATGTTAAGCAAAGAACTGGAGAGAATAATTGCCCGGGCTATTCGTGAAGTCAAGGTTAGACACCATGAATATCTGACCCTGGAACATATACTTTACGCTTATCTTTTGGATGACAAAGGAAAGGATGTGCTCTCAGGATGCGGCGTGGATCTGTTTAAGCTAAAGAATCAGCTGGAAAGATTTTTTCTGGACCATCTGGAAGTTATTCCTCCTTCCGGAGAAAGGGAAATCGTCCAGACTATCGGAGTGCAGAGAGTGATGCACAGGGCCCTGGGCCATGTCCAGTCAGCCGGAAAAAATATGATCCAGGCTGGAGACCTTCTAGCGGTCATGTTTGAGGAGGAGGAGGCTTTTGCAGTCTACTACCTTCGATCTCAGGGACTGTCACGCCTGGATGTTTTGGAATATATTTCTCATGAAATGGAGTCAGACCTCCCAGGGTCAGCCTGTCCAGGATGCAAGCCTTCCAAGGATAAGACTGAAAAAAGTTTTCTGACCAGGTATACCGACAATCTGGTGAAAAAAGCACGAAAAGGGTATATTGACCCCCTGGTAGGCCGGGAACTGGAGATGCGCAGAGTAATCCAGGTCCTTCTGCGTCGCAGAAAGAATAATCCCATCTTTGTTGGAGATGCCGGGGTTGGCAAGACAGCCATGGCTGAAGGACTGGCCCTCCATATAGCAGACAAGAAAGTTCCGGATTCCTTCCTGAAAACAGATATCTACGCCCTGGACATGGGCTCCCTTCTGGCAGGCACAAAATTCAGGGGAGATTTTGAGGCAAGACTGAAAGGGGTCATTAACGAACTGAAACAAATTAACGGGGCCATCTTATTCATCGACGAAATTCATACTATTGTTGGAGCAGGTGCCACCAGTGGGGGTTCCATGGACGCTTCCAACATTCTAAAACCTGTCCTGGCTTCAGGGGAAATACGGTGCATTGGCTCCACTACATATGAAGAGTACAAAAACCATTTTGAAAAGGACAAAGCCCTTTCCAGAAGATTTCAAAAAATAGAACTTCCCGAACCAGGCATTCGGGAAAGCGTTGAAATCCTAAAAGGACTCAAGCCATACTATGAGGATTTCCACAATGTCAGATATAGACCATCGGCAATTGAGGCTGCGGTAGACCTTTCAGCCAGGTTTATAAACGACCGCTTCCTGCCTGACAAAGCCATTGACGTCCTGGACGAAGCAGGGGCAGTCTTTGTTCTGGAAGGGGCTCCCAGGGGGAAAAAACAGGTGACCCCGAAGGATATTGAGAAGGTTATCGCCTCTATAGCCAGGATCCCAGCCAGGCAGATCTCCTCTTCAGACAAGAGCAAGCTGCTGGACCTGGATAAGGATCTAAAAAAAGTGATCTTTGGCCAGGACACTGCCGTGGACACCCTGTCCAGGGCCATCAAGAGATCCAGGGCTGGCCTGCGCGAAGAGAACAAGCCCGTTGGAAACTTTCTCATGATTGGCCCCACCGGGGTGGGAAAAACTGAACTGGCCAAGCAGCTTGCCGAGGTTCTCGGGGTCAAGTTCATCCGCTTTGACATGAGTGAGTACATGGAAAAACATGCGGTGGCCAGGCTGATAGGGGCTCCCCCTGGTTATATAGGCTTTGACCAGGGAGGCCTGCTGACTGAAGCTATCCGCAAGAATCCCTACAGCGTGCTCCTGCTGGATGAGGTTGAAAAAGCCCATCCGGACATGTTTAATATCCTGCTGCAGATAATGGACTATGCCACCCTCACAGACAATAACGGCAGAAAAGCTGACTTCAGACATGTGACCATCCTCATGACTTCCAATGCCGGAGCCAGGGAGATGAGCTCCAAAAGCATCGGCTTTGGTCAGGAATCCAGCAAGGATACCGCGTCCAAAGGACTGACAGCGGTGGAAAAACTTTTCAGCCCTGAGTTTCGCAACCGCCTGGATGCTGTGGTAAGCTTTGAACCTCTAAGCCCTGCGGTTATGGAAATGATTGTGGACAAAAACATAAATGAGCTCAACCGTCAGCTAAGGGGGAAAAAGGTTACCCTGACCCTTTCCCGGCCGGCAAAATCATGGCTGGCGGAAAAAGGGCTCGACCCTTTGTTCGGGGCCAGGCCGCTTTCAAGGGTCATTCAGGAAGAGATTAAGGACCCTTTGGCAGAGAAGCTTCTTTTCGAAAACATAGATCAAAAGACATGCATAAAGGTTGAGCTGAACAAAAAGAAAAGCCGCCTGCAATTCAAGTGAGCACCTTTTTTCTGACAAGGGAACCGGTTTTTCCCCATCCAAGCCTGGCTGATCCTGACGGTCTTTTAGCCATTGGCGGGGGTTTAAGCTTGACCAGACTTGTTACAGCCTATTCCAAAGGCATCTTTCCGTGGTATGGTCCCGGTTCCCCCATTCTGTGGTGGTCTCCTGAACCACGGCTGGTGCTTTATTCCCACCAGTTTCACGTCCCCAGAAGTCTGCGCAGGGTAATAAATTCCCAAAGATTCGTAATCACCGCGGACAAAGCCTTTGAAGCAGTCATTGAAAGCTGCTCCCGCGTGCCTAGAGGGGGAAGCAACGGAACCTGGCTCACCCCGGAAATGATCGATGCCTACACCAGGCTGCACCGGGCCGGACTGGCTCATTCCTTTGAAACTTGGAAAGGATCTCGTCTGGTTGGAGGAATTTACGGCGTTGCGCTTGGAAAGGCGTTTTTTGGCGAATCCATGTTTTATCTTATTCCCAATGCCTCTAAAGTAGCCTTGTTTCATCTGATGATATATCTAAAATCAAACGATTATCATTTTATGGACTGTCAGCAGACCACAAAGCACATGCTCAGGTTCGGGGCAAGGGAACTTTCAAGAAGAAAATTTCTGGAAGACCTGGATGAAGCCATCAGTCAAAAAGGCATTTCCGGAATATGGGAATACCCTGCCTCATCGGAATCATTCCAGGAAGATCAAGCTTCTTCACCGGTCAGGATTGGAGAATGAGCGCTTAAATCGTAAAAGCCGTGTACAGGAAAGGCCAGGGGATAGCGGGGAACTCTTTCAAGCCTGATCCGGCCATAATTGTTGTTCTCCGGCATCATGGATAACGGAGTAAGTCCTGCGGGCAATGGAAAAGGCAGCGGAGCGCTGTTGATGACTTTTAACTTCTGGAAGTACCTGGATTTGAGATAATCCAGAATGGAGTCACGCTCCTCAAGAACAAAAGACTCCAGAATGACCTGTCTGGAATTGATCATTTCGTTTTGAGCTTGTCCGGGCGACTTCTGAATAACCGTATCCCAGTTATAGGCATCCTCTTCAGACGGATCCCATTGAGGCCTGTACAGGTGAATCTCAACGTCCTTTCTTCCTTTGAAGGACTTGATCACCATATTGAGCACAAAGGCTCTGGCCAGAGGCAGGCTGGATTCGGGAGGAATAATGTTGATTTCCATTATTGCACCATGTAAGGGGCGCAGAAGCGCCCCTGTTATGTCAGATGGTCATGGTCCACAAAAGGGGATTGACTGGTGAACAACCATAGTCTGCCCGGGACAATAGTTATACCAGTTGCTTGAGCAGAGTATCCTTAATTGAGTCAATGCTTCCCTCGCCATCAAGGTCAATATATTTAAAACCCTCCTTGCCAGCCAGGTCTTTGTAAAAATAGGCAGCAGCAAGGGTGCCTGTTTTATCATCATAATAAATATCATGTCTCTTATCAATGGCCGCTTCATCCTGATCATCGGCCCTTGTCTTGAGTTCTCCGCCGCAGACCCGGCACTTGTCTCCGTCAGGCTTGATGGCGTCAATAAAAATATTATTGGGGTGGTTGGGATCATTGACGCAGAGCCGGCGTCCCATAATCCTGTTTTTGGCCACTTGTCTCGGCAAGAGAATTTCAACAACATAGTCGATTTTCATTCCGGCTTCATTCAGGGCTTCCCATAATTTTTTTGCCTGAACAATGTTTCTTGGAAAGCCATCCAGCAGCCAGCCTCCAGAGCCTTTCTCCTTGAGGGTTTCGAGCACCATTGGAATAGTAATCTCATCCGGAACCAGCTCACCCCGGTCTATATACTCCTTGGCTTTTTTCCCGAGATCGGTTCCCTGGCCGATGTGCTGCCTGAAGATAGCTCCTGACTCAATATGCGCCAGGTTGAACTTCTGTTTGACCAGGGAACCCTGAGTACCCTTACCGCTTCCATTTGGACCAAAAATTAGACTGTTCAATTTTAAACCTCCTTGTAAGAAATTTCACAAAATCTATCTGCTATAGCAATATCTGTCAACAAATCCCTTGCTTTCTTTTTTTCTTAAGCCCAAGCCTGAACAGATACTCCTGCAAAACAACATTTTTTGGCCTGGATGACAGACAACAAAAGACTGATTCCCCGGCACTCAGCATCCCTGTATGCCGGGCAGGGAGAATAATCAAATAGTTAACTGGTCTTCAATTATGGCTTGCTTTTCGTGTTTCGGCATTTTGCAGTTGGATCTGGACTTGGCAATCATCCTTTGTTGGGCTAATGAGTCTTTTGGGCAGCTGTATTTTTTTTCGCCCAGCCGATTCCTGACAGGCTGGTTCATGACTGATTATTCCAAAAGGTGGACCTCATTGATGAAAACTAAATTCATTTTTGTAACCGGCGGGGTACTGTCCTCACTGGGAAAAGGACTGGCAGCCGCTTCCATTGGTGCTCTTTTAAAGGCCAGAGGCCTCAAGGTCACCATCCAAAAGCTAGACCCATATATTAATGTCGACCCGGGAACCATGAATCCCTTCCAGCATGGTGAAGTGTACGTTACCGACGATGGAGCTGAGACCGACCTTGATCTTGGCCACTACGAGCGTTACCTGAGCCAGCCCATGAGCCAGATCAACAACTTCACCTCAGGCAGGATATACTATTCAGTCATAACCAAGGAACGCCGGGGGGACTATCTTGGCGGGACAGTGCAGGTTATTCCCCACATTACGGATGAAATCAAGGACGCCATCAAAAGTGTCGTCCAAAACGATGAGGATGTGGCCATAATTGAAATCGGAGGCACGGTCGGAGACATCGAGGGGTTGCCTTTTCTTGAGGCCATCAGGCAGCTGCGGGGGGAACTGGGCAAGGACAAGGTCTTGTACATTCATTTGACACTGGTTCCCTTTATGAAGGCGGCGGGTGAACTCAAAACAAAACCCACCCAGCACAGCGTCAAGGAGCTGAGAAGCATCGGGATTCAGGCGGATATTCTGCTATGCCGGTCTGAAGTGGACCTTTCTCAGGACATCAAATCCAAAATCGCCCTGTTCTGCAATGTTGATCCTGACGCGGTATTCACTGCCAGAGACGTAAACAGCATCTATGAACTGCCCATGGCTCTGTATGAGGAGGGCCTTGACCAGAAGATAGCCATAATGCTCAAACTTCCGGCAAAAAACCCCAACCTGAAAAAATGGAAAAGCATCGCCCATCGAATATACCACCCCAAGGGCAAAGTGGACATCGCCATAGTAGGAAAGTATGTTGATTTGAAGGAATCCTACAAAAGCCTTCATGAGGCCCTGATTCATGCAGGGCTTGAAAACGAGCTTGAAGTAAGCCTTAGATATGTAAACTCCGAGAGTATTTCTGCCGGGAATGTAATGCGCAACCTGCAGGGTCTGCAGGGAATCCTTGTTCCGGGAGGTTTCGGCTCCCGGGGGGTTGAGGGCAAGATTCTGGCCATTCAGTATGCCAGGGAAAACACGGTTCCCTTTTTCGGAATCTGCCTGGGAATGCAGTGTGCGGTAATTGAATTTGCCAGAAATGTTCTTGGTTTTGACCGGGCCAATTCCCAGGAGTTTGACCCGGATACAGAGTACCCGGTCATCTACCTGATGAAAGAATGGTTTGATTTCAGGAATAACCTTTTTCAGAAGCGCAGCGAACAGAGCAACAAGGGCGGGACCATGCGCCTTGGAGCATATCCCTGTGTTATCAGACCAGACACCCTAGCCGGACAGGCTTATGAAACAGAACAGGTCATGGAAAGACACCGGCACAGATATGAATTCAACAGGAAGTACTCTATGGATTTCGAGGAGAAAGGCATGATCTTCAGCGGGCTGTCCCCAGATGAAAGCCTTGTGGAGATAGTTGAGCTGAAAGAGCATCCCTGGTTTCTTGGTTGCCAGTTCCACCCGGAATTCAGATCCAACCCCATGCACCCACACCCTCTGTTCAGGGAATTCGTCAGGACTGCAGGTCAAGGGGCCTAGATTTCCATGCAGGATTTGTTCAGCCAAAGCAGAAACAATCTTTTTTTCATCCTTGGTCCATGCGTTCTGGAAAGCCTGGATCTAGCCCTGGAAATTGCCCTGGAAATATCCTCCATGGCCCATGACCTGGGAGCCTCTGTAATTTTTAAAAGCTCTTTTGATAAGGCCAACCGAACTTCCATCAGCAGCTTTCGCGGACCAGGCATGTCCCGGGGACTGGAATGGCTGGCTGTAATCAGGGAAAAGACAGGTCTACCGCTGATCACTGACATCCATACACCTGAACAGGCCGGGCCGGCGGCTGAAGTGGCTGACGTGATTCAGATCCCGGCCTTCCTTTGCAGGCAGACTGATATTCTTCTGGCTGCTGCTTCCACAGGCAGAATTGTCAACGTCAAAAAGGGACAGTTTATGGCCCCCTGGGATATGACTCAGGTGGTTTCAAAGATTGAGTCCATGGGTCATAACATGATCTGGCTGACAGAAAGAGGAAGCTCTTTCGGTTACAACAACCTGGTGGTTGACTTCAGATCACTTCCTGTCATGAAAAAACTGGGGTATCCGGTGATCTTTGACGCCACCCATTCAGTTCAGCTGCCCGGAGGCAAAGGCGAGTCATCAGGGGGGCAGAGAGATTACGTCCCCTTGCTGGCCAGGGCATCAGTAGCGGCAGGGGCCGACGGTGTCTTCATGGAAGTCCACCCTTCCCCTGATGCGGCACTGTGCGACGGTCCCAATTCCTGGCCCATGGACAGACTGAGGGGCTTAATCAGCAATCTGCTTAACATCAGAAAATGCGTCCCAGCCCAGACAACCATCTGATCTCAGCCAGCCCCCAAGAAGTTAATCCAGGATAAGTGAAGACCATGAAGATGCCCATAACTCTCGGACTTTTCTGTCTTTCCGAAACTCAAAGGATCTGAGCGCCGGGTCCCATGTCATCTGAGGCCAGCCTGGGTCCTGTAACCTGGACCTTTCAGGGTGACTTCTCCATAACCATAAGAAAAAAGCATCCCCGGAAATATTTTTGGTATCCACCTATAATCAAAACTATTCATATCCAATTGTCACCAGCCCGGTTCTTTCCATCCGGCTTGTTCTTTTCAATGCTGTGCGTACAATTCCCGGCCTGGGGGGCTAATTTTTCTTCCGCCCTGACCATGAATATTTTAACCTGAACAGGAAATATTATGAATGAAAACATTTCGCGGGTTGCCGCCCGGATAAAATTGCTGATAATGGACGTTGATGGAGTTTTGACTGATGGCGGTCTCTATTATGATGCACAGGGACAAATCACTAAAAGATTTAATGTCCAGGACGGGCTGGGAATCAAGCTCGCCCAGGCTGCAGGCTTAAACCTTGCCGTTGTCACCGGCCTTTCTTCCCAGGCAGTGGAGTCAAGGATTAAAGAGCTGGGCATCAGACACTACTTTCATGGTCACACTGACAAGCTTCCCCTGGTCAGCAAACTGGCAGACCATGAAAATATTAAACTTGAGGAAATTGCATACCTTGGAGACGACTGGGTTGACGCGGAGGCCATGCTCAGCGTGGGACTGCCCATGGCCGTGTCCAATGCCCAGCCGGAAATAAGGAACATTGCCCTCTGGACAAGCCAAAATGAGGGTGGACACGGAGCCGTCAGGGAGGCTATCATGTATATTCTCAAGTCTAATGGAGCATATGAAAGACAATGGCGCAAATGGAACTCGCTAAATTACTAAGAAAATCCGCACCTCTATTATTCAGCGCAGCAGTCCTGTCTCTTCTTTTTCTCATCTTCTGGCAAAGAGGCCCCATGCCCAGGATTGCTGAAACCTTTCATCACCTGGAAGTTGACATGAACATCCAGAAATTCGGACTGATCCATGGTGAGGGTGGTGAAAGCAGCTGGGAGCTGGTTTCTGAAAGTGCCGGCTACCTCAGGGAGGAAGGAATATTTATACTGGACAACCCGGTCATAACCTACCATACCAGAGGCAGTTCCGGGCCCCTGCTCATCCGAGCCTCTAATGGCCGGGCCAGCCAGGGTGATAACACCATTCACCTCTGGCCAGATGTCCAGGCCACTCAAAACGGGCTGACCGTCAATTCGGATAAAGCGACTTATACCGGGACTGATAACCTAATCCTTCTTGAAGAAAACGTTGTCTTCAACGGCCGGGGGATCACTGTCAACAGTTCACAGGCCACCATCAGCCTGGAGGATGAGCGGATTGAGGCCACAGGAGAAGTTAAGACAAGCCTTCATCAGGCAGGGCCGTAACCGGGTCCAGCTTGCAATATCAGGTCCATTATTTTAAATGATTACAGGTCGTGGATTCAGGTTTGCAGAACAGACACCTAACGCTACAGCGACACTTTATTTAAGCTGAAAGGGGACTGGCTCTTTTGCCGCCGGATAGTCCGACAGTTTTACCGTTTAAGGTCGGCAAAAGTGCCTGTCCCCGGTGGCCGATAATTAACACAAAGTGTCGCTGTAATGTTAAAAACTATTCTGTCTGCTTCCTGACTATATGATGAATTTACAACTTATTACATCAATCAGCATTTGATATGAAAACACTTTCAGCAGGCATATTGTTCTTTTCATGGTGTTTACTGTTCAGCTCCCCATCCTTTGGTCTGAACCAGGGTCAGGACCAGCCTACGGACATCAGTTCCCACAAAATGACTTACTCAGGCCAGGATAACCTGGTAGTCTTTAAGGGGAATGTTCACGTTCTCAGGCCTGATTTCCAGTTATGGTCCGATGAACTGCATGTCTTTCTCAAACCCGGACCGGACAGTGATTCCCCGGGTCAGCAGGAAAATATTGAAAAAATTGTGGCTTCAGGAAATGTCCGGATCCAGAGCAATGACCGTACTGGCTACAGTCAATTGCTGACATATTTCCCTGATACCGGGACAGCCAGGCTGGAGGATAATCCCAGACTGGTTGAGGGGCAAAACAGCGTAGAAGGTGAGACCATAATCCTCAACATGTACGAGAACACATCTGAAGTACTGGGGGGGCCTGAGAAAAGGGTAAGGGTAATCTTCCATTCAGAATCCAGCGCCGGGGAATGAAACCAGGGTGGATACTTTCAGGGCCATTGAAGTTTACAAGCAGTACGGTAAAAGGCTGGTGGTCAGAGGAATCTCTCTGGACATTAGAAGAGGTGAAATTGTTGGCCTTCTGGGCCCCAATGGAGCTGGAAAAACCACCACTTTTTATATGCTGGTGGGAATTATTTCTCCAAGCAGAGGCAGGGTAATCCTTGACAATGAGGATATTACCGGTCTTTCCCTGCCCAGACGTTCCCGGCTGGGAATAAGCTATCTGCCCCAGGAGAGTTCAATATTCAAAAAACTTACCGTGCAGGAAAACCTCATGCTCATTCTTGAATACACTCATCCCGGAAAAAAGGAACAAAAGGAAAAGGCGGATGAGTTGATGACGGAACTGGGGATATCCAGGCTGGCCCATCAAAAGGCCTCTCTGCTTTCAGGAGGCGAAAGAAGACGCCTGGAGATTGCCAGGGCTCTGATAAAGAACCCCAAATATATCCTCCTGGATGAACCTTTTGCCGGAATTGATCCCATAGCTGTTGACGATATCCAGAAAATAATTCTGAGACTCAAGAAAAAAAACATCGGCATCCTCATTTCCGATCATAATGTCAGAGAGACTCTGACAATCTGTGACAGGGCATCCATAGTTTACGACGGCCAGGTCATACTCGATGGAACGCCGTCTGAGATTATTTCAGACACAAAGGCCAGAACAGTATATCTTGGAGAATCTTTCCGTTTGTAGCAGCAGCTCTGAGAATCTTTAGTTTTTTTCAGCACTGTTGCCATCTGGAGAGTCTTTCTTTTTTCGGGGATGAATCTTCCGGTTTTGTGAATCTCTCCGCAAACTGGTTCTTTTACCTTTTGGCAGGAATATCAAGCAGTTATTATAAGGCGCAGCTCAATATCTTGACAGGTGATTTTGCCGAGTGACCTTTGTGCTTGTCTATCTTTCATTTATCCCTTACGGTTTCAAGGATGAACATTACCTTTAACCTTCGCAACTGGAAATAATTATGGCCCTGGAACTGAGACAGAACCTCAAGCTTACGCAGCAGCTGGTGATGACTCCGCAGCTTCAGCAGGCCATCAAACTTCTTCAGCTCTCCAGGCTGGAGCTGCTTGAGGTTGTTCAGCAGGAGCTTCTGGAAAACCCCATGCTGGAAGAAAACCAGCCCCTTGTGGATGAAGAAAAGGACAGGGATGTCCTCAGCGACAAGGAACAGGGAAACAAACTCAGCTCTGAAGAAAAGGAAATGGTCACCAACGCGGATTGGGAGGACTATCTGGGCCACTTTTCCAGCACATCCAAACAGGCTGGATCCCGAGAATGGGAAGCTCCAGAGGAAATGCAGAGCTATGAGACCAGATTCTCCTCAAAGCCATCCCTGCAGGGGCACCTGCTGTGGCAGCTCTTCCTGCAGAATTTCACCGACCAGGAAGTGATGCTCGGTGAGGAGATAATCGGCAACATTGATTCCAGGGGATATCTTAAGGCAACCACTGCAGAACTTGCGCTCTCATGCTCGGTTTCTGAGTCGGCTGTGAAAAGTATTCTGAAAAAGATCCAGAACTTTGACCCTGTTGGTGTGGCTGCAAGGGACATCAGAGAATGCCTGAAGATCCAGCTTGAGTCCCTCAATGAAACTGATCCCATCCTCATGGAACTGGTCAACGTGCACCTGGAAGATATTGAAAGAAACAGGCTGGCTCCTTTGCTCAAGAAATTCAAAATCAGCAAAGATCTTCTTAAGGAATACATTGATGTTCTGCAAAGCCTGGATCCGTTCCCGGGATCCAGCTACGGAACTGAAGACGTAGTGTACATCAGCCCGGACATATATGTGTACAAGTACGAAAATGATTTTGCCATAGTCCTGAATGAAGAAGGCCTGCCGGCTATTCATCTGAGCCCCTATTACCAGGAAGCGGCCAGAGGTAACAGCAGCAGCAAAAAAGATAATGATTATATCCAGGAAAAAACCCGCTCGGCAGTCTGGCTCATGAAGAGCCTGCATCAGCGCCAGCGTACTCTTTACAAAGTCATGGAGAGCATTCTCAAGTTTCAGAGAGAGTTTTTTGAGCAGGGAGTAAGCAAGCTTAAGCCCCTGATTCTCAGAGAAGTTGCTGAAGACATCAGCATGCACGAGTCAACAGTCAGCCGGATCACCACCAGCAAGTATGTTTCCACGCCTTTTGGGATTTTTGAGCTCAAATTCTTTTTCAACAGCGCGCTGACCATGGACAGTGGAGGACTTGTAGGATCCGAGTCGGTCAAGGATGCCATCAAACAAATGGTGGCTGATGAGGATCCGCAAAAGCCGCTGAGTGACGACACCATTGCCGGCAATCTGAAGAAAGAACTCCAGGTGAACATCGCCAGAAGAACAGTTGCCAAGTACAGGGCAGCCCTGAACATCCCCTCTTCAGCCAGAAGAAAGAAATTTTTCTAATTTCACCCATTTGTCATTTCAAAGGAGGATATACATGAAGATTAAATTCAATTTTAAAAACTTTGAACCTTCCGAACACCTGAAAAAATACGCCGCTGAAAGATATGACAAGCTGTCCAAATATCTGCACGATACAGATGTGGCTGAACTACAGGTAAACCTTGAGGTTGAAAAATTCAGACATATAGCCGAAGTTATTTTAACCGCCAAGGACATGCACATCTCAGCCACTGAAGAGACCGAGGATATGTATTCCACTGTTGATCTCAGCCTGGATAAACTTGAAGCTCAGCTTCGCAAGCAACGGGAAAAGGTCAAGGATAAGAAGAAAAAAATCAGAGAGAAACAGGTCAGGATGGACATCATAAACTTCGGGCCTGTTGAAAGTGGCTCCAGGGAGCCGAGAATCGTGGCCACGGACCAGTACGAACCTAAGCCCATGCCCCTTGAGGAGGCAGCAATGCAGCTGGAATCGCTGAACTATGAATTCCTTGTTTTCCTGAACGCCGAAACTGAGCGCGTCAACGTGGTTTACAGGCGCAAAAACGGTGATTTTGGGTTCATTGATCCGGGTGTATAGACGCGCCTGACAAAAGTCTGGTTGCAGAAGCTAAAGACCAGAGGACCCAAGAATCAAAGATTTATCAGGCTGGTTTTTAAGGACTTGAACCTGTTTTTGTGTTTTTCAAGTTACATCATAACACTACAGCGACACTTTATTTAAGTTGGAAGGGGACTGTCCGGCACTCACTTAAGCAGGAAATATTTACAGAAAGCTTGGGAAAAATCAGCTTAAGTGGGTGCCGGACTGTCCCCGGTGGCCGAGGCGAGAATTTACACAAAGTGTCCCTGTAGTGATAATAATTCAATATTTCGAGTTGTTGCAGTTGCACCTGCACGGCTGAATTTAAAATGAACCTAGCACAATATATCAATATTGATCACATTTTAGCCGATCTTTCAGCCAGAACCAAAACCCAGGTTTTGGCTGAACTCATTGAGCCGCTGATAATCAGTCACTCATTCCTGGACCGGGACAAGGTGTTTGGTGTTCTCAAAACCAGGGAGGACCTCGGCACTACCGGTATTGGGGATGGAGTGGCCATTCCGCACGGCAAGATTGAAGAACTGGATGAAGTACTGATTGCGGCCGGTCGGAGCAGGGAAGGCCTGGATTTCTCCGCTCTGGACCATAAACCTGCTCATATCTTCTTTCTTGTTTTGGCCCCGGAGAAAGGAGCAGGCAAGCACCTGAAAATACTAGCTTATATTTCAAGGCTCCTCCAGGATCAATCCTTCAAGGAATCTTTTATGAACGCCCAAGGCAGGGACGAAATATGGGACTTGATAACCAGGACCTGAAAAAATCTCCTTATCAGGTCAAGGAAGATAATGAGCGCTTTTATCCCCTGATTATTGTTACCGGTCTGTCTGGAGCCGGGAAAAGCACCGCTCTTAACGTCTTTGAAGACCTTGGGTATTTTACTGTGGACGGCCTGCCTGTCAGCCTTGTGCCCTCGGTACTGGGTCTTTTCGCCAGGGAAAATCCCAGAAACTACCGTGGTCTTGCTCTGGGTATGGACCTTCGTCAGTCTGATTTTGCTTCTGAATGGGAAAAGGTCAGAGATGACCTCAAGGCTTCCAGAATTCAGCTCCAGATTATCTTCCTGGAAGCTGCGGAAGGCATACTGGTGCGCAGATATGCCACTACAAGAAGACCCCACCCCCTGGAGTCCCGGCACCTCGGCCTTGAACAGGCTCTGGACAAAGAAAGAGAAATCCTGGACATGGTCCGTTCCGACGCCCATCTGGTCATTGATACTTCCGGCTTTTCCATTCATGATTTAAGAAGAGTCCTTCAGGAAAAGTGGGAATGTCTTGGCCGGTCTTTCTCTGGAATGCGGATTCATCTCATTTCATTCGGCTTCAAATACGGGGTGCCATCTGAAGCAGACATGGTTTTTGACTTGAGGTTTCTGCCCAATCCTTTTTTTGAACCTTCTCTGAGCAGGATGTCCGGAAAAGATAAGGCTGTTGTTGATTACGTTCTGGCACAGAATCCTGGATCGGATTATATTATACATACCAGGGAGTATCTGGCCTTTCTAATCCCCCTGGTAGTCAAGGAAGGAAGGTACAGGCTGACCATAGCCTTCGGATGTACGGGTGGACGGCACAGGTCGGTCGCAGTGGTGGAAAACATGTCGAGTTTCTTTCAGGATAAAGGCTACCTGGTCTCAACCGAACATCGGCATTTTAACCTGGGATAGGCCGGGCCCTTTAATCCCCTATCCTTAAGCGTGATAGACACTTGGGTGACAGCAGAAAAATGATCGGAATAATCCTGGTTTCCCACGGCAATTTTGGCCGGAGCCTTCTGGATGCGGCCTTAATGATCATGGGCAGTGATGATAATTGTGCGGCCCTGGGGGTTGACGTTTCCAGACCCATGAACCAGATAATTGAAGAACTCCAGCAAAAGGTAAGGGAAATGGATAAGGGTCAGGGAGTGCTCATTCTGACCGACATGTTCGGGGGGACTCCCACCAACATCAGCCTTTCCCTGCTGGGCAACAGAAAGACTGAAGTTATTACCGGGGTAAACCTGCCCATGGTTCTCAAAGCCCTTGGCGGGAGGGACAAAAAGCTGCAGGACCTCGCCCAGGAAGTCAAGGGTGCGGGCAAACAGGGAATCCTGGTGGCAGGTGACGTTCTCAAGCGTCCTGCCCCAGGATCTCATAAAAAGGCATAATTAATACATGTTCTGGGTACGCATAGATAATCGCCTGGTTCACGGACAGGTTATTGAAACCTGGATACCCTTCACCGGAACCAGAAATCTTCTGGTGGTCGATGATGAACTGGCCCGAGATCCAGTCAGGCAGGAAATCATGAGTCTGGCTGTCCCCCAAAGCATAGAAATTCATTTCAGCCCGGTCAACGAAGCTGCGGAGCTTACTGAAAAAGAATTCGCCAACCGCATGTCCTCCCTTTTTGTGCTTTTTTCCAAGTGCGCAGATGCCAGGCAGGCTTTTGAAAAAGGCCTGCAGTTCAGATCATTGAATATCGGCAACCTGCATTACGGGCCTGGAAAAGTTCAGGTCTGCTCTCATATCGCCTTGAGCAGAGATGATCGCACCTGTCTTAACTATTTCAGTAAAAAAGGAGTGGGCCTTGACTTCAGGTGCGTACCCCACAAACAGATTCAGGTGGAAGCATGGTAAATATTGAGCACTTGGGTGTAGGCTGGACTGTTATCCTGAGCGGTTTTTTTTTGCCCTCTTTTCCCTTTCACGTTTCACGCTAAACACGAGTCTTGCTGAAAGACCCCTGGTAATAGGTTTTGTTATCGCCGTTCTGACGGGTCAAGTCTTTCCGGTAATGTATATCGCTGCCTTTTTCGAGCTTCTCTGGATAGACCTTATCCCTGCAGGAACCTTTATCCCACCCAATGCCATCTTCTGTGTCCTGGCCACCATGACCATTGTAGAAATCTTCAGTCTTGAACTTCCCTCACAGATTTTCCCGGTCATGCTAGCCACCATTCCCGTGGCTTTCTTGTGTTCATGGCTGGAGGGCATCCAACGCGATACCCAGAACAGCAATTATAATCTAATCCTGCAACAGAGCAGAAAAACTGCTGAAAACTACAAGCCCGGAATAATGATTGCCGGTTCCGTCCTTCAAATCCTGCTCATTTACCTGGCCCTGGGACTCTCTGGAATATATGGACTGTATCTGATAACCGAAAAAATTCAGCTTTATTTGCCTGCTACAGATGATCTATCCTGGGGTCATCTGCTCATGGCGGCTTCCATCAGCGCCCTGGCTGCATTGAGGATCAAAAAAGCTTATTTTTCTCTGGTCTTCGCCCTTGTCCTGATATCCGTTTATCTGGCCTGGGAAATAATTGCTTATTGAGGCATCATAGGCCCACCCCTCCCGAAATACCCAACACGCATGCCCTGAGGTGCTCATGAGCTTTTTTTCTTTTTCTGAATGAAGAAAGATCGCCAAGCAGCCCGTCAACCGTCTTATCATCCACCATGGCCTGGACCACTGTGAAGTTGCCGGGACAGACCTGATTGCCGCAGTGCTTTCCGTCCTGTCCCTTGCCCTCAACCATGGGATAACGCACATAGTCAGAAACCCCGTTTTCATCCAGAATATGTTCAATGTGCTCGGTATACTCAAACCTGAAGGAAATATGAACAAACTTCATCTTGACCACCTTGGTTTAATTACAAGACAGCAGTCAGCCTCTGTTTTTTCCCTGAAGCTGCAGACAGTTACCTGCTGAAGATCCTTAAAATGAAATTCTGCAGCTGATCATAAAGGGTATAAACAACAGGAATGACAATGAGCGTCAGGGCAGTGGAGGTAAAAAGCCCGGCCACGATGGAGATGCCCAGAGGTGCTCTTGCTTCTCCTCCCGTTCCAAATCCCAGAGCAATGGGCGTCATGCCCAGAACAGTGGAGAGGGCGGTCATAAGCACCGGCCTGAAACGTTCCCTGGCGGCCTCCTGAGCGGCATCAAAGGGTTTTCTTCCTCTGGCCACCAGGACGTTGGTATAGTCAATCAGCAGGATTGAATTTTTGGTAACCAGGCCCATGAGCATTATCAGCCCGATAAAGGCGAAGACATTGAAGCTCATGCCAGTCAGCCACAGAGAACCAAAAGCCCCCACTGTGGCCAGGGGCAGGGAGGTCATTATTGTCAAGGGATGAACGAAAGACTCGAACTGAGCGGATAAAACCAGATAAATAAAGATTATGGAAAAGATTATGGTAATTGTCAGATAATAGAATGACTCCTGGAATACCTGAGACATCCCGGCCAGTTCATAATCGGCCTGTGGGGGAAGCTCCACAGACAGGTAGTCGGCCAGGACATTGACCGCGTCACCCATGGCTACACCTGGAGGGGTCGACGCGGAGATGGTAGCGGACCTCATTCTGTTGAAACGGTGTATCTCACTGGGTCCCACCGTTTCTTCAAATGTGATCAGGCTGTCCAGGGAAATCAGCCTGTCCTTGGAGCCGCGCACATAAATATTTCGAAGCGCTTCCGGTGTCATGGAGCCCCTTCCCAGGACATCGGTAATAACGTCATACCGTTCCGACAGCCTTTCTATCTTGGAAATCTCTACTTCACCCAGAATATACCGCAGGGTCTCGGACACAGTCTCCACAGATACCCCCAGTTCCGAGGCCCTTTCCCGGTCTATGGACACATCGATCTGAGGCTTGTTCAGCTCCAGGTTGGTCCGCACCCCTACAAAAAATTCAGGTTTCTGACGCATCCAGTTCATGACCTGTTCCTGCAGCTCATCCAGTTCAACCAGATCAGGATTCTTGAGAACAATTTCTATGGGAGATCCTCCCACCCCCCCGGGGGTGAGTTCCAGGACAAAGGCCCGACCGTCAGGAATTGAGCCTAGAATTCCTCTGAACTTCTGCATGACTTCACTCTGATGCAGCTCCCTGTCCTGCCTTGGAGTGAGGGTAACAAAGGATATCCCACGGTTGGGCTGTCCAGGGCCGGCAGGTCCGAGTCCAACAGCCAGAAACTGGTGACTGACATCAGGGTCCCTGGCAAGCTCTGCCTCAATTTTACGGGCAAAACGGTCCATATCTCTGATGGTTGAACCTTCCGGAGTCTCAAAAACGAGCATAAAGCGAGACCTGTCCTCGTCGGCCTGGAACTCCTGGGGTATGCTCAGAAGAGCGGCAATTCCCAGTCCAAAGGCCAGCAGGGCCACGCACACCACAAGTCCCCTTCTTTTGAAGGCCCCGCGCAGTATCCAGACGTAAATATTTTCCAGGCCCTTGAGATGCCGCTCGGACATCTGGTATAAAAAACTTTTGCGTCTCTTGTATTTAAGGACCCTGGAGCAGAGCATGGGGGTCAGGGTCAGGGCCACAAAAGTGGAAGCAAAGACCGTGACCGTGACTGTCAGTCCGAACTCAAAGAAAAACCGCCCGACTATCCCTCCGGTAAAGGCTACGGGAATAAAGACCGCAGCCAGGGCGAGGGAATTGGCCACCGCAGGGAATGCCACTTCAGTGGTTCCCACCCTGGCAGCGGGTGTGGCATCCGCACCGTTTTCCATATGGTAGAAGCTGCGCTCCAAAACCACGATGGCATCATCGACCACAATGCCTATCACCAGAATAAGGCCGAGCATGGTCAGCACATTGATGCTGAAGCCCATGATATTGATAAAGGCCAGACCGATTACAAGAGAGGTGGGAATAGCCAGGGCCACTACAATGGTGCCCCTTGCGCTGCGGAGAAAGGCCAGGACGACGAAGATAACCAGAAAAGAAGCAATGATGATGGTTGTCTGCAGATCCCTGATATTTTCCTTGATATAAGTGGAAGCGTCCATGGCCAGTCGGTATTCAAGGCCTGGAGGAAAATTGATTGACAAGTCTTCAACCCTGGACCTGACCAGTTCAGCCAGTTCAACAGTATTGGCCCCGGTCTGCTTGACCACACCCAGGCCTATGGAAGGCTCCCCCGAAAAACGGGCCAGTTGCCGGTCACTTTCCACTCCGTCCTCTGCCTGGCCAACGTCGGACAGTCTCACGGGTGATCCCTGTCTATAGGCAATGATCAGGTCATTAAAAGGAGCAGCTTCTGAAAACTGGCCTCTGGTGCGAATCAGAAACTCCCTGGAAACCCCTTCAATACGTCCTGAAGGAATATCCACGTTTTCTCTGCGGATGACATTTACAACATCCTGAACTACAAGATCGTATGCAGCCAGACGCTCAGGATCAAGGCGAATCCGCACGGCGTAGTTTCTGGCTCCACCAACCATGACCTGCCCCACGCCGCGCAGGGTTTCAAGCTGGGGTTTCAATACGTTATCCGCGTACTCAGTCAGCCGGATTTCATCCCATCTCTCATCGCCTACCAGGGCGATCCACATGATGGCCTGGGAATCAAGGGAAAGTTTGCGCACAATGGGTGATTCCGCGTCCCGGGGCAGCATCCTTCTGGCCCGCTCCACTGCATCCCGAACATCCTGGGCCGCGAGATCCTGGTTACGCCATAATTCAAATTCAGCCACCACTTGGCCCAGACCATCTCCAGCATTAGAGATCAGGTCCTTGAGACCCTCTATGGTGTTTATCTCCGCTTCAAGAGGATCAATTATCTCCTGTTCGATTATCTCCGGAGCCGCACCAGGAAACACAACCGAAACGCTGACCACAGGGAATTCCACGTCCGGATTTTCCTGAACCGGCATCTGAAGAAAGCCGTAGACTCCAAAGATAAAGAATGCCAGAAAAATGACGATGGTCATCACCGGCCTGCGGATACAAAAATTCCAGATCATCTATCTTGACCTCTGGCCCTAACCAGTCCTAACTAACTTTCCGCGGGCTGTTAAAGGACCCGCCTGATACTTTTATGTCCTCAGCCCAGTCCGGGCCGGACTCTTCAATCACTCTGACCCGCATACCGTGATTAAGATTCATATGCCCGGATACAACCACCATATCACCCGGAACCAGCCCTTGGAGTATTTCAACAGCCCCGGGCATCCTTGTCCCGGTGCGCACCACTCTGCTTTTCACTTCTTCTGAGTCCCTGTCATAGACAAATACCAGGTAGCCGTCCCTTGTGGCCACAAGGGATCTCTCCGGAATAATCAGGGCCCCGTCCCTGTATCCCAGTACAAGGATCACTGATGCGAAAGACCCGGGTCTGAGAATGTTCTGTTCATTACTGATGCTGGCCTTGATTTCCAGACTTCGACTTGATTCATGAACCGATGGGCTCACATAACTGACCATTCCGGAAAATTTATGTCCCTGATGGGCGGACACTTCAATGAGCACCTCCTGTCCCAGTTTCACTTCTGCCGAGTATTTTTCAGGAACCGTAAAGGATATCTCCAGCCTGTCGGTCTGATACATGGCGGCCAGTATCTGTCCAGTGGAAACAAACTGACCCGGATCAACCACCCTCTGTGAAATATAGCCTGAAAAAGGGGCCTTGATCAAAGTATCCACCAGGTCTTCCTGACTCAGCCTGACCTGGGCGGTCAGTCTTGCTATCTCTGCTGAAACGGCATCCATCTCTGTTCTGACCTGGTCGAATTCATTTTCAGAAATCAAGTCCTGTTCAAACAGCTCCCTGAAACGATCATAACTGCGCCTGGAATTCTCAAACCTTACTCTGGCCTGCTCCAAAGCAGCCTGACTGGACTTGAGGCGTTGTCTGTGCTTTTCTTCTTCAATTTCAAAAAGAAGTTTGCCCTGCCTTACAAAACTGCCTTCCTCAAAATAAACCTTCCTTATTCTGCCGGCAGCTTCAGGTTTTATTTCAACGTGCCGGACCGGCCTGACGCTCCCGATTCCCCGGACTGTCTCCTGGAGGGTCGTGACCACTGCCGGAGCAATTTCAACGGCCATGGGCTGTCTCTGCTCCGGTGTTTCATCCACATGCTCTTCAGCGGGTCTCAAAAATAAATAGGCCAGTCCGGCAAGCAGCAGCAGAAAAAAAGTCCATGGACCGAAAATCTTTGCAAAAATTCCTTTTCTGGAATCCATTGAGCTGCTTTCATCCGGGTCACCATCGTGCTCGATCATCTGTCTCTCCACAATACAGGGTTCGGTCTACAAGCTGAAAGAACTTTCATATAGTTCATCCAGAGCCTGCCTGCCGTTGCTCTCCAGAAACCTGGTTCCGGTTCCGGTAAAATGCCGCTTTGAAATCAGCGGGACCTGCACCTTCTGCCACTCTTTTTCCACCCACCTGAACCAGGCGTCTTGAACCTGGTCAAAGACAAAGAGCGGTTTGTTGCAGATCTTTGCGTATTCAGCTCCCCAACCTGTGCCTCCTTTAACTGTCAAGTCATCCAGAATCTGTCCAACAACGAAAATTTCCATTCCGCTGGCAACCTGCCAGCAGACAGTCTGCAGAACCTTGCGAAAAATCGGCGCCCTGGAGTAATTCCTGTTCATGAGGCTGGAAACATAAGTGATGCTCACGTCCTTCCTGGCAAGCTCTTCACTTGTCAGGTAACGGACCCCCCTGGTTCTTTCCACGACATGCCCTTCAAAACTGAAGTTGACTTCATCAAGACCATACTTTTCAGCCAGTTCTCCAAAACATGACTCAGCGCCCCTGGCGCCACCACTGTAGAGTATAAAATCTTTTTTTTCCATTCTGCGCTCCTTAAACAACCGACTGTTAAAAATTAAATTCCATGTATCTGTTCACCACATTTCTCTACTTTCAGATAAAGCCTGCATCCTGATTTGTTTTCGCCATTGCTGCTTGTTTGATCAGCCATGAGCCCGTTAGTCAAAATCATGGACAAGGAAACCTCAAAGCTACTTGAATAAATTAATGGTTTTGACTTACGGGCTCATGCTGGGAGTTTGCAGCAACAGAAAACAAATCAGGATGCAGGCTGACATCGCAGCATGGTGAATAGTTACAATTCCTGAAGAATCTGCCGGATATAAACCCTCTTGCAGGGCTCATCAGATTTATTTCATAAGGGTCAGGCTGACGATTTCTCCCCTGGTTAAAAACCTGACTGGAACCCCGGAGACACCAGCTCCTGAACTGGTATATCCCTGCATGTCGCCCAGCTTCCAGAATCCCTGGGCCATGAACCTGGGTGACCGGGAATGGGTAAATACCGGTCCGATTTTGGGAAGCTGGACCTGTCCTGCATGAGTATGTCCGCATAAATAAAGATCCATGCCTTTCTCTGCTGCCTGGCTGAACATTTCCGGAGAATGGCACAAAAAGATCTTGAAGGAATCTTCAGGGACATTTTGGGAAGCCATTTCCACATTAGCGCAGTTGTAATAGTGAGGATCATCCACACCGATCAAATAAATGCTCTGACCGTTCTGGGTAATTTCTGCTGAATCATTGAGCAGAACCCTGACTCCAATTTTTTCCATTTCCGGAACCATCTCCAGACAGTCATGGTTGCCCAGAACCGCGTAAATTCCATGCCGGCTGCTGATTTTGGAGACAATCACTGCAAAAAGATCCAGACATTCCCTGTAGTCTCCATAGGAAGACATGCGTAAATCACCTCCGAATATGCACAGGTCAGGGGATTCTCTCTCAAGTATCCTGCTGACTGCCGGCAATAGTTCCTTAAGACCGTCAATATGCAGATCGGAAAAATAGATAACGTTATAATTATAAAATGCTTCAGGAAGCCTTGGTAAAGTCACCAGTCTGTTTACAAGCTTTATGTCCAGGGCGTTTTTCCTTCCCTGTTCAAACAGTCCGGTTGCAGTGAAAAAAAACTTTATGATCCGATGATAGTAAATCGCTTCTTCAAAATGCACCACCGGCTGAAGATGCTTAAATTGGGGAGAACATGAGCTGATCTCCTTGAACCTGGTCTTGGCCTTCAGGTCCCTGGGGTACCATGGGAAGGGTTCCTGGAGCAGAATTCTCTTGTAGAAAACAGATCCGAAATAAGCACCAATGCAAAACATCACCGTAAGAACCAGGGCTCTGGTCAGACCAATTTGAAAATATGGAATGAAAACCAGAAACGGGAAGAACCCTTCAAAGAACTGGTCCAGAACAGGGAAGTTATTGCCGCTTGGCCTGTTAAGCCTTCTTTTTATAAAACTGGAGACCAGGTCTCCTCCCATGCTGAGCAGGGCTGCGCTAAAACCCAGCCAGACCGGAAACCCCAGAGCCAGGGCCAGCAGTGAGCCGGCCAGAAGCGCACCGAAAAGGCCCCTCCAGGTTTTGTGCGGACCAAAAAGTGGCTTATCATCTTGATATAACCTGCCGCAATCAATGGGTGCGTTAAATCTGTCCTCAAGAAAAAAAGCCAGGAGAGGAGGAGTGAAGTTTGCCAGCCATAACAGCAGAAGTATCTGAATATCTGGATAGAGAATCATTCAGGCAACCACTTGGCAGCTGGCATCAGGTAACTTGGGCTGGACACTGGGCAGACTTTCAGAGCTTTTCTTCTTTTTCATCAAATGCTGTCATATCATAACTGAAAAAGGACAGGGCGGTCTTCTTTTTTCATCTCTGTCTGCTGACTTGTTCCCCTGGATAGTCAGCCATGCTGATAATGCACAGGACATAATCATCAAAAACAGGACAGCCACCAGCAGAACCGGTGGCTGTCAGTACTTGGCAGATAAAACATCAGGGCACGGCCTGGCAGGAGGATCTACTGAAAAAACATACTCCTCCAGTCCCATGGACACGGAAGGATGACTATCTCTGGTGACAACCGATGCATGTGGTTGGAGCGTTTTCCACTTCCATGTGACAACCCGTCATGCACATCTCATGGTAGGCATCTTCAAAATAATAGATATCACCCTGCATTCTGGTTCCGGCCATGATCACGTTTTCCACGGGTTCATTGTGCGCCATGTCATGGCATCCAAACTCCATACAGCCCATGAAAGTGTCCCCTGTATGGTGACAGATATCACAATCATACTCAAAGTGCACGTCGTGGGAGAAAGGAACCGGGGCCAGTCTTCTTTCCCCGTATTTCTCTTCATATTCTACGGGGGGAAACAACAGCATGTCATCGGGATAGTTGCCTTCATGCTGATATGTCAGCCCTGCATAAAGTGCCGGGATCACCAGAAATCCCAGCACAAATACACATAGCGTACCAATGAGCAAAGATTTTTTC
This sequence comes from Desulfonatronovibrio sp., assembly GCA_003557865.1. Lineage (GTDB taxonomy): Bacteria > Desulfobacterota > Desulfovibrionia > Desulfovibrionales > Desulfonatronovibrionaceae > Desulfonatronovibrio. The sequence goes on from PWNK01000086.1 coordinate 29,537, forward strand.
ATTACCGCCTACCTCCTTATTTTTGTACATTGTGATGTTGGGAACAATGTCTCATAGCTAGGATATGATTGATTACTCTGTCAAGTAATTCTGCATGCTCCCTTTTACCGGCAGCCTGCTGTTCATGGCGGAATAACGGCTGAATCAAAAACAGAAAATCCGGCATTCACTTGAGTTGTCAATGATAACTCAGACCATAAAATCTATTCATTTAAGTGCGTACCGGGTGCATGAACAAAAAAATGCAAGGTCGCAGAACAGTTAAAGATACGTTAGGATTTGAACTTTTCAGAGCAACCCGCCAATAGAGAGACTTTCCACAGCCCGCAAAGGTAGGCAGACATTATTTAGAACGGACCCCCCAGAAAAAAGAGGTCCGTCCATTAAATCATATCTTCTCAGGCAGCAGCCGCTGGGCATCATCTAGTGAATCCGCCAGCTGGACCACAGTTTTAAAATCATTCTGCCTGGCGGCCATGAGAATCTGGTTGGCCAGATGAGCATAGTCCTCGGCTTCTCCAATCCAATCCTCATCAGCCAGCATGGGCATCATTCGGGCAAGCCGCGTAAACTCCTGCAGGGTTTCAAGTTCGGGTAGAGCATTGATTTCAATACTACCGGTAATATCCGAGTATACTTTTTCAAGTTCGGTTTTCAGCGTCCTGAAATCCATCTCAGCACCATTAGTCCTGATCCTTGCGGTGTGCTAACTCTTTTCCGGTGCAGCCGGATCAGGAAACGGATGAGCCGGTCCTCCGACCGCCTGCCTTAAAACGTTGAACATGTCCAGGGGGATGGGTATGACCGTGGAGTTGTTGGCCTGAGAGGTCATCTGGAGCATGGTCTGGAGATATCTCAACTGAAGGGCTGCAGGATAGCTGGATATTATCTTGGCTGCATCAGCCAGCTTGGCGGCTGCCTGATATTCTCCTTCGGCAGCAATAACCTTGGCCCTTCTTTCCCTCTCCGCTTCAGCCTGACGAGCCATGGCTCTTTGCATCTCCTGGGGAAGGTCGATGTACTTGATTTCCACAGAGGTCACCTTTACCCCCCAGGCATCGGTCTGCTCATCAATGATATTCTGGATCTTCATGTTCAGCTTGTCCCTCTGGGACAGGATCTCATCAAGCTCGGCCGCACCACAGACGCTTCTCAGGGTTGTCTGGGAAAGCTGGGAGGTGGCATAATGAAAGTCTTCCACTTCCAGGATAGCTCCCTGAGGACTGACTATCCTGTAGTAAACAACCGCACTGACTTTTATGCTCACATTATCCTGGGTTATCACTTCCTGATGAGGCACATCCAGGGTGACAATCCGCAGCTGAGTCCGGACCATCTTATCGAGCACGGGGATAAGGATGATAAGTCCTGGTCCCTTGACGCTCAAAAAACGCCCAAGCCGGAAAACAACGGCCCGCTCATACTCGTTGAGGATCCTGATAGCATTCATGAGAAAAAGAACTACCAGAATCAGAATTGGTAATGCATAGGTAAGCATGAAAACCTCCTGGAAAATTGGTTGGCTTTAGTGTGAAAAAAATATTTATATGGTCAGGGTTTTACATGAAGGGTAATCCCTTCAATTTTTTCAATTTTGACATCCTTGCCAGGCAATATTTCCATTGGTTCAGAAGATCTGGCCTTCCATATTTCTCCCCTGACCCTGACATGGCCCTCATCACCCTCCCAGTTGATGACCCTTGCAGTCTCGCTTTTAATGCCAGTATCACTGGTCTTGGGAGAAAACTGCGACTTTCCGATAAGATAGGCCAGTAACAGCAGAAGCAGGGTCAGGATGGTAATGATGGGCAGAAAGGTCATAACAGGCAGTTGAAAATATGGATAAACAGGATCAAACAGAAACAGGGAACCAAAAAAGAAACTAACCAAAGCCGCCACCGTTAGCAAGCCGAATGTGGGCACATTGACCTCAAGAATTATAAAAATAAACCCCAGAATCAATAATAATATACCGGTGACATTAGTGGGCAGAACCGACAGGGAATAAAGCCCCAGTACCAGGCAGAATGCCCCGGTAACACCTGGAAAGATGGATCCCGGATTGGAAAACTCAAAGAAAAGTCCGGCCATGCCTGCCAGAAACAGCAGATACGCAATCTGGGGATGCAGCAGCCAGGAAAGAATCTTGTATTTCAGTCCTGGTTCAAAAACAACTATTTCAATGTCTCCAGGCTCAAAAAATATTTCCTGACCCTGAACCTCAACTCCTCTTTTGCCCATCTGGACAAGCAAATCATCCTGAGAGCTGGCAATAAGATCAATAACCCTCAGCTGAAGGGCCTCCTCAGCGTCCAGGTTGGCGCTTTCCAGAATCGCGGACTCGTACCATTCAACATTTCTCCCCCGTTCCTGGGCAACGGACCTTATAAGGCTCAAAAGTTCATTAACAATTTTTTTGGACATGGTGTCATCCGGTTCACCCCCGGATATGTCAACTGGAGACGCAGATCCTATGGTTGTCTGAGGGCTCATGACCGCGAGGTCAGCTGCGGCCACCAGGAATACCCCGGCGGAAGCCGCCCTTGCTCCTGAGGGGGCCACCCAAACCGTTATGGGCAGGTCTGAGTTAAGCATAAGTTTGACCATGTTGCGCATGGATTCGGCCAGACCTCCGGGGGTATCAAGACGGATTACAAGGCTGATGTACGATTCTTCACTGGCCTGATTAAGTGCCGACTGCAGCAGTTCCTCCTGGGCGGGGGTGATCGGTCCGTCGATGTCGACAGTCAGCACCCTGTGTTTGTCAGGGTTCTGGGCTGGTATGGAATGAACCGACAATAAAAGGACTGAGATAATTATAAGAATTTTATAAATTTTCATTTTTTTTCCGTAATAATTAATATTTGGGTGGGGAGAATTGTTTCAAAACATTCCAGACCAGATATTTCAACAATCTGTTGTCGGGCAAAAGAGAGTCAAAATCAGGCAGGGAGATAATCTGGAGACCATCCAGTGAATGCTGACCATAGGAATACTTTCGATCTCCAAGCAGGACATGAAAGGCTTTTGAACCGAAAATAAAAGCATACACCGGCTTTATTAGCTTTAGCCCGCTGAAAAAAAGATCAGAGTCCGGGACCGCATGGTTACGCTTCAGGCTCGAAAGAGGCCAGAAGGTATAGTTCATTTTGTTCCACTGCAGATTGTTTATAATATTAGTAATTAAGTCCCCTCTGGGATTTGTAAATCCCTTCTGTATATCTTCGGGCAGATTGAAATAGGACCAGACACAATAAGCAGGTCTTCTGTACTCCAGTAAAACTGAAGACAGGGCATGGGCTGCACTTTCCGGCAGATGCGGTTTTGCGGTGGTTTGACCATGGCCGGTGAACCGGAGTTGCTCATGACCGGCCATTACAGGTACCGGTTCAGGAGAAGTATCCACACAGTGGGTTTGCTCTTGGGCAGAAAGCACATGCCTGATGCCCCTTGCCCTGAGGACAGACTGATAAAAGCCTAAATCAGAGAGATCCAATCAACCAGCCTCCAGGCGATATCCGCCTTGGCAAGACGGGGCCAGGACTCTGTCCGGCCATTGCGGTCCATGACCATGACCTGATTATCAATGCTGCCGAAAGGAGTGCAGCCGGGCTGCACCAGGTTGGCCACCACCATGTCCAGATCCTTGTCTTTCAGCTTCAGCCTGGCATTGGACTCCAGGTCTTCTGCCTCGGCTGCAAAACCCACCACCAGCTGCCCCTGTCTTTTGCAGGAGGACAGGGATGCCAGGATATCCGGGTTTGAATTCATTTCAAGCTGGAAGGTTTCAAGCTTGTTCTTTTTAAATTTTGGAGCAGGGCAGGGTGAGGGAACAAAATCAGAAACAGCCGCGGAAAAAAAACCGGCTTCACAGCTGTCCCACACCGATTGGCAGGCATCCAGCATGTCACGGGCACTCACCGTAGATATGGATTCAAATTCAGGCAGCCTCAACAGACGATCCATGGGTCCATGCACAAAAAACACCTTTGCCCCGCGCAGCCAGCAGGCCATGGCCAGAGCAAGACCCATTCGCCCTGATGAAGGATTGCTGAAATAACGGACCAGGTCAAAATATTCGTGGGTGGGACCAGCTGTTATCAGAACATTTTTTCCGGCCATGTCCTGCGGGGATATAGCCCGAAGAACATGGTAGTAGATCTCGGCAGTGGGAGCCAGACGGCCCTGTCCCTGGTCTCCGCAGGCAACTCTGCCCTCCTGAGGGTCGATTATCCGGTGCCCCCTGGACTTGAGCAGCTCAACATTGTGGACGGTTGCCTGGTTATGCCACATACCAGGATTCATGGCCGGACAGAAAAAAACCGGCTTGCTGAAGGCCAGAATCTGGGTCGAGAGCAGATCGTCGGCCAGACCATGGGCGGACTTGGCGATAATGCTGGCCGTGGCCGGGATAACCATAAACGCCGCGCATGACTGAGCCGGGGCCAGATGGGCGTAAGGATCCAGGGGGTCATCATCCCTGGAGCTGTAAACCGGATCAGCGCCCAAAGCGCTAAGGATCAGAGGACCAAGAAAGTTTCGGGCCGAGCAGGTCATGGTCGCCCCGCAGTCAACCAGGGATTCCTTCAAGAGGCGCAGTAAATCCAAAGCCTTGTAGATGGCGACACTGCCTGTAAGTCCAAGATGAACTCTCTTGCCGCTTAAGATGGTGAACAGGGGATAATGATCAGGGAGCATGAGAAATCCAGTTCCTCCAGGACATTAAAATGTATCCCCTGTCCGGAATATTTTGACCTGAAAACTGAAAGCAGCATGAGAAACCCTTAAACCCCACGACAGAAATGTTACCCGGCAAAGACTTCATCACAGACCTAACTTGCTGTGGTCAGTTTGGGGGAAATCCAAATCTGTAGTTCTGAAGTGAACTGCCTTGGAACTATCCGGATAATGCACAGCCTGTCAGGTTTATCAAAGGCGAGCATATATGTGCTGTACTTGATGGAGTTCAGCAGCCGCCAGCCTTCATTGGCCATGCTGATCTGAAAATAGTTAAACAGGGAATCACTGTCGACTCTGCCCGTAAAGTTGAGCATGCCGGACCTGATATTCTGAGATTCAAAAAGAATGGAGTCCTTGGGATTAATCTTCATCTCCCTGGGAATAGGAATGTCGTCAAAGTCGTAATAGATATGCGTGACGGCCTCGCTTTCCGGAGGAAGATCAAGGGGCTGAAAGGCTGCGTCGTTTTCAGACTTGCCTCTCATGTTAGCGCAACCGGCCACAAACAGAATCAAAACCAGAAGAATAATTCTTTTAAGCATGCTTTCCTCCTAGTAATCCTCAAACATTTCCTGGTCCTGGGCCAGGCCTTCCTGGATTTTAACCAGTTCATCAAAACGGATATCCGCTCCGAGGATCCCCACTATCTCGTCATCACCGGTAAATATTGGAGTAGAAGCTGTCAAGCAAAGCTTGCCGGTAAAAAACGACTTGTAAAAATCAGTTATATGCAGCTTGCCGGTCTTAACCGGACGAATAAACCATTCCCTGTCAGAAAGGTCTGCATTTTCCGGAACTGAGCGGTACTTTGATATGTCACCAATATCGCTGACATTCCACGTCAAGAGGCATCCATTTATATCCGTGACGTACATGTACTGGATAAAAGGATACTCGCTCAAGAACTCATTTAATGCAAGGTCAATATCATCCTTATCCATGTTGCTCATAGCCGGGTTTGTAGCCAGCTCTATCATGATGTTCTTAAGCACCTTGTGGGCGAGATCCTTAAGCTGATCAAAGGATGACATGAAGAGATCCGGGATATATCTGCGCACAAGTTTCTGCATCTCTTCATGGGAATAGTTGGTGGTCCTTCCCCTGGCATATGAACCCATGATCTTGTCGTATATCTTTTTCACAGCCGGATGCCGCTTGTCCACCTTCTGCTCATCAGCCAGATTCAGGTTGTGGTTGATCCAGTAGGCGACACCAGCGCGTCCGGTTTTGTCAGTGACGATGATGGGCACATCCCTGTGCAGAATCTGCCTTGTGTTGAAAATATTATATATCTCCTCATTTTTCAAAAGGCCGTCCACGTGGATACCCGCACTTGTGGCGTTGAAGTCCCTGCCGGCAAATGGATAATTGGGAGGAATCTCCACCTTGAGATGTTTCTCAAAATACCTGGCCAGTTCAGTTATGGCCGGGGTGTAGGCTGCGTCGTCATCACCGGTAAGAGAAATATACTCAATAACCAGGGCTTCCAGGGGAGCGTTTCCTGTTCGCTCCCCAAATCCGAACAGGGTCGAGTTCACGGCTGAACAGCCATATATCCAGGCGGTGGTGGCATTCACAAACCCCTTGTGAAAATCGTTATGACCGTGCCATTCAAGCCACTCACTTGGGACCTGTGCTTCATCGGTAAAGGTGCGCACGATTTTGGGCACACTTCTGGGCAGGGAGGCTCCTGGATAAGGAACCCCGTAACCCATGGTGTCACAAAGCCTGATTTTAACCGGAAGACCTTTCTGGCGGGAAAGATCCATCATTTTCTGAGCCAGGGGAACGCAGAAGCCGTATATGTCCGCCCTGGTTATATCCTCAAAGTGGCACCTGGGTGTTATCCCCCAGTCCAGAGCTGCTTCAACCAGTTTAAGGTAGTCATCTCCAGCCTGCCTGCGCGATTTTCCCAGCTTGAGGAAAATATGGTAATCAGAAACAGAGGTCAGCATCCCGGTTTCCTTGAGTCCCATTTCTTTAACCAGCTTCAGGTCTTCCTTGTTGGCCCTGATCCACCCGGTGATCTCCGGGTACTTGAATCCCTTTTCAAGACACGCCTGAACAGCCCTCTGATCCTTGTCCGAATACAGAAAAAATTCACTCTGACGGATAAGGCCTGAATGCCCCCCCAGCTTATGCAGAAGTTCAAATATATCAGATATCTGCCGGGCTGTAAAAGGAGGCCTTGCCTGCTGTCCGTCCCGAAAAGTTGTGTCCGTAATGAATATTTTCTCCGGAGGTCTGGGCATTATAAAGGAATCGTCAAAAGCCACCCTGCAGATGTTGTTATAAGGATAAAGCTCCCTCAGCAGCTCGGGCTTTTGAACATCCTGGAAATCATATTTCTGCCTGGCAGGGTTTTTATGAAACAGTGAATCAAACATAGGTCCTCCTTATCGGAATATGATACGGGGGTTTTTTATAATACAGGCCGGAATCAGGAGCAAGGAAATAAAAAAGATGACTGTCAAAAAAAAGCCCCGGTCTGAGGACCGGGGCCTTGAAGAACATCTATCTATAAGGATATCAGTTAAAAACCCCAGCCCAGTTCAGCTCTGATGTCAGCAGGAAGGTTGGCTGCATGGGGCGGAAGGTATGGACGCGGGGCTCCGGCCATTCTTCGGCTTTCCTTGAGCTGGTCAAGCTGGTATGCTCTGGGGATCTGGAAAACCTGATTGGGAAAAATCAGATCCGGGTTGTTGATCTGATCACGATTAGCCTTGAAAATCAAAGGCCACATAAACGGATCATTATAGATCTGCTGATACTCCGCAATCCACCACAGGCACTCTCCCTTGACCACGGTATGTGACGTGGGCAGCTGAGCGTAGTTACGCTCATAAATATCTCTGGCGGTAGGCTGAGGCGGAGCTGTGGGCTGAGGTGCAGGGGTCGGGGTAATTATGGGGGCAGGCTGCTCAACCGCAACCTCCGGCTTTGGCGGCTCAGGCTCAGCAGTAACCGGTTTTTTGGCGCAGCCAAAGCTGAGCACGGCCAGCAATAGCACCGAAAACATAATAAAACGTTTCATTCCTTCCTCCCTTGATAAGTTTAAAAAAATGTGGTCATATTTTAATACATCAAACTTAAAGACATTTTTTTTAAAAGTCAAGCTCAACTCTTTGGCGGGCCAACTCCGCCTCCTTCAGCCACCCGCCCTGTTCCAGACTCAGGGCGGCCAGACGATAAAGCTTGGCTGGATCATGCGTATAAATGCCCTGAATGAGCTCATCATAGGAAGACTTGAAAACATCCCTGACCAGATTTTCCCGGGCGAAGAAAAATCTGGCCAGGTGCGGATTGTCCTCATGAGCGGGAAGGAAGATGACAAACAGTCTCCTGCAGTGGAAAAGGATAAATCTGATCCTGGAAACCTCACGCTCAATGCTCTCGCAGGTTTGCTGCAGGACTGTTAACAGTTCCTTGCCGATGAGCATTTCTTCAGGAGAAAGACTGGTTTCACTGTGCATCATCTCAAACCAGGGCCGATAGTTTTCCTGCTGGTAAGAATCCTCCCTGAGCTTCATGC
>PWNK01000125.1 GCA_003557865.1 Desulfonatronovibrio sp.
GATTTACAGTCTGTTCCCTTTGGCCACTCGGGAACCCCTCCGTGGAGCTGGCGATGGGACTTGAACCCGCAACCTGCTGATTACAAGTCAGCTGCTCTACCAATTGAGCTACGCCAGCCAAAAGAATTAGGATATATATATGCTTGTCTTGTAAAACGCAAGAACTTTTTTACCGTATGGCAAAAAAATAATGATTCTTTCCGGAATACCATTAGAAAGGCCGTATACTGTATCCGGAAGTCTATTCAGGCTAGTTCATTAACTACTGTCCCAAAAAACCCTCCAGCTGTATGCCCTGAGCAGCCAGACCCATGGCTTTAGAAATACCCGGGGCGTGCAGGGCTTTAATCACCCTCTCCGAAAAGCTGGAAGTTTTACTTATGCACAGAGGCCACTGCTTCCAGACTGTTCATGGCCGCCTCCTCAACGGTTTTAGCCAGCTTGATAAGGGCCTCCTTGGCCGGGGAAGGATCATCAATAAGCACCACCGGCTTTCCCAGGTCCCCGGCCACAACGCTGGCCGGGTCAAGGGGAATGGCCCCCAGAAAAGTCAAACCGTATTTTTCCGCCAGTTCTCGACCACCGCCCTTTTTGAACAGAGAGACTTCACCCTGGCAATGGGGGCATATCAATCCACTCATGTTTTCAACAATTCCCAGAATATTGGCCTTGGCGTACTGTAGAAAATTAATGGCCTTGCGAACGTCAGCCAGGGAAATTTCCTGAGGAGTGGTCACCACCACGCACAGAGCCTCAGGTATGGTCTTAAGAACCGTCATGGGTTCATCTCCGGTTCCCGGGGGAGAGTCGATAATCAGGTAGTCCAACTCTCCCCAGTCGACATCGGAAACAAACTGCCGAATGGCCGATGTTTTCATGGGTCCCTTCCACAACACGGCCTGGTCCGGGTCCTGGAGTAAAGACTCCATGGAAACCACATAGAGATTATCGTTGTACTTCTTGGGCTTGACAATTTTCTTTCTGTCTACGTCCAGCAAGCCTTTAAGTCCCATTAGATGAGGAACAGAAGGACCGTGAATGTCAACATCAAGCAGGCCGACCCTTTTACCTCCGGCGGCCAGGGCCGCGGCAAGGTTGACCGCAATTGAGCTCTTGCCCACCCCTCCCTTGCCGCTCATGACGAAAATTTTGTATTTTATCCTGCCCAGGGTCGAATTAATCATCTCATCCTGGATGGACATGACCGGGCTCTTTTTTTTGCCCCCGGTCTGAGAGGGACATGTTTTACAGGAATCATTTTTCTCGGACATTTTAATACCTTTAGAGATATAAGTTAAAGGTGTAAGGTAAAAAGCAAAGATAAAGGAATCTGGCGATCAAAGCGGCTGATGCTTTGGAGTTCAAAAAATAATCATAAAAACTTAATCAAAACAAATCCAAGTATCACCAGAACCAGGGTGATGCTGACAATGAGATCGAATCTCTTTTCAAGTAAGTTCCTGGCCCTTTCTCCCTGCCAGTAAATAAGTGCGGCTATAAGGTAAAACCTTAGACCGCGACTTAAAACCGAAGCAACAACAAAAACCACAAAATTTATCTTAAAGGCCCCGGCCGTAAGGGTACAGACCTTGTACGGGACTGGGCTCAAGCCCGCCACGGCAACCGCCCACGCGTCATACCTGTCATACCATTGCTGGATGATCAGGTACTTATCTGTCAGGCCATAAAAATTGATGATGGCCATGCCAATGACTTCCATGAAAAAAAGGCCGATGAAATAACCAGCAACCCCCCCCAGAACAGAGGCCATCAGACACAGGCTGGCCAGCCTGAAAACCTTTTTCGGCCTGGAAAGGCCCATGGGAATGAGCAACAGATCCTGAGGGATGGGAAAAAAAATTGATTCAGTAAAAGCCACCAGCATCAGAACCTTCTCCGCTCCTTTTCTGGCGGCCAGATCCCAAAGAGCACCCATCCATCTCTGAAAAAATCTCAATTGTTTATCCCTGAATTTACCAGCCGAATTTTCCCACCAGATCCACGAAAGCCACGCTGCCCATTCTCTCCTTATTTATATTTCCCTGTTCCAGGGTAACCTTGAGCAAAACCTGGCTCCTCCTGGTTTCGCCTACAGGAATAACCAGGATACCAGGGTCAGTCAGCTGTTCCATAAGCGGTTCAGGGACGTCCGGACCTCCGGCCGTAACCAGAATCCTTTCGAACGGGGCATTCTCTGGCCAACCCATGGTGCCGTCATCAAGCTTTGTCTTGATATAGTGATATTTCATCTCTGAAAACAGTCTCCTGGCCTTCTGATATAATGGCTTGATCCTCTCCACTGTGTATACGTCAGCTCCCATTTCGGCCAGGACAGCACCCTGATATCCAGATCCTGTGCCAATCTCAAGGACCTTCATTCCAGGCCTGACCTCCAGGATGCTGGTCATCAGAGCCACAATATACGGCTGGGAAATAGTCTGTCCGTGACCGATGGGCAGGGGGTGGTCCTCATAGGCCTGGGACTGCAGGGCTTCATCCACAAAAAGATGCCTGGGCACTGTGCGCATGGCCCTGAGCAGGTCATTGTCGGTTATGCCCCTGGACTCAATCTGGTGCATAACCATCTTTTCCCTGATTCGTCTGGGATCAATCACTAACTTGAAGCTCCCCTTGATTTGCTCCAGATTCTGGCAAGCATTGATCATCACAACCATCTGAAAAACGGCCTAAAACACATAAAAACTTTTCCCCGGGCTGTCCATTGATTATTTTTGCCTGTATGCCAATCAATACTCCCATTTTTCAGGGAAAAACAGACCCTTTTGTTGACTGTTCACTTTTCACGGTGTAATCTGAAACTAGTTTAACCTCAAAAAAGGTGACTGAGCATGCTAAAAGTCAAAGACATCATGACCAAAGACATATTTACCCTCAAGGAAACAGACAACCTTGCCCTGGCCAGATCCGTAATGAATCTGGCCAGAATCAGGCATATTCCCATAGTGGATGAAAACATGGTCTTTATCGGACTGTTGACCCACAGAGACATTCTGGGGGCCACTGTTTCCATACTGGCCGACCTGGACAGCCAGACCCAGGAAGAAATAGATCAGGGCATCCCGGTTATGGAGATAATGAACACCAGAGTCAAAACAGTATCCCCGGAAGACTCCCTCAAAGACGCAGCCGCCCTGCTTTTGGAGCACAAGTACGGATGTCTTCCCGTAATATACAAAGGCAGGCTGGTGGGAATAATCACTGAAGCTGATTTTCTCAACCTGACCATCAATCTTCTGGATGCCCTGAGCGAATAAAAGACTGGGCTGATATCCGGTCCTGACAAACCCTGTCTCTATTCACCATGTCCTTTGTTTTCAGGCCTGTCTGCTATGCCTCATAAACAAAACACAGGTACCAGAATCAGGTTGAATAATTTAGGCTCCCAGGCCAAAAATCAAGGCCAGGCCCGGACCTTTTCACCAGATAATTGAGGATCATGAGATGAATCCCGCAATGATCCCAAAAAAAGGGGCCACGGCCTGAACCGCAGCCCCTGATATTTACAGAACCTTGAACCTGCTGATTATAATGCAAGGAAAAAAACAATACACGCTTGGAATCACAGCAAGGCCTAAGCCCTGAAATCCTGTGCAGGTAGTTTATCCCAGCCTGGAAGCTATTTCCGCCACATGCCTTCCCTGGAACCGGGCAGCCTCAAGTTCATTTTCACTGGGCATGCGCTGCCCTTCCCCCCCGGCAATGGTTGACGCTCCATAAGGAGAACCTCCGGTAATCTCGTCTATTCGCATCTGACCCTGAAATGAATAGGGCAGCCCTGCTATCACCATCCCGTGATGGAGAAGGGTGATATGAAAGCTGAGGATGGTTGATTCCTGTCCTCCATGCTGGGTGGCTGTACTGGTAAAAACGCTTCCAACCTTGCCAATCAGGGCCCCCGAAGCCCACAGCTTTCCAGTACTGTCAAGGAACTGGCGCATCTGTCCGCACATATTGCCGAACCTGGTTGGTGTTCCGAATATTATGGCCGATGCCTCGGCCAGTTCATCCACGGTGCATATCTGCATCTCTTTCATTGCATCCCTGGCCTGCAGGGCCCCCATTTTTTCCAGGACATCACTGGGCAGGGTTTCTGGTACCATACGCATATCAACCCTGGCACCCTCAATTTCCGATGCCCCCCTGGCCACGGCCTGGGCCATGGCATGGACGTGACCGTACATTGAATAATAGACTATTTTAATTATCATTTAACCTTTCCTCCCTATTCCCAGAAGGTTCTTAATCCGTTCAAAAAAACCCGGGCCTTTTGCCGGCCCAGCCAAAGCGTTTAAGCCAAGCCACAAGCCGTACCTGGCAGCAACCTGAAAATCCTTCCTGGCTGCAAACTTTTTACCCGTCTTGAGCAGAGCCACTCCTCTGTTGTGAAAGGCCTCGGCAAAATCGCCCTTAAGGGCAATGGCCGCGGTAAAGTCATCCAGAGCCCTGTCCATCTGGTAATCATCAAGACTGGCCAGCCCCCTGTCATTTAAGGCCTCTGCCCAGTCAGGCTTCAGCTCCAGGGCGGCGCTTAAATACTGGATCGCTTTCTGCGGGGCGGTGTAACCAACACCGTCCCAGAGTTCATCGGCTTTTTTCTTCCACTCTTCTGCACCGGTACTATCCTGCCGTTCTTGAGCTTCCTTTTTTCGGGCTCCCATTTCCTTTTTCAAGCTACTATTTTCTTCCTGCAGACTCTGAATTTCCTGCTGCATGGCGTAAATCCGGCTGTCTCTGTCCTCAAGCTCTGATCTTAAATCATCTTCCAAGGATGAAAGCTCCTTGACCCTGGTATCCGTGTCCGCAACTCTGGACTCAAGATCCTGAATTTCTTTTTCCAGTTCAGCAACATGCCTCTCCTTTTTCTCCAGTTCAAGGCCAAGGGACTGTTTCTGGATTTCAATTTCCTGATTTTTTTTCTCAAGCTCCTTGTGACTGAAAAGGGATTCGGAACCTGCTTCATCCCTGTTTTTCAACTCCTGTTCAAGAGCTTTTTTTTCATTCAAGGCCTGCTGCAGATCAGAAAGGACCAATTGGGCGTCTTTTTCAATCCTTTCGTTTTCCAGGATTTTTTGTTCAAGCCTGGCTTCAGTCTTGTCCATTTCCTGCAAAAGTATCTCCATGCGCCCAATGAGCTGGGCCTTGGTCTCTCTCATGGAGGGCTGTTTTCTGAAGCCCTGATTATGGTCATGGGCTCCGGTGACAGCCCTGCCCGAAGACCTGGACTTATCCCCTCCGGACTGAGACATGGCCTTTTTTGACTCAGGGTCAGCCTGGCTTCTGGAAATATCAATCTCCTTGCGCAATCTGGCTTCTGCCTGATCATTAAGCAGGCTCTGCAAGGCGTCAATTCCCTGTTTTGTGTCTGGTGCTCTGTTAGTCTGCTTGGGCATATCTGATCCTTCATGCTTTATTAACTGTCTTATTGATCACGACAGTCAAAAGTTATCTCATGGTCTTTTTTATAGCCATATTCAAAGTGATAAGTGTCCGCATTTGCAACTGACTTATGCTCTTTGATTCTTGCTTGCTTTTAACCTGTTACCTTTAACTTTTAACTCTGAAAGAATTAATCCTGGCCGCAATCTCTGTGGCAAAAGAGCGGTAATCCTGGCATCCCATGGATTTCGGGTCAAAATCACAGACACACATGCTTTTGAGATTGGCTTTATTGATGGTGGTGTTTCTTCTGATTACGGTATCAAAAACCATATCTTTAAAATACCTGTCAATGGCTTCTTTGACCACCCGTCCGGCGCTGGTCCGGGTATCAACCATGGTTACCAGAGCTCCCAGAAGCCTGATGTCTGAGCCTGTATCATCCCTGATAAGGTCAATGGTCTGAATCAGATGATCCACGCCCTGAAGGGCGTAGACCGACTCGCCCTCAATGGGCAGCACATAATAATCTGAAGCGGCGATTGCATTGGTAATCAGGGCGCCCTCAATCTGAGGGGGACAGTCAACCATAACCAGATCATACTTGCCTGTCAGATCCTGCAATTTATTCTTGAGACCGTAAATCCTCTTGGCGGAATTGGGTGGAAGAGTGGAAACCAGTGGATAGGAGTTGAGGTTGGTGGGCAAAAGGTCCACCCCGGCCGGCGTCGGCACCAGGCATTGAGCTGTGCTCAGGTCCTTTTCTGTCAGGAGTCGTCCCACAGTATTTTCATGCTCAAAAGGGTTTTTCCTGCTCAGGGTCAGCGTGGAATTCCCCTGAGGATCAAGATCAACCACAAGTACTTTGTAACCTTCATCCGCCAGGGCTCTTGCGGTGTTGACAACGCTTGTGGTCTTGCCAACACCTCCCTTATAATTGGCAAAAGATATAACTCGCATCAGAACGGCTCCGGGACAAACTGGGTATCAGGCACATTCGATTCTTTTACCTGTAAATCATAAGCTCAATGCAATGCCCAAGTCAATGATTATAATTTGAGCCTGGCCAAAATACTTGTGAAAAACGGCAGAGATGGATATAATTAAAGATAAGCTTGAACTGGTTTTGATCAGCCTCCCCCAACAATTATGCACTGGCACTCTCTCATAAGAACAGCACTGGCCATTATCCTGGCGGCAGCAACGATCTCCGGGTGCTCATCCAGACCTGGACCAGAGCCACATGTGACCCGGCCAATGCCGGAAACTCAGCTGTCCACAATGGACTACAGCATCCAGGTCGGGGCATTTTCCGTACTCGGCAATGCGGTCAGACTGATGAACAGCCTGGAAAACATGGGTCTGGAAGCTTATTACTTCAGGGATCAGGACGGACTGTACAAAGTCCGCTTCGGCAACTACCCGACGTACCAAAGTGCCAGGCAGCACGCCCACCGCCTCCAGGGTCAGGGTGCCATAGCCGCGTTTTTCGTTGTTATCCCGGAGAGCTATGCAGCAGCCCGCATACCCAGACTGGGTAAAGATCATGTCCGGGCTGAAATAGTAAGAACCGCCCACGGATTTATCGGCATACCATATCGGTGGGGCGGGACCTCAGAAAAGTCGGGATTTGACTGTTCAGGACTGACAATGGTGGTCTACAGGCAGAACGGCCTGAATCTGCCCAGAGTTTCCAGCAGCCAGTTTCAGGCTGGACGACCCATCCCCAGGAATGCCATCCAAAATGGAGACTTGGTCTTCTTCGCCACAAGAAATCCCAGGCAGGTGTCCCACGTGGGGATATATATCGGCAACGGAAGATTCATCCATGCTCCGGCTCCGGGACGCAGCGTAACAGTAGAGCAGCTTTCCAATCCCTACTTCAGATCAAGATTTATGGGGGCCAGGACTTATCTTTAAGACTTGTTCTTGACCAAATTGTCCACCTTCATCATACAGGCGAACTCCTTGGCCATTTCAGGGATGCCCTGCCTGTAGCTGTCCTTTTCCTTCTCATAAATATAAAGATAAAGTGTATCGTCCGGATCTCTTCCGAGGTAAAGGCTTCTCTTGGCTACACATGTTTCTTCAGTCAAGATGCTCTGTCCGGTTTTGGAAAAAAAAGGCATCGCATAATCAGCCTCTGCGGCACTCCATCTGTAAATGACACCATTGGGATCAGGCGGGATCTGGCCTAGGTACTTCTCCTTCCATCCCGAACCGTTAAAAAGCTCCATTAAGACCTTTTCGCCTTCTTTTTTGTTCATAACCTTTCCGCATCCTTGTCAGTTTTGAATTTGTTCTGGGAGAAACCCTTGCCAAGCAATATTTATGGTATTACCTGTTGCAAAACAACCATAACCCTAAGGAAAATAAAATATGAATTTTGTCAATGACCAAAGCTTCCCGGAACTGCCAATTGTCATTCATGTCAACCGGGAGCGGTGTGATGGGTGCGCCATTTGCGTTGATGTTTGTCCTGTGCAAGCCCTTAAGATAATCAACAGTCGTCAGAGACCAGGGAAAAAAATCGTCTGGGTAGAACCGTCCACCTGTCATGGATGCGGGGTATGCCAGGCCACCTGTCCCAAAGAAGCCATCTCCCTGCCCGGCCTCGGCCCTGATGATCTTAGGAAATACATATCCCAGGCCCTGCAAGCTGACCAGTCTCTTTAATTATTCACTTACATATTCCATAAACTCCGAGACTGACTGCTATATCCTCTACCCTTCCTGACGGATTCCGCCCGGAACAGATCAGCAGTCGCTTCATACACTAAAAAGCAAACACAATGAACAGATTATCATTCAGCGAATTGAACCTTTGCCCGGAAACCATCAAGGGGATTGAAGAAATTGGGTTCGAAGAAACAACCCCCATCCAGGCTGTTTCTATCCCAGCCATTCTTGAAGGACGGGACCTTATCGGCCAAGCTCAGACCGGAACGGGAAAAACAGCTTCCTTCGGCATTCCCCTTTTGGAAAAGATCGACCTTAAAAATAGAACTGTTCAAGCTATTGTCCTGTGTCCCACCAGGGAGCTGGCCATCCAGGTTGCTGAAGAAATTAACAACCTGGGGAGATTTCACCAAGGACTCAGCGTTCTCCCGGTTTATGGAGGACAGCCTATTGAACGTCAGCTCAAAGCGCTGCGACAGGGAGTGCATATGGTTATTGGTACTCCCGGTCGGGTAATGGATCACCTGGCCAGAAAAACCCTTAAACTGGACCAGTTGAAGGTGGCTGTCCTGGATGAGGCTGACGAAATGCTGGACATGGGCTTTAGACAGGATATTGAACGAATCCTGGAATCCACCCCTGTCCAAAGACAAACCATTTTTTTCTCGGCAACCATGGCTCCGGCCATCACTCGCCTTGCTCAAAGATTCCTCAGAGATCCAATGATTGCCAGAATATCCAGGAAAGCCCTTACTGTTTCCGGTACAGAGCAGATTTTTTTCGAGGTACACCGGGGTAATCGTCTGGATGCTCTATGCAGGATAATTGATTTCTACAACCCCAAGCTGTCTATAGTCTTTTCCAATACAAAGCGCGGTGTTGACCAGATAGTCAGGCATCTCCAGGCCAGGGGATATCTGGCCGATGGTCTGCACGGGGACATGAACCAAAGCCAGAGAGACCGGGTCATGGCCGGTTTCAGATCCGGAAACACCGAAATCCTGGTGGCTACTGATGTGGCAGCCAGGGGAATTGATGTGGATGAGATAGAGGCTGTCTTTAACTATGACATTCCCAATGATCTGGAGTACTATGTGCACCGCATCGGAAGAACAGGACGGGCCGGAAGGACGGGTCGGGCCTTTACCTTTGTCTCCGGCAGGGAAATGTACAAATTGCGCGACATTCAACGCTTTACCAAGTCCAGAATATCTCAGCAGAGAGTGCCCAGTATGGTAGATGTGGAGCAGGCCAGATCGGATAAATTTTTAAGGCTGGTAAAAGCAACCATTACCGCGGGCGGTCTTGAAAAACACCTGCGTCTGGTTGAGGAGTTTATCAGTAAAGAAAAAGAATCTTCCTCGCTGGAACTGGCTGCCGCCCTTCTGAAAATGCTCATGGGTCCGGGCGAACAAATGCCGGAGAATCCAGCCATGGAGAATTATGATTATTCCGGAAACCAGCCGGACATGGTCAAAATGACCATAAACACCGGGCACAGAGATGACATAGCAATCAAGGACATAGTCGGGGCCATTGCCGGAGAAACCGGGCTTCCGGGAAGACTCGTCGGCAAGGTGGAAGTGGGTAGGCACTCAAGCTCTTTCGAAGTTCCCCGGGAATACGCGGCCAACATTATCCAGGTTATGGACGGGAATCAGATTCGCGGCAGAAGAATTACAGTCAAAGAGACAGGCGTTGAAGAACAATTGCCCCATGGCCAAGGCAAAATCCACTTAAAACTAAAACCGCATAAAACCCGCCCCCCAAGAGTAAAAAGAAACAGGAACCCGGCAAGATCCGGTAAGAATTAACAGCCTGGCAAGCTGTACTTAAGATTGTTGTGGCCGACAAAAACACCGCCATGAAAAGTTATGGCAGGAATAATTGCTGTAAGCGGGAGACTTTTTACCCCCTTCCTCGATATATTCAAGGCAATTCAAAGGCCGGGTTAGTCCGGCCTTTGAATTATTTTTTGATGGAAATCACTTTATAATTTCCCATGCCCCATCATCTCTTCGACATGCTGTACCGTATGCTTTTTCCACCTCTCCGCCAATCATCACCTCTGTGGTATATTCCCGGCAATATCTCTGAGTGTCTTCCCGCTTGTAGGTTTTAGTGGGAGTAACCGCATAGGTGGTTTCCGTATCCGGATTCCTCCATTGAGTTGTAGTTCCGGTAGGCTTGGTTTCCAGGGTCTGATTCAAGTTCTGCCTGTCCATCCTGTCCATTCGGTCCAGATAACTGCCCACATATCCACCAAGGGCTGCTCCGGCCAGGGTTCCTCCGATTATGGCTGCAGTCTTTCCGCTGCCTTTGCCTATCTGTGATCCGATTACACCCCCGGCTATGCCTCCCAGGGCCGCTCCGCCCACTGTATGCTGCTGGCCTGCACAGCCGGCCAGAAGAAGCATGCTCATCAAAAACAATATCACCAAACCCTTCATCGCAAATTACCTCCTGATATAATTACCTGTGCTCTTAGTCCATTACGATCATGAAACTAAGGCTTATTATTTAAAAGATAACACAGGAAACCCCGGGAGACAAGGAATAATTTTTTCCAATACAGATCTGTCGCGTCCATGAAAACGGCAGATAATCTTTCTGAAGGGGGGGCCAAGGCACTTGGCACTGTCTGAAGATTATCCCCAAAAATGAGACATGCTTTGAGATAAATATCAGAAAAAAAAACAGGCAGGTACAAATCTGATCCTTATTCAGGATTCTGATGGGCGGTAAATTTCTGCTGCGCTTCCTTCATGGCTTGACCCAGGTAGGGAAGAAGGTCGGCCACGCTGTAAGCCGGTGTCGGGTTGGCCAGCAGGCCTAGGTATCTGTTGGCCAGGGCCCCCAGGTGGCAGGCCAGGGGTATTTCTTTTCCAGACATGAGATAAGCGGAGATAATACCGGTCAGGCTGTCTCCGGTTCCTCCGATGGCCTCCATGGCCTCCACCCGGGGACTGGAAACTGTGGACAGAACCTGATCATCCCGGACAATATAATCTTTGGCCCCTTTGACCATGAGGTGGCGGGCAGCGTTCTTTTCTGAATAAGCCCTTGAAATATATTCCTCCACCCTGGATTCATCCTCCAGGAGGAACCCCCTGGTATAGAAAGGATGAGGAGCCACTTCATCAGCCAGGAAACTCATCTCTCCCACGTCCGGAGTAAAAAGATCATAATCAGCGGCAAAACCACTCATTTTAGCCACATACATAAAACCGGCGTCAGCAACCAGACATGGCCTGTCCAGTTTCTCCTGGATGGCCCACAATACCTGGTTATGCCAGTAAACATCCGGCTGAAGATAATGGAAGGTAAAGCCACCATACTGCAGTTCAGCAACATCCTCTACAAAATGGGCATACAGCTTTCTGCTGCCCTGACCCTTTCCTGTGTCGCCTACCAGAAGGGCATACGGAGCACCAGAATTTAACTCTGAAGCAGCCAAACAGGCTGTAGCTGCCAGGGCCGGGGTTCCCCTGGCGATTTTTACCTGGCGCTTCCCGATACTCAAATGCCCGTTTTCAACACTGACTGGTCCGTGAACCAGAGGAAAACCATCATCAGGAACGGTTCCAACTATCAGCCACGACATCTGCGTTTCATCTCCTCGTAGGCCAGGTGCAGGGAGAAACCGCAGAGGGTCTGTCCCTGGCTGGCCGGTTCAGGAGCTTCAAAAAGCTTTCGGCCCACCAGCTCTTCGGCCAGAAAAGGAACGTCAGGGCAGCCTCCTCCAGAAACATTGACGATGACAAGAGAGCTTTTCTCAACCGTAATTTTCATATTTGCAGCCCTGACCATCAGGTAATCACCCAGTTCCTTGACGTTATAAAGGGAAACCGGTTCCAGGAGGTGGTCCTGTACGGCAACCACCTGAATCGGTTCGATCCTGTTTTTTTTCAGGGTCTCTGTGACCTGGAGCTGGTATAATATGGGGAACTCAATGACCATATCGCAGCCCGTTTGAATCTCAGGAGGCGGGCCCTTGACCTTTACGTCCAGACCTGCCTCCCTGAGAAGTGATTCAGCCTTGATTACTTCGCTGGTATGGTGAAAGACGATGATCCCCCTTTCAGATACCCCCCCGGCATCTTTTGAATCTTTGGAGAATATGTTCTTTAAAAATCTCATTACTTTTTAATCAATATCCTGAAATCCTCGCCCACTTCATCTGACTGGGTCACGCTCCATCCCTGGGACTGCGCTGCCCGGGACACATTTTCCCTGCTGGCTTCATTGTCCACCAGAACCTCAATTTCGGATTGGCTTGTAGATTTAATTGCCTCCATTGTCAAAAGCACCGGC
>PWNK01000033.1 GCA_003557865.1 Desulfonatronovibrio sp.
CCCTGCTGATAAATCCTCCGGGCAGGCCCGCACAGGCGGTATGCGACTGCCGCAGTTCCTGGTCCATGGCCCGGCTGCTGCAATTCATCAAGCCGGCCAATGACGGCAGCGTCTGGGGGATAGTTGACGCTCAGGATGATTTTCCTCTCAGGCAGTGCGCTGAGTCCCTGGAACCCGCGCGCGTGTTCTGGTGCTGCGCCGGACTGGAAAGAAAGTCCGTTCAAACCCGGCTTGAGTCTCAGGGAGTGAAGCCCTCCCGGATGATCTTAATGGAGAGCATTGACCAGGCATGGAAATATTTAGAACCTCGTCTCAGCCCGGAAGACGCCCTGGTTCTGCTGACCAGAAGTCCTGGCTTTGCAAGTCGGCTCCTTGAGAATTCATTAGAGCCTTTAACAGACAGCCGGGAAGAATTCCTCTGGGAAGCGCCGGAGCTTTCCCGGATTTTCAACGGCTCATGGGTCAACGGTCCTGAAGCAGGCTGGGGATGCCAGGGCCTGGCCCTGGACCCCGGAGAGGTACAAAAGGGGGACCTGGCAGTTATTTCCGGGGACCCTCAAGACCCCAGGTCTCTACCTCAAGTGGAAAAGGACATTTCCCTGGCCTTTGACCTTGGGGCCAGGGCAGTGGCCTCAGTAATGGTTCCCCTGGATCTGGAACGCTGGAAGCCTGTTTTGGTCTGTGATCATCCGGAACAGGGCCTGAAAAGGATGGCTGATCTTGGCAGAAAGAGATTTAAGGGGAAAGTTGTCGCCCTTTCCGGCATGAATGAGCCGGAACTTTTCTTAGCTTTTTGCGAAGTTCTGGCCAATAACCACCTTGACAGGCAACGATTATTTTATGACCGGAGAATGACTGGAACTCACTCAATAAAGCGAACTCAAGCGGCCCTGGCCAGAACCCCGGGCAGGGCGGAAACGGGAATATACCCGGCAGGCTTTGACCTCCACAGCCTGAGCATTGTTGACCCGGCACTGTGGATAGCCCTGCCCAGAAATCCTGATGAGGATGAGCAATGCGCTGACCTGCTTGGTTTTATACGCCCGGAAAACGGGGTCATCCTGGCTGTTCCAGGGTCCAGGAACCGGTTCTGGAGGGAGAGGCTCAAAGACCGGTCCGGGGCAGTGCTGCTGGAAACCAGGGAAGAATCCGGTCCAAGCCGGGAAACACTCAAATCCCTGGCCCGGACATGCTTCCGGATGCTTAATCCCTGATAAATAATGAGAACCCCTGATCATGACAAGTCAAACCGCTTTCTCTTCACCGGAAAATCATTTTCCCCGGTACAGCCCTTCCAGGGAAGACATTGAGCTTCTCAACTTCCTCAATCTGCTCATATCCGGCAAGTCATCCAGCCCCGGGGAGTTGAGCAGGCTTTTCGCGGGCACAAGCTTTCCTCAGAAGTATGAACGGATAATTCTGATTCTCTACGCACCGGGACATAAGAGGATCCTCATCAGCCGGGGGGGGAGCTCCTCCCGGAAAGAGTTCTCCTTCGTCTTTGAGCGCCTGCTTCTGCATCCCAGGCGGGTGGACCTGGGAAAAAGCAGCTTCAGGCTGCAGATGGACTTTATCCTGGAACGCCCTGTTCCAGTTGATTTTTACAGGCTGCGCAGAAAAATCGGCCATGAGCGTCATTTTGAAATCGGGGTGGACGGCCTGCTGTTCACCGGGCCTGACAGAAAAATGCACCTCTTTCCCCCCGGGGACGCCTATGTCCGTTCAATAATGGGCCTGGGCCAGCTTAGAGACTACCTGCACAGGGTTTACGGCGAAGAGTACCTGCGCGGGGCCTCTTTCCAGCGCGTCCGCTCCCAAAGCTTTTTGTCAGGACAAGGCACATGGATTCCGCTTTACCGAGGCCTGCCCCGGGTGGGCGGCTTGAGCCGGGAAAAAGTCGAGCACGCGCTGGAACTGGCCATAGGGCACATCCAAAAAACCCAGGAAAAAAGCGGCAAGTTTCTATACTACTATGACACGGCCCTTAATTCCCGGAGGGACCATGAACATCCCAAAAGAGATCCCCAGAAGAATCCGTATTACAATATATTGCGCCACTGCGGCGGAGCCCTGACCTGCCTGTTTTATGAAAAACACTTCCAGCAGGGCAGGACCCTGGAAAATATCACCCGGGCCATCCACTACCTGCTCCAGGAAGCCAGAATTCAGGATTATCATGGTCGACAGGGAGCGTATATCTACAGTGAAAAAAAGGCCAAGCTGGGAGGTTCGGGAATCGCCCTGTATCTTCTGGCGGAATATCAGCTGCTGAGCGGTGATGAACAGTACCGGGTCTGGGCGGACAGGCTGGCCTGGCATCTGGTCAACCAGATCACCTCCAGCGGAGAGTTCATCTATTATTCCATTTATCTGGACAAGCCGGTTACTGAAGCGGACAATCACAAATACTTTTCATTCTATTATCCTGGGGAAGCTGTCTGTGGTCTGGCCAAATATCTGCACCTGGCTGACTACGGAGACAGGCAGCTGATCATGAAAAAACTGCGCAAGGCCATGGAATTTCTCCTGGATGTCCGCCCCGCAGCCCGAGCCTCAGAATATACCTCCCTGCCCTCAGATTCCTGGCTGATGATGGGTATCAGGGAAATGTGGGACTTTCCTGAGATGCGCGACCAGAAATACGCTGATTTTGTATTCAGAGACGCCGGGACCATGGTTGAAAAGATGTACAAGGTTACCGACGCCCCTTATCCGGACTATGCCGGGGCGTTTTACTACGATTTCGGTGATTATCCCTACGCTGACGGGGCCAGGTGCGAAGGGCTTCTGGGAGCTTATGAACTGGCGGTTAAAATGAATGATCAGGATAGACAAGAAGAGCTCTGGCCGGCCATCCGTCTGGCTGCCTGGTCCCTGATGCACCTGGTAAATACCCGAGATGCTGTGTATTCAGCGCCGAATCCCTCCATTGCACTGGGAGGAATCCGCTTCAAATACACCAGACAATGGTTCCGGATAGACACCATCCAGCACGTGGCATCATTTTTTGCCAAGATGCTGCCTTATTGGGATGGGGATCAGGAAAACAAAGATTCAAACGATTCCTTGCTCAATGCAGATTGTTCTATACATTTACTAACTGATTATGAAAACCTTAA
>PWNK01000074.1 GCA_003557865.1 Desulfonatronovibrio sp.
CAGAAGCGCCTCCTATTCGCTGTAGGTTTGACTATGAATAAGGCCCCAGAAACCTTTCTCCGTCAAAGTGAATCAAGTGCGAGGGGGCGTCGGCAATCCACACCTCTGTTTCCCAGGCGATGTTTGAAAGGTAACGATTCAGGACGCCCATGGATGGAAAAGCGGTAACATAAACCAATCCGGCCTTTGCATCAGAAAACAGTTGCGTCAATTCAGCATGTCTCTTGCCATCCATCGGCCCGTGACTTGTAACAGACTCTACCAGGAGAAGCCAGTTTTTCTCAGTATAGTAAAGAACCACATCCGGCATTTTGCCGTGAGTATCGACTTTCACACCAAGTGCAGCCAAAAGGGGGGCGTCAAAATAGCCCCATTTGTCTCCTGTATCTCCTGCATAAACCAGTAAACTGCCAGGTGCGAAACGCGGAGCAAAACTTTCTATTACCGCCCGGATAAGCTCGCTGTGTTCACCAGGACTTAAAGAAATACTCTTGCCTGGCGCAATTTCTACCGGGATTCGATTCTGCTTGCGTGCCTTTGCATAGCGGGCGGATAAAGATTCACGTCCGGCCAGATAATCAGCCAGTTTACCATGCCATGACTTAGTGCCGAAACTACGAAGCAGGCTCAGGGTAGATGGCTCAATCTGGTATACAGCCTTGGGGCTGTTTACCGGCCTGCCTGGTTTGTCAGGGTTATAAAGGGCAATCCCTGCATCGACAAATTGATGCATGCTTTGACGACGAACGGTCTCCCGTGTGTTGGGAGCATAGTCCTTCTGATAATGTTTGCGTATCCAGTTCATAATGGGTGTAATGCCCATCAAAGGATTTTCCGCTTTTGCCCATTTTTTTCGGGGAGTAAGATTCAGCAAGGCAAGCAAACAAAGAGCGGAGCGTTCATTCTGCTGCGCTCTGGGCATCCCCAATGCGATGAGAACATTATTGGCTTCAGTTATATGGTCATTCTGATTCTTCATGAGCACACAAACTCCAGCTTCCTGTCAATCATGTCCAGTGTAAGTTCATCCTGCTTCAGCGCCCATTCACCCAGTGATATGAGGGTCTCCAAATCTGGATACTTCATTCGTCTGAGGTCAGTGGCGTTGACCTGAGTGTGGCCGTTGAATCTGCGGAAATATTCATCAACCGCTGTCGTATTAAGATATACAGACAAACCAAAGGCCAGCTCTTTGGACAATCCTTGTTTATTTTGATGAAATACATTCAGGTGATTTTCAAATCCCAGAAATCGAGCATTTGCTATTTTTTCAGGATCAACCACGCTGGCCATCACCCGCCTTTTTTCCTCCTTGGATGAAAACCTGCGCACGACGCAATAAAAACCTCCTGGAAATAACCATTTTGCTGTTTTTGTATTCCGGATAATGGAGTTGGGCTTCTTCATGTCCTTTTTGGGCCACTCAAAATCATTACCTTTAAAACCTTTGCCTTTAAAATGACCCGGATAGAGAAGGGGAACAGAGTTATCCCCTGGCAGGTCCCGCAGGTGTTCCTTAACCCGAAAGTCGACCACCGGACCGGTGGAAATCTGGATATCAAGTTTGTCCGAGAAACAGTTGATCCCTGGATATGATTCAAGGACTGTCACTTTCGATGACATTGGTATGTGGATAAATTTTTCAGGATCATCCGGAAAAACAATACGCTCGAATGGATGTTCACAGGCACAGAGGTCATTAAAACTATCATCGGTTGAGGTTGAAATTGTGAGCGGTCCCTGTCTGACTCCGCGTACCAAACGGATGATGATGTTTTCCTGCAAAACATCATCATCCTTAAAAGCTTTTCTGCGTGATTCGAAAAGGTGAATCTGTTTAACAGCCGCGCGTTTGAGGATCAGGTTACGAAAAGGACGATAATATACTCCATTGCAAAAGCTGCGCGGAACTATCGCCACAAGCTGGCCATGAGCCTTAAGCAGGGATAATGACAACGCAACAAAGGCTGAATATAGGTTCACCGTTTCAATTCCGGCCCGACTCAGCATGGAGCGATGCGCCGAGTTGTTTCGAATTTTTTTGTAAGGGGGATTTAAAATAACATGAGTATAAGGTGAAAGTTCTTCCCGGATAAGACTGTTTGAAAGACGACCCGCAGCGGCATGGATAAAATCAGTCTCGCGGATATGATAGCTGAACCCCTCGTGCTTTTTATATTTTTCCAGAGTCTGGCTTAAATAGGGGTGAAGTGATTGATCGATTTCAAAGGCATCAATATGGACACTCTTGAATTTAAAATCTCCGGATACCCATCTGTCCAGAAAAGCAGCAGAAAGAGAACCGATCCCTGCGCCGGCGTCAAGTAAACGGCAATGTTTATACTCCTTGGGAACAAACATCCCTGCCATAAACCCGGCAATCCGAGCTGGAGTGAAATACTGGCCAAGCTGTGATTTTCTCTTAGGATCAGCGGTGTTTGATACAATTAATCTTGATTGTTCGACTTCTGAAAGCAAACCCTGTCTCCTACGTTCAATAGAATATAAATTTCGCAGTTCCAGTAATTTCGATAAAATCTTAAACCGGACTCTAAGGTATATCCAGGAGGGCTTTTTTCATAACTCCATTTTCCGGCCTTTAAACAGTATGGCCATGAATCAAACCAGACTGGACAGGCACAAAAAACCTATAAAAGAAACAGTAAAAAAGACTTATTGAAATAAATTTTGGTCAAGTTAAACATTTTTGGTGGGGATCACAAGGAAAATAACCTTGAATCCCGGACAGTATCCAGTGACCACGAAAGAGCGTAAAGACTGTGCCCCCCGCTTCAACCGGGTGAAACTCGCTTAAAGTCAAAGCAGGAAGTATCAATGGACGAAATCAGAATCACCCCAGAGACAGGATATGGGCACGGCATACAGGCCCTTTCCAAAAGGGACCACAGAATCTCCGTCATAAAGCACCACTCCAGCTGTGAAACGTTTCTCTGTTGCTCTCTGGAGCTTTTGCAAACCATTAAAATCGGAAGACGTAACTGTAGAGCCCGCCTTAACCTCAATCCCTGCCAGTTTACCTCCGGACTCCAGAACCATATCTACTTCATGCTTATCCTTATCGCGGAAATGGCTGAAA
>PWNK01000078.1 GCA_003557865.1 Desulfonatronovibrio sp.
ACCTGGGTTCCAGAAGGCCCTTTTCAACCCGGGCGACATCTCTTAACAGAACGGTCTGTTCCAATCCTGTTTCGGGATCCACTGCCCCAAGAACAGTCCGGCCGATATCCTCGACGCTGGTGTATTCGCCTGTCAGGGAGAACCTGACCCTTTCCCGGCCTAGATCAGCCTTGCCCGGGTCAACAGCAATGCTTCGCTGCTCCAGCAGAGAAACCACTCTGGCCATGGGTATTCCCATCTCCGCCAGCCTGGCCCGGGATATATCCACATAAACACATTCAGTCTGCTCCCCCCAGATTTCAGCCCGGGCAACCTGGTTCACCAGAAGCAGCTCTCTCTGGATGAGATCGGCATAATATTTCAGATCCGGGTACTCATATCCCTGGGCGGTGACAGCTATGAGTACTCCGTAAACCTCGCCGAAGTCGTCCCTGACCCTGGACGGCCCGGCTCCAGCGGGGATCTGGGACTGAACATCATCTATTCTTCTGCGCAGATGATCCCATTCCTGAGGAACGTCCCGGGCCCGAGTATCCTCCTTGAGATAAACATAGGCTATGGACATGCCGGTCCTGGATTCGGTTTGAACATAACTGAGGCGATCCAGTTTCTGAACCGCCTTTTCAATTTTCTCCGTGACCTCCTTTTCCACCTGCAGCGGGGAGGCGCCAGGATAAGGAGTGGTCACCACCGCAATTTTAATAGTGAATTCAGGATCTTCCAGCTTACCCATTTTGAAATAGGAAACCAGGCCGGAAACTGCCAGGACCAGTGAAATAAATAAGAAGAAGTATTTTTTTCTGATGGCAAATTCTGCGATATTCATGAGGCTGGTAATGGTCGGGGGATTGATGATTTTCCGGAATAACTTGACAGTTAAAAGTTCTCTGGCAACATTTTTGTTTACAGACAAATACCAGGATTCAAAATGTCCGGAGTCTTGGTGAATTTAACTCCTTGATTTCTTGTATCTATTTACCATGTTTCTTGGCTAACCTCAGCCTTAAAGGACTGCAAGGGGCTAAGATTTCGCCAATGCCTGCGATGTTTGACCGTCGACGGTTCCGTTGGACAAACATGCCCTTCCAAAAATTTCGAACGTTTTTCAAAATTGCTTAACCCCTAAGTGTATAACTGGTATCAATAAATTGTTTGTCCTACGGAACCGCGACAGGGAGTTCGCAGGCAAAAGAAAACTTAGTCCCTGGCAGTCCAGGGTTAAGGTGAATAGTTACGATTTCTTTATCTTTACTTTTAACCCAGTTAAACGCTGCCTCCGGCATTCACGCTTGAGCGTGGTTTAACCGGGTGAACTTTTTTCCCTTTAACTTTTCACTACTCACCGGCCCAAGGGTACACTGAGCGCTCTGACCCTCTGCCCTTCAAGCAGATAGTCAGCACCGGCGAAAACCATCACCTCGCCGGGATGAAGACCTTCCAGAATTTCAACTCCCTGACTTGCCACCCGTCCGGGAACAACTGACCTTGAGAACACCGACTGCGTCTCAGGATCATACATCCAGATCCTGTTGTGGCGCTCACCCCCTGATACCAGGGCGGTTTCCGGGACAACAATGAAACCTGCTTGCGTATCGGAAGCAAAAGCCACATATACATCAGCAGCCATGGAAGGGTATACTCGCAGGTCATGTGGCCTGTCCATGATCACTGTAAGCTTGTAAGTCATGGTCATGGCTGAAGCGTCAGTGCTGATTTCCTTTATCCTGGCAGGGAAGAAATGCTCAGGGAATAATTCCAGCCGGACATGGATGCTTCTGATATTTTCCCTGTTGACCATCATCTGCTCTGGAATTCCAACACTTATTTCCAGCCTGGAAAAATCCTGGAATCTGGCTACCGGCTGACCGGCAGTTATATTCTGATAGTCGTCCACAAACTTTTCCGCAACGTATCCTGCAAAGGGAGCTCTCAAGACCGAATCATCCAGGGCCGCCCGGGCTTCATCAAGACCCGCCTCAAGAGAACTGATCCTGGCCCGCATAGCCTCAATATCCTCTTCCCTGGAACCTTTGAGGGCCTTTTCCAGTTCCATTTCCAGGGAACGGACGCTGCTTCTGGCTTCATCCCGGCTGCTTCTGGCATTGTCCAGTACTGCTGTGGCAACCAACCCCGCCCGGTGCAGCTCAGAGTATCTTCTGTACTGAAGCTCGGCTTCATCCAGGGAAGTCCCGGCCGCCTCAAGCCTGGATTCCAGGGAACTGACATCCTCGGGTCTGGCCCCGGCCCGCATGGCCATAAGGTTTGCCCTGGCTTCATCCAGCCTGCCGCTGATGTTTCTTACGGCGATTTCAAAGTCCCTGGTATCCAGGGACGCGATAATATCCCCGCTTTTTACCAGCTGACCTTTTTTGACCTGAAACTGTTCAATCCTGTTGGAAACCCGGAATGAAAGGTTTACCTCTCGGGCCGGTGAAATCTTCCCGGGGAAAATCATGGTCCGGATATGGCAGATATCAGGGACAACCATGGTTTTCACCGGTCTGACGATTTCCCTGGGCTCTTCAGCCGCCTGACAGCCAGGCAAAATAATGGTTAAGAAAAGGGTGATTATTATAATTGGATAACCAGGCATACCAGACCCTCCAATGCATGTTGTCATGACATTTCTGAATTTGTATCCTTTGCTGCCACGCATGAAATATTACCGGGATGCCGCAGACGAAACGTCCTGAACTGTGAGTACCGGGCTGAATGGATTGAAAAAAGACTCTGCTGCAGGCATGTTTCAAACCCGGGAAAAACACGCTCTGGAAAGTATCCGAGGTGGTGGGCGGTCGGAGATTTGAACTCCGGACTTCCACCGTGTGAAGATGGCACTCTCACCGCTGAGTTAACCGCCCGTATGTATTGTTTATGGCAAAACAGCTGTTCTTTGCAACTCTTTTTTTGCTGTTCATATACATGCTTGACATTCAAAAGTTCTGTATCTTCTCAATAAGACCGGGCAGCCCTTCCTCGGTATTTCGTGCTATCTGGACCCCGGCCTGCGCCGGGGTGACGGAATGGAGTGCCGCGTTGGCGAGTTCTCTCGGTCGTCACCCCGGCGCAGGCCGGGGTCCA
>PWNK01000014.1 GCA_003557865.1 Desulfonatronovibrio sp.
CCCACCGGTGCAAGAATTTTCTGGCCGTCGAAAAAGTAGGTAATTGAGAAATCTATAACCCGGTCTCTTTCCCTGGTGTGGGTCATATTAGCCACGGACATGTCGATACGACCCTGCTGGATAAAGGTTATCCTGGTGCGGTTGGTCACCTGAACCCTTTCCACCTCAACCCCAAGGCGTTTGGCCACCTCTTCGGCTATGTCGATGTCAAAGCCGACCCATTCATTTTGCTCATTAAAAAAAGCACCGGGAATGGAGTCGGTCATCATGCCCACCCGGACTACACCTGAATCCATGACCCGGTCATATGTGGGTCCGGCCAGGGCCAACTGGGATGAAAGCATGACCGCGGCCAGGGAAAAGAGAAAAAACTTCCAAATACGCATTTTACTACCTCCTGAATAAATGGTTGGAACAAGCACGACTCAAAACAGTAAAAACCAGAAAACAGAAACTAATGCGAGAGAATTTTGCTCAGGAAGCTTTTGGCCCGGTCTGTCTGGGGCTGGGTGAAAAACAGGGCCGGAGTGTTCTCTTCCACAAGCTTGCCTTCATCCATGAAAATCACCCTGTCGGCCACTTCCCGGGCGAATCCCATTTCGTGGGTGACCACGATCATGGTCATGCCCTCCAGGGCCAGGTTTTTCATGACGTCCAGAACTTCATTGATCATTTCCGGGTCAAGGGCGGAAGTAGGTTCATCAAAGAGCATGATTTTGGGATTCATGGCCAGGCCTCTGGCAATGGCCACCCGTTGCTGCTGACCTCCGGAAAGCTGGGATGGATAATGGTGGGCCTTGTCCGGAATGTTCACCTTTTCCAGAAGGGCCATGGCTTTTTCCAGGGCCGCCTTTGAAGACATTTTTCTGACGAGCATGGGAGCCAGGGTCACATTCTGGATTACGGTCATGTGGGGATAAAGATTGAACTGCTGAAAGACAAAGCCGATTTCCGCCCGGAGCCTGGTGAGGTTGATGTTGGGGGCCATGAGGTTGACCCCGTCGACGATGATCTCTCCTTTCTGGACAGGTTCAATTTTATTGATACAGCGGATAAGCGTGCTTTTGCCGGATCCTGAAGGGCCGCAGACTACTACGACTTCGCCTTTTTCTATCTGCAGATTAATGTCATTGAGGACGTAAAGACTTCCGAACCATTTGTGAACATGCTTAAACTGAATCAATTAGCTCTCCGGTATTGAACAGAACATGGGTGCTTCTCAAATGTTAAAAAGACCAGATCAGCTAACAGAGACCCTGTCCCAAGGTCAAGAAAAAATAAAGCTGATCTTATTTGCCAAAGGGGCACTTGGGGTAGGTACATGATTTACAGGTCAGGCAGAGTCCGCCTTCGGCAAACTGGGCCAGGTCGAGCCTGGTGATCCTGATCCCTGCCAGAAGTCTTGGCAGCAGCAGGTCAAAGCTGGTGGTTTTGAAATACAGGGCACAGGCCGGAACTCCGATTACGGCCACAGAGTCCAGCCTTGTAAGCATGGTCATGGCCCCGGGTAACACTGGGGCTCCGTAAAGCATGTCAGTGGCGCCCGCGTCTTCAATTCCTTTTCTTGTAATATCGTCGGGGTCCACAGACAGCCCCGCTGTGGTGACAATGATCTCAGCGCCTGAATCTACCAGGGCATGAACCGATTCCTTAATTTTATGGCGGTCATCAGGGCAGATAATGGTTTTGACTACTTGAGAGCCCAGTTTGTTGACCTTGTCAGTGATGATAGGTTCAAAGCGGTCCTTGATGATTCCCTCGTAAACCTCTGTTCCGGTAATGAGCAGGCCGACCTTTTTTTGGGGCAATGTCAAAACATCAAATAAAGGCCCTGCTTCAAGGACCTGCATGGCTTTCTGATAATTAGCCCTGGAAATATATAAGGGTATGGCCCTGGTGCCGGCTATTACAGTGTCCCTGTTGACCATGACATGATTTTGCCGGCTGGCACACATGACCTGGGGGACAAGGTTGAAAGCAAGCAGATTTTCCCGGTTGACGCGCAGCAGCCCGTCCCTGGAGGCTTTGAGATCAAGCTTTCCTTCCCTAGGGGGCAGGTCAAATCTTACTCCCTGGCCTGCCATGGCCTGGGCAAAACTTTCTGCGGCATCGTCTTCATGAATCCATTTTTTCCCATCAGGCTTGTGATCTGAATATATGTTCTGCCGCCCAATCTGCTGCAGTCTGCACATGTCCCCGACAGTGATTTCCTGGCCTCTTTTGATTACCGGACCCTTGAAACCGGCTTCAGGGTCAATTCCGGTCATGTCATGAACCGCCTTTTTGCCCACGGCCTTTTTCAGAGGAATTTTTTCCAGCACTGGAGCTTCATGGGACTCTGCCCGCTGAACATAAGGGCTCTCTCCGTGACATCCCCGGCAGGCAGCGCCGTCATCGCCGGGAAAGGGCTCCCTGCAGATGGGGCAGATGACTATTCTGGCCATTTTTTTGCCGGAAAGCCTGTTCAGGTCAACCTGAACTGTTTCAGCTGTAAACATACCCTGACCCGCTTGTCTGATCTGGGACATGAGCAGATCAAAGCTCTGCTCCTTTTTGGGCTTGAGCTTGAGAAGCCAGGCGTGGACTTCAGGCCAGTTTTCCAGTTTTTTTAAATCGATAAAAACCCGAACGCCTTGACCGGTGTACTTGTCGTACAGGGTTAGGGCGTAGCGTCCCAGGTTGATTATCTTCAGCCAGCCATTGCCGATGGTACACAGGGTCAGCAGCTGGACAGCGTCAGGAAGGCACTTGGGAGTCTCGGCAATGGCGTCAAATATGGTCTCAGGAGGCAGTTTTTCTCTGGCCATATCCACCATGATTCCCCCGATGATGATCCCTGGTGCCGGGCTCCCATGAAAATTTCTGACAACTTCAATAAACTCATCAAATTCATACTGTCCTATGCGCATCGTTCCCCCTATATGATCATTCTGTAAAAATTTAATTGGCGTATCTGTTTAGCGCTTTTAAGGAATGCAGGGGACAGGCACTCCGGGACCCACTTGAGCATCATTTTGCGCTTAAAATGTCTTATTTTTGAAACAAGCGGGTCCCGGAAGAGCCAGTCCCCGTGCGACATGCAAAGCTAAACAGATACTAATTGGCAATAATCATGGCTCAAGCCCCGTTGGAAAACCATCCCGGAAGCTGATGGCGGTTGAGCAGGTCCTGATCAGTGCCAGTATCCATTATCTAGTTTTCATCCGGAAACGGTTCTTTCTCCTTTTGGCGGGGCCCGGCTTATACTGGCAAATAAACAATAAATAATAGCCATTTCTTTCAAAATGGGCAATCTGAAATATATTCAGGGGATCTGTTCAACTATTTATCAATACCCAAGGACTACATTTCTATAGTTGTGTTCTACAGTCGGCATACCTGCATTTAAAAAACAGCTTGTCAGAATATATGGCCCTGATTTACAAAAAGGAATGCAGACCATTAATCAGTCGCTGGATTCGTGGCTTTCCCGCTTTGATCCTGACGGCAGCAGGTACCTGTTTTATGTCATCTGCAAGAACTGGGAGCGTATTGTTGGTCCGGAAATATCCGCCCTGGCCAAGCCAATGGGTCGGAGCAAAGCCACCCTTATCCTGGGCGCGGAGGACAGCATGGTTATCCAGGAGATTTCATTTCTTTCAACCCAGATTCTTGGAAGGATAAATGCCTTTTGCGGTTCTCCTTTTTTTGACAAGACACGTGTTGAATTGCTAAAGGGAAGGATTCCGCTGGATAGAAAGCTTGTGCATGAACCAGACTTGAAAACATCCCTGAAAAGACCTGAACGTATAGGAGGTTTGATGGGAATGGCAGAAGAAGGCTCCGCTGTTGCCCGATGCTATGCCAGGTACGTGGAGTTTATGAAGCGGAACCGGGATGAAGCGCCTGGGATAAAATATATTGACTCAAAATGATTACAGGAGGAATATTAAATGAGCGAAGAGATCAAGCTTGAACTGAAAAAGCCTTTGGACAAGATGACCGCCAAGGAACTTAGGCAGCTGGTCATTGAAAAAATTCCCCAGATTACTGGTGCATCCGGCATGGACAAGGAAACACTATTGGCCTCAATTAAAGAAGTCATGGGGATTACTGATGAGGAGGGTTCTCAAGACAAGGCCTACCAGGACCAGATCAGCAATCTCAAGAAAAAAATCAAGGAGCTTCAGGCCCAGAAACTTGATCTTCCAAAATCTGAAAAAAACCTGCGCCAGACCCTGCGCAAAAAAATCCATACCCTCAAGAAACGGACAAGACGCCTCAGCGCGCGCTAGTCTCGGACTGTTTCAAATAACCGCTGGCGTGGGCTTAAGGGTCATGATGACTGAAGCCAGGTTCAGCTCCAGCAGAAATATATTGCCGCCCGGATAATCATCCATCAGGGCGGCATTTTTTTATCCAAAAAAAATCGCGGATATTTCTTTAAATTCCTGCTCAACGTCTGTCATAACATCCTTGAGGTTTTCAGGGCCAAGCTTGACCATTTTCAAGGAAGACGGGTTGAGGGCAGGCAGGATTATTGATCCTTTTTCCGCAAAGACAAGACCAATGGCCAAAAAGTCGGCAAGATGGATAATGGCTGCTTCCCTGGAGATCATTTTTCCCGTGTCGTGGTGACCTTTTATCTGGTCCCGGAGGAAGTCAGGAAGGCTCCAGGCTCCGGCAAGAAGTGATCCGGCACGGGCATGATCAAAGCCCAGAATTTCCTGTTCAGATTGATGGGCAGGGAGCAGGTTTGTCTGTGAGTTTATGATGACTTCTTTAGAGGCCTCAGGGAGCTTTTTGAATATGATTAGTTTGCCAATGTCGTGCAGCAAACCTCCCACAAATATTTTCTCCTTGGCAACCTCCGGCATGTCCTCCCCCAGACGCCTGGATATAATTCCCACTGCCAGAGAATGTGTCCAAAAGGCTTTCATATCCACCAGATTTTCAGGGATGTCTTTGAAAGCGCTGATGGCAGAGATGCCCATGGCCAGGGTGGACAATTCATCAGCACCCACCAGAGCGATGGCCCGGGAAACAGAGTCAACCCTGGAGGGCATTCCAAAAAAGGGGCTGTTAACCATTCGCAGCAGCTTGGCGCAGACACTGACATCGCTGCTGATTACCCTGGCCAGGTAATCGGCATTGCTCAGGGGGCTGTTGATGGCTTGACTGATTTTAAAGTAAATATCGGGAAAGGATGAAAGCTGGACTTCATGTCTTATCAGCTCCTTGAGGCTGTAATCTCCAGCAAAAAATTCATCTTTGAACCGATGGTCACTCACAGGAAGGCTTGCTCCCTTTCTGGGGGGCTTCCAGCCATCCATGGCCTTGCCGCGCAGACGTTCGACCCCGAGCCTGTAAACCGCGCTAACCAGCGGATGCTGAAGGTCGTTGCGGGCAAATATGGGAGCAAGAAATCCCTCTATTTCCTCTGTAAGCATCCCCAGCACTTCACCCGGTTCAATGTGAATTCCCCTTTTTTCAGTGATATTCACCCTGGCAATCCCCCACCTTTTAAGGTAATCAATGTGCCTGTCAGTGAGAAGAGTTCCCCGGGGCAGGATAAGCCTTCCGTTAGGGGTGAGGATGTCCTGGGCCAGGGTCAAGCCTGGAACAAGGTCGGTCAAGTTTTTCATTGCCATGAAAGCACCTGTTGGAACAAAATCTGATGAAAAAAAAAGAATTCACCCTGCAGCCAATTGGTTATGTGGAGTCATCCTTCAAGAAACTTGAGGACTGCCCTCACCAGGGAGATCAAACCTGCCCTCCGGCCAGAATCCATATTGACCCGGCCTTTGCCAGTGGCCTTGAGAAACTGGAACCGGGCCGGGAGGTTATTGTCGTGTCTTTGCTGCACATGGCGCTAAGGGACAAGCTGCAGTGCAGGCCCAGAAATGATCCGGGCAGGCCGGTGCACGGTGTTTTTGCGACCAGGTCCCCTAATCGGCCCAACCCATTGGGCCTGCATCAGGTGAAAATTATCAGCCTGGATCAAAATGTCCTTCTTGTCCATCCCCTGGAAGTCCTGGACAGGACACCGGTCATTGATATCCGGCCGGTTCTCGGGTCGGATGAAAGCTGTCATGAAATATTCAGGTTTTTTACTTTTGCCGAGGTCGATTATTTTATGCGCTGCAGCCGTCAGGCGTGGGCCAAAGGTCTGGTCAACGGACTGAATGGGAACTTCAGCATGAGGAAAGGAGAACTGGTCATGATTACAGCTGCGGGCAGCGCCAAGGGCATGCTGGAGCGCGATGACCTGTGTGTAATTGATCTGGCCACGGAAAAAAAAATTTATGGTTTCAAAGAGCCGTCATCCGAAGCAGGAATGCACTGCGCCCTGTATAAAAATCAGCCCCGGGCAGGTGCTGTCGCTCATACTCATCCAGTGAACATTCTGACCCTGGACGGACTAACAGGAGATGACCTTCTCAGAAACATTGACATGTTTGAAGCCAGGGCCGTGAAATCCCAGCTGGCCAGCGTGCCTGAGATGATCCCAGGCACCTGGAAGCTGGCAGATGCGGTGGGCTTGCAGGCCAGGCAGTACAAATGCATTATCATGCGTTCCCATGGGTTGACCTGCTGGGCAGAGACCCTTTCCCAGGCAGTTGCCCTGTGTGATGAACTGGAAGCCCTGGCTGCAGTGGAACTCAACACCCAGGTGCTGAGTT
This sequence comes from Desulfonatronovibrio sp., assembly GCA_003557865.1. Taxonomy (GTDB): domain Bacteria; phylum Desulfobacterota; class Desulfovibrionia; order Desulfovibrionales; family Desulfonatronovibrionaceae; genus Desulfonatronovibrio. The sequence goes on from PWNK01000014.1 coordinate 6,663, forward strand.
CCAGGTGAAGTTTCAATAACCTGGGCAGTTAGGCTGAAAGCTTTGCTTTTTGATACTCATAAATGAAGGTGGCATAGCCTTCGTAATTATCAAAGCTGAGCTCCTGCTCTCCGAAATCCCCAAAAAGGGTCAGCCTGAAGTTCTTGACGCTGCCTGAGGCATTGATGTGCTCGGCTTTCTGTTTGATTTCGGTCAAGGGGATTTTTTTGCTGAAAAAAAGAAACTGGGGAACGGTGATAACCTTGTTTTTATCGTCGAATCTGGCCTGACCCATGCTTGCCTCCTGTCCGGTTAAATTGTTTGCGCTATTGATATCTCAAAAAACCTTGCTGATGGTCCTTTCCATTAATTCGTTTCTGTAGAATACCGGTTCTGATAGCCAGACCAGCCCGAACAACATTATCTTGCTCAAGTACTGCAGTCCTTACCAGTCAAGGGTTTTCATCCAGGCATCTGCCAGATCGCTCACCTGAGTTCTAAGAAGCAGGTCCCTGCCGGAATAAACCAAGAGTTCAGGCTCGGCTGTAGTATTTCCAATTCGTGCCAGATGCGCGCCTCTGAAGAGAGCCTCAAAGTCATTCCTGCACTCAGGGCTGATGGTTACTAAAAATCGACTGGCTGATTCACTGTAAAACAGCTCCTCCCAGGACATGTCCTGCTGGGAAACTGAAACCTTTTTCAGGTCTATCATCCCTCCCAGCCTTCCGCCAATTGCCATTTCCGCAAGCGCTATCCCCAGCCCGCCGTCGGAAAGGTCGTGACATGCAGTAACCAGACCCTGTTTTATGGCTCTGTTCAGGGACAGATATCTCTGCCTGGCAGTTACCGGGTTTACCTGCGGCACTTCCCCGGCCCTGAGGCCCAGCTCGGAGTAGTATTCGCTTGCCCCAAGCTCCCTGGAGGTCAAACCCAGGATATAAATATCCTCTTCAGGGTGTTTGAAGTCAGAGGTAACGCAGTCGTTGACGTCTGCAATGACGCTGATTGCGGTGAAAAGGACAGTGGGAGGAATAGATATTCTCATTTCACCAGAGACATAATCGTTTTTCATGGAATCCTTGCCTGAGACACAGGGAACTCCATAGGCCCGGCAAAAATGGGCCAGGGCTTCGTTGGCCCGGACCAGCTGGGCCAGCTTAAAACGTCCGTCGGGATTTCTGGAAGAAACAACCGGATCACACCAGCAGAAATTATCCACTCCAGCCATATGTGTAATGTCCCCGCCAACAGCCGCGTTGTTGCGCACAGCCTCGTCAATGGCGTTGGCCATCATCCAGTAGGTGTCATAGTCACTGAACTTGGGGCAGATTCCGTTTGAAATGACCAGACCCAGGCTTTTTTCCAGATCAGGTCTGACAACTGCCGCATCCCCGGGACCGTCGCTGAAGACCCCCACCAGGGGCTTGACCACGCTGCCTCCTTGGACCTCGTGGTCGTATTGCCTGATGATGTATTCCCTGGAGCAAATATTGAGTCTTGAAAGCATGGTTTCCAGAAATTTAGCGGGATCTCCCTGCAGGCTTAGGCTGGGACTTTCGGTGGCAGGGAACTGCGGTCTTTCCCAGACTGCCTCAAGCCGCATCTGCGAGAGGCCGTTATGCAGGAAGTCCATATCCAGGCTGGCTACTACCTTTGACCCGTAACGGATTAAAAACCGCCCGCTGTCGGTAAACTTTCCCAGAACCCGGGCTTCAACATCCATCTCCATAGCCAAAGCAAGGAACTGATCAATGTTTTCCAGAGGCACGGCCAGGGTCATCCGCTCCTGAGCTTCGGAAAGCAGAATCTCCCATGGCTTGAGTCCGTCATACTTCAGGGGGGCCAGGCTCAAGTCCAGATCACAGCCTCCCGGGTCTTCAGCCATCTCTCCCACAGAGGAGGATAAGCCTCCTGCACCGTTGTCGGTGATGGCGTTATAGAGTCCCCTGTCTCTGGCCCGCATGATAAAGTCATACATTTTGCGCTGGGTGATGGGATCCCCGATCTGGACAGCCGTAGCAGGAGAACCTTCATGCAGTTCTTCAGAGGAAAAGGTTGCTCCATGAATTCCGTCTTTTCCTATGCGCCCGCCGGTCATGACGATGAGATCTCCAGGCAGGGCTTTTTTTTCGTAGCCTGGCCGGCCATGGATCCGGGCCGGCATTGTGCCGATGGTGCCGCAAAAAACAAGTGGTTTGCCCAGATACCTTTGTTCAAAAACCACAGCCCCGTTTACTGTAGGGATGCCTGATTTATTCCCTCCATGCTCCACGCCTTCTCTTACTCCCTCCATAACCCGGCGCGGATGAAGCAGTCTCGGAGGAAGAGGGCTGTCATAAAAAGGGGAGGCAAAGCAGAACACATCTGTATTGCATAACAGATTTGCGCCAAGGCCGGTGCCCATGGGATCACGGTTGACCCCGACTATTCCGGTCAGAGCTCCGCCGTATGGATCCAGGGCTGAAGGGCTGTTATGCGTCTCCACCTTGATGCAGACATCCATGTCCCGGTCAAAGCTGATGACCCCGGCATTGTCCTTGAATACTGAACGGCAGAAATCTTCCCCTCCCTTATTTCTGCGGATATCTTCGGTGCTGCCGGCGATGTAGGTTTTGAAGAGGCTGTCAACAATGCTTTTTCTGCCGGTTTCCAGGTTATAATAATGAATCAGGGCATTGAAAATTTTATGTTTGCAGTGTTCGGACCAGGTCTGGGCCAGACACTCCAGTTCAACATCTGTGGGATCAGCAGGAAGTCCAAGTTGAGTGCGAATTTCACTAGTCCCGGGACGGCGGTAATAGTCCCTGATGGTGTGCATTTCCTCAAGGCTCAGTGCAAGAACCATTTCCCTGCTCAAACTTAGCAGGTCTTGATCATTGAGGGTGTCCAGACTGATACTTTCCACCAGATCGCTGGCCCTGCCGGTTACCATGGGTTCCACAAGCCTGAAGCCAGGTTCTTTGTCCCATTCTGAGCGGCTTTTTATTTCGAAACGCTGAATAAGTTCATTGGCCAGAAGGTCACGGGCGATGCGATCAACCTGATTTCTGCCCAGGCTGCCGTTTATGAGAAACTGCCTGCTGGTATAGACCCTGATCTGTTCTCCATCTTGGCCAAAAAAGGCACGCAGGGCCTGGGTGGCGGTCCTGCCTTCATTGTCGGTTACCCCAGGCCTGAAACCGACTTCAATGATCCAGTCGAAATCCTCAGCCGCTGGAGAGCAGGAAGGCTTATGTAGAACCGGATCAAACAGAATCTGACTGGAAATAATTGCCTCCTGCTGCTCGGGGCTGATACCGGAAATGGTATAACAGCTCACTGTTCTAACCTGTTCAACAAGAATCCCCAGTTCGTCTCTGATTTTTCGGGCAAACTTATTACCCAGGACGTCTTTTACCCTGGGCAGCAAAACAAGCTCAAGTTTAACCAGCATAATTCAGGTTGCTCCTAATTATCCGCAGCCCACAGATAGGCGTTTCCCCTGACTTTCTTGGCTCTGAACAGTGCCTTGTCAGCCCGGGACAGAAAGTTTTCCGTACTTTCTCCCTCAGCCATAATGGCTATGCCAATGCTGAAGTTCAGATCGTACTTGAATTGACTTTCAAAAGACCTGATCAGCCTCCGGGCAAGCTGCTCAAGGTTATTTCTGTCGGTTTCAGTAACCAGCAGGACAAATTCGTCTCCACCGAAGCGACAGGGATAGTCCATGCCTTTCCTGGAATTTTTGACCAGAAGCCTGGCAAAGCTCTTTAGAGCCTCATCCCCCATCTGGTGTCCATGTTCGTCGTTGAATTCCTTGAACCGGTCCAGATCAACAAAGACCAGGCCGAGTCCAGTTCCTTTCCTCATGAAGCTCAGGGTTTCCCGTTCGAGGAAGATTGAAAACTGATGCCTGTTGTATACCTTGGTCAGGTAATCAAAGGTGGCCTGTTTTTTTATTTTTTCTTCCATCCTTCTAATGGTTGTCAAATCCCTGCCCACAACCAGAAACTGGGGCGAAGAGGTTCCGCCCAGCCTGTTGAAAACCAGTTCCAGGGATTTACCCGAACTGCCGACGATCATGTTCACTTCCACGGGCATATCGATTTTGCCCAGAATTTCAGGTCCCCAGCCAGTAGTCAGGGCGGAAGAGGGCTTGGCCATCTGAAAGAAGTTCTTTCCCAGAAGCTCCTGCCTGAATGAAGGTGAAGAAAAAACAATGGTTCCTTTTTCGTCAATGCTGAATACAGTGTCCTGCATGGAACTGATTATTCCCCGCAGATATTCACCCTGCCGCAGGATATCCTTCTCCAGGGTGGATATTTCCTTAACATCTTCCAACATGGCCATGATCTGTACGGCGCTGTCAATCCGGACCTTGTGGGCGGCCAGATGCCAGCATGGGGCACTGTCCTTTTCCAGGCGCTTCTCCAGAGGGCAGAACAGCTTGCTGTATTTTTCTTCTGCTGAGTTTAAAAAACGCTCCCAGGAGTCGTCTCGATCCAGGGGAACCAGTTTCTGCATCATTGACCAGAAAGACTCGCCTTCAGGATCATGTTTCAGCTGGAAATACTCCTGGAAACGTTGATTGACCTGAAGAATTTTCCCATTGCTTGATATCCTGGCCACAGCCACCGGAATCAAGTCCATCAGCCTGGCCTTGGAAGTAGTGCTGAGGCTCCGGCCGTAATAATTTTCGAAATTGACAGCCAAAAAATTAGTGTAGAGATCCAGTTCAGAAAGTTCATCTTCATTGAGGTTCTGGACCAACTTGATAGACCCGTGGTCTCCAAGATAGAAATAAATTCCCGAGCGGGGTATATTTTTCGAAGCTGGTTTTTCCCGGGGTTGAACCTGGATTCCATGTTCCCGGGTACAGGTAAATGCGGTTAACTCCTGAGTCAGGGGTGAAAGCAGGCTCAGTTCAAAGTCCCTGATCCCCCACAGCCAGTAAAGGTGTTTGACAATGGTCCTGACTATTTCAAGAAGGTCTCCGTGAACTCCCTGAAGCTCCTGTGCGGCAAAGTACAGGTCCTGAATCCTGGACATGGGAAAATCGTGATAAAGGTTGACTGTATTATCGGACGAAATGCCCAGGTGTTGACACAGAGCAAGAAATCTCCTGGAAATTGTCTGCCTGAGCTTTGAAAACTGATCTTCTTCAATCCCGAAAATGCTTTTGGCGATACTTCTGACCCTGAACAGGCGGTCAATGTTTTTCTCTTCCATTTCCACTTCAGACCAGTAGGTCCCCAGGATGAGCACCTGCCTGGCCGGATCGGAGTCCACAATACTGTCCAGGTCATGATGGTCGGCCAGCATGCTGCATTCATTCCTGGGAAATCCCCAGTAGTCCAGAAGCTCCATTGTCAGACGGGTATGATTCAAGCCCCAGGCCTCTTCTTCCTCTTGGATCTGGTTTTCACCAAGAAAGACTATGCCCTGTCTATTTCTTCGGCAGAGCCGGGCAAAGCTTTTCAGTCTGGGATCGCTGGAGCAGCACAAAAGGAGCAGTGACAGATCCTTGACCAGGGCGCACAGGTATATGGAGTCCGACTTGTCCGGACAGACTTTTTTGGCCAGCAGTTCACTGGCGATGGCACTCCAGAGCATGGCTGACCAGTTCCGAAATGCAATGTGTTCACATTTTCCCATTTTCAGGGAAAGACTTTTTTTCAGAGTTACGGAAATGGCCATTTTCAGTATTTCAGAACTTCCCAGAACAATCATTGCCCTTTTTAATTCGGTCACTTTATGGCTCAGAGAATAATATGAGGAATTGGCCAGAGAGAGGACGGTGACGGTCAGGCCAGGGTCTATGGAGACCAGCCTGGCCAGTTCTTCAAGATCAGGCTTGGGCTTGGACGCCTCCCGGATGAGGAGGGGCATAACCGGCGGGAATACCAGGTTGAGGCATTCCCTGAGGGGTTTGATAATGTTTTGACTGATTTCTTTCATGATTTAAAATTTTCTGGTTTTCACCAGATCGACCATCTCCTGCATTAAATGCCTTTCAAAAGATTCCGGCAGGGTCATCAACGCATTCAGAGATTTTTTCAGATAAACATCTGCTTCCTGTCTTACCTGCTGAACCAGCCCCGCTTTCTGAACGCTGGAGATAATATCCAGTATCTGTTCCTCGTCCAGGCTGTCCCTGGCGATAGTCTGCAGAAGTTGACCTCTTTCAGTCTCGGACAACGTCTTTAAGAATAGAATCAGGGGGAGGGTAATTTTTCCTTCCCGGATATCATTGCCCTGGGGCTTTCCCAAAAGCTTTGAGTCCTCGGCAAAGTCCAGGGCGTCATCCACCAGCTGGAAGGCTATGCCCAGATTCATCCCGAAGGCTGAAGCCATGGAGAGAACATGAGGGGAAGCCTTGGCTGCCATTGCTCCGCAGGCGCATGCCGCCTGAATAAGATAAGCAGTTTTCCCTTTAATAATTTCCAGGTAGGCGGCTTCATCCATCTCCGGGTTCCGTAAGTTATCGATTTCTTCCACTTCTCCGGAGGCGGTTTTCAGAATGGCTTCTGCCACGCAAAAATTCATGGATGGAACATCATATCTGGCCACAATCATATTGGCCAGGGCAAGCAGGGCGTCCCCGGCAAGAACAGCGCGCTTGATTCCAAAGATCAGGTGGGCCGACTGCCTGCCCCTTCTGATATGAGCGTCATCCAGAATATCGTCGTGGATGAGGGTTGCGGAATGCAGAAATTCCAGAGAACAGGCCAGTGGATATATATCGTCGCCTGTTCTGCCCAGACACCTGGACATGAGAATGGTCAGCAGGGGCCTCAGTCTTTTCCCCCCGGCCTGGAGTACATGTTCTCCGACTTCTCTTACCAGAGGGTTGAGAGTTTCAAGCTCTTTGTGCAGAACACGGTTGATGCTGGGAAGTTCTGTTGTAAGGAAATCTTTAAGTATGTTCATTAAGCCTGTTAGTTTGATTGTGCTGTCAACTATCTATCCCAATTAACTTGTTGCAGATCTTCTTCCGGAAAGCGGTATGAAATGTAACATCCTGGGTTCAGGCAATCTGGACCCGCACAAAAAAGATACCAGGAAAAACTTTTCTCATGCTTCGCAGGTAATTGATTGCCAGATAAAGGTTATTTTCAAGCCGCCTGGAACTAATTGAAAGGCATATTATTTTCCGGTCAGGCTTGAGCAGCGGTTAAAGCTCATCACAGATTTCAGATTCAGGGGGAAAAGACGCAACAAACATTATGACATTTGCCTGAGAAGGGAAAGGGCCTGTTTTCCGGTCTCTCCCATGTCATGACTGAATTTGTTGACATAGGCCTGAATATGTCTGTTAATCACCTTCTCATCCAGTTCCCTGGCCAGGTTCCGGATCAAAGGCTGGATATCTTTGCGGCATTTGGCGGCCATGGTCAGGCTTTGCCGGATTTTTGCCTCAGCCTGGCACTTAAGTCCATTGCCCAGATTCTTTCTGATAATGATCACCCCCAGGGGAAGAGGAAGTCCGGAGGATTTATCCTTCCACCAGGCCCCAAGGTCCAGCAGAATTTCCAGACCCAGCCGGTCATGCATAAGCGCAGTTTCGTGGATAAGCAGCCCGGAGTCAACCTCCCTGTTGATGACTGCTTCAGGGATCCGGTCAAAGGGCATGGGTGAGGCCTGAAAATCAGAGACCAGGGAGGCCCTGAGAAGTGTGAATGCTGTGGTCATCATCCCCGGAACAGCTATTGTTCGGGGTTTTGACTTGACTCCCTTCAGGACCACCAGTTTGGGGCCGTGTCCCAGGCCAAAGGCCCCTCCTGAGCTGAGAATACTCCAGTCAGACTCAAGTTTAAGGGCCTGGGCTGCTGAAACCTTGATAATGTCACCAGCTCCTGAGGCGGCTTGCTCATTGAGGGTTTGTACGTCCTCCCAGATAAACCTGGTCCTGTGTCCGGGGATATCTCCGATCATGCCCAGGATCCAGGGTCCGAATATATACGAGTCGTTGGGACAGGGTGAAACCGCGGCCTGTAAAGTGTGTCTGCCTGAAGAATAATCAATCAACCTGGGCTCCTCCAGAGACCTTGCCACACCTTTCTCAAACCGCCCATAGCTGATTTCAGATCCCATTTATTCCGGTCTCTTGTTCCGGCCAGGTTGGATATGGTCCTGACTTCCAGAAAGGGGACTGACCTTAGATAACAGCAATAGGCAAGGGCGAAGCCCTCCATGTTCTCCGTGTCCGCCTGGAAAATTTTAACAATCCTTTGAACATGTTCGGGCCGGGAGCTTACTCCGGCCATGGTTATGCTGATACCCTGGTGCCAGCCCGGATCAAGAGAGAGCCCCGCCTTTTCAGCTACGGCACCGGGATGGAGCTGAAGGCTGTTCCAGATAATCTCAGGGCCGCGGGCATCAAGGGGAAAGCCCAGTTTTTCAGGTTGAGCTAAGCAATAATCATCTCTTAAACCGTATTCGGGCCAGATTTCCCTGTGAGCCAGGCAAACCGAACCCAGAGGCAGTTTCCGCAGATTGTAACTGCCTGCAATGCCGATGTTCACCACAGCGCTGACTTTTTGCCTGAGGGTGAAAAATCTCTCCAGGCTGATGGCCGCGTTGAGGGGTCCTACTCCACATGCCAGAACCCCGATTTTCTTCCCCCGGTATTTTTCTTCTCTGCCCTGATTCTGCAGCAGGTCGGCAGGCAGGCTGCCTCTGATCAGGTTTTCAAGCTCTTTTTCAGTAGCGGCGACAAAAAGGATCAAGGTATCTCCGCAGTTCCAGCCAGGTGTCTTTAATGGGCGTTCAGGCCATTACTCAGTGCTGCGCAGCAATCTGGGGAATCCACCCCCGCCTGCTTGCCAGGGAAGAAAAAACGGCCAGCCGGCATAAGGCAATGAGATTTTGAACCTGAAATGGACATGAAATGCCAGCCGGATAAAAACCAAAGACCATAGAAAGTTGTGCTGCTGGTCTGAAAACGCAAAAACAAATCCAGGCTGTTTATTGCCGCAGGCCTGAGCCGGGCGTATATCCTGGACATTAGAGCCCAAAACGGATAATTTTAATGAATGCAGTTTGATTTGTCCTTTTTTCTGTGCGCCCTTGGTCTGGCCTTTATTCTTGAAGGCCTGCCCTATTTTATCTGGGCTGAAAAGATGCCCGGGTTCCTGGAGAAAATGTCCAAACAGCCTCCATCTAACTTGAGACGACTTGGTTTTACCGCATTAATTCTCGGTGTCCTGGTCATCTATCTTGGAAGAAGTCTGTTTTAACCGTCTTTATCCCCCACATGGATGTAGACTATGCCCCAGCTTAATGGGTAGTAAAACACCCTTGAAAAACCTGCTCGTTTCATTTCCATGGCCAGGTCGCGGGAGCGTGGAAAATCTTTGATTGTGTCAGCCAGATATTGATAGGCCTGTTTGTCCCTGGAGATAACCCTGCCCAGCAGGGGGAGCACCTTGGTCAGATAAAAATTATAAATTCCTCCCAGGATCCTTTTTTTCCCGGTGCCGAATTCAAGAATGCAAAGCCTTCCGCCCGGCCTCAAGACCCTGAGGATCTCAGAGTAGGCCTTTGTTCTTGGAACAATATTTCTGATGCCAAAGGCTATGGTCACTGAGTCTGCGCAATTGTCCGGGACCGGCAACTCCCTTCCGTCGGCCTGAACAGGGAAAAAGGCTGAATCTGCAGAAGAAATCTTGCCTCTGCCTCTGATGAGCATGGGCAGGGTGTAGTCCAGGGCCAGAACACGACTTTGGGGGTGGCAATCAAGTATTTCTCTGGTCACATCCAGAGTTCCGGCAGCCAGGTCGATAACCAGACCGTTGCCCCTGGTTCGAAGATGGTGCACAAGCCTTTTTCTCCAGTAGATATCCTGGCCCAGGCTTAAAAAACGGTTAAGGAAGTCATACCAGGCGACAATGCCGGAAAAGTATCCGGACACCATCCTGCTGTGCCGGTCCCCGCTCATTCAGCATTCTCTTGAACAGGGCTCTCCTGATGCAGTGAATCTTCACTGCTGACTATGGTCTTTAAAACTTCGAAATATATCTGGGAGAAAAATTCATGGCAGTTGCTGGGTGAAATGCGGCCGACTTCAATAAATTTGACAACGATTTCCTTAGTCACCTGCAGGGCCTGTTTCTGGGCTTGGTCCATGTGCTCTCCTCATGGTTAAAAAAACCGCCCGAATGGGGAAATGGCTTGACCAGACAAGACATTTTCGGGCGGTAAAAACGAAGAAAACCTTGAAGCCCTCCCCGTTTGTTCGGACCTTATCATTGAGCGTCATCCAAGTCGAGTTCAGGCTCATGGGGAAAACCCGGGAAAGATCCCTTTTCCAGGGGTCCGCTCCGCTCAGTCTTCTGTGTTCATCATGGCGGCGATTTCTTCCCGGATGACCTGGGCCGCAGCTTGAGGGACTTTTTTCTGAATATGTTTTTCAAGTTCATCCTTGAGCTGTGCAGCCAGATTGTTAAGATCATCCCTGGTCACACTCATCTCTGCCATGGACCTTCTTTTTTCCAGATTTTCTGTCTCCAGTTCAGCAGCCTGTTCTTTAAGTCGGGCCATATCCTGACTGAGGACGTTCATCTTCTCCTGCATCTCCTCCCAGGGCTTGAGGAGGTTTTCCAGTTCTTCAGCCAGAGATTTTTTTTCCTCCAGCCAGGTCTGGGAAAGGTTTGTTATTCTTTCTTCCATGGCCAGGCTTATCTCCTGCTTCAGGGCATCAGCAGCAGGCAGAGCCAGTTCGGCCACTTTAGTTTCCAGCTCAGCTAACCTGCTTTCTAAGTCAGGGTCAATGCTGGACTCAACAGCCTGAAGCCTTTCTGATATTTTATCCTGGATCAATTCACCGGTCCGGGTGGAGATTGACTTCGTAAGCTCATGAGCAAAGCCGGACTCCAGGCCTTTCTCCTCCAGTGCCTTGAGCACACTGGTCCTGAACTCTTCATCAGAGGGAGGGGTGACTGATTTTAGGCGGGTTTCCAATTTTTTTTGAAGATCATTATTGAGTCCGTCGAGCATATTTTTTAGAAAACCAAGCTCTGAGCCCTGTTCTTCGAGAATATCCAGGGTCCTGCGGGGAAAGCCCTTTTCCATCTCGGCTATTTTCTGGTCAAAAAGGTCCATCCGCTCTGAAAGCGATTCCAGCTGTTCAGCCAGACTGGCCACCGCGCTGGAGAATTCCTTTTTCTCACTTCCCGGGGGCGGCTCTTGTGTTGCATCCCGCTGAACCTGGTTCTTTGGATTTTCAACTTGGGGCTTTTCCAGTGCGTCTGGTTCAGCTTCAGTTTCCGGCTTGTCAACAGATCTTTCCTGTTCCGCGTCCCTTTTGTCAGATTCTGAAGAATGGTCAGCATCTTCAGCATCCTTCATCAGCTGACGTGTACTCTCCTGCTCAGGGTCGGTTTCTCTGCTCTGGTGCGGATCATCCTCCTGGTCATCTCCCAGAAAATCCTTGAGAAAATCATCGTCCTGTTCATTTTGTGAATGGCCGGCAGCGGACTTCTCACGAGGCTCATCCTTGAAAAGATCATCAAAGTCATCGCCCTGAGAATCACTATCAGAGCTCAGGCTGTCAAAAAGATCACTCAAGTCCTCTTCCAGGTCAGAATCCTGTTCCGCCTGTTTTTTCCCGTGGGCATCTTGCGCATTGGAACCTGGAACCGTTCCCTCTTGGACCACTTCTGTCAGGTCAACAATTTCTTCGTCATCCAGCAGGTCTTTTTCTTTGTCTGAAGCCATGGCTACCACCTTGATTCAAAGTATTGTCAAAAGCTGATAGCCGTCCAATACAAAAAAATGAAGGTGATTGTAAAGTAAAGGCAGGGAGAAAAACAGGTGAGGGGGGAACAGGTTTCCCGGATAAAAAAGGGGGAAGCAATGACTTCCCCCGGGATAAGATTCTACTCTTCTCTGGGATGACAGTCAGGACAGGCTGTGGGGCCGGTGGGTTCTCCAGCTCTGGCCAGATCACGGTGACAACCGGTCATGCACAGGTCATGGTATGCCTTGTAGAAATACCTGATGTCGCGGCGGTCCTGAGGTGTTTCGGCAACGGCCATGTCATCACATCCGGCATCCATACAGCCCTGCATTTTCATGGTCTCATCTTTTGGATTGCCTTCAGCGTCATGATGACAGTCGCCACAGGCAAAGGCTGCGTGGACACTGTGGGAGAAAGGAGCAGGGGCTTCCCTCATCTCGCCGTACTCCACAGGTGCATACAAAAGCCAATTGTCCGCAAATGTTCCATGGGCATAGGACATGTCCTGGTCCAGCTGTTTGTGCTGGCTGGTCAGGCCTGCGTACAGGCTGGGCAGTACAAGAAAGCCCAGGAAAAAGGCGCAAATAATTCCAACAACTACTAACTTTTTCACTGTTTTTCACCTCCTTAAAAATGCTTGTTAAAGAATGAACAATCTGTTTTATTCCTATCTAGGTCAGAACAAATGGTTCTGTCAAGTGGGTCCACTTCTTTTGTGAAAGGTATCGATTAAAACCTTACTTTGCGCGCCGCTTCCAGAGTTTTTTCCCATTCACCGGGTCCATGGGCAAAAGAATTGAACGCGCATTCAAAGCCTGACGGGGCAAGATATATTCCCTGCTGCCGCATCTGGTTGTAAAACTTTTTAAACAGATTCTGGTCACTTTTTTTGGCTGATGCAAAATCCGTAACCGGATCAGCGGAAAAAAACAGAGTGAAAATGGAAGCAAGGGCATTCAGCTGAACAGGGATGCCTTTTTCTTCCAGAATTTTCTTGAGATTCTGTGCAAGTTCTGCTGTTTTGTTTTCCAGGGCCAGGTAGTCCATTGTCTGCAGGGTCTTGAGGGTCTGATATCCTGCTGTCATGGCCAGGGGGTTACCGGAAAGTGTGCCCGCCTGGTAAACATCTCCGCAGGGAGCGATTTTCTCCATGATTATTCTTTTGCCTCCGTATGCCCCCACGGGCAGCCCTCCTCCAATGATTTTTCCCAGACAGGTAATGTCAGGAACGATGCCGTAATAGCCCTGGGCTCCAGAATAGGAAACTCTGAAACCGGTAATGACCTCGTCAAAGACCAGCAGAGCCCCGAAGTCATCGGCCAGTTTTCTGAGCCCTTCCAGAAAACCCTGTTCAGGGAGGACAAGTCCCATGTTGCCAGCAGCGGGTTCTACAAATATTGCGGCAATATCCTGGCCATGCTTTTCAAAGATCTCTTTAACCTGATCCAGGCTGTTGTAATCAGCCAGAAGGGTGCCGGACACGACTTCCTGCGGCACTCCCGGGGTCCCGGGGATGCACAGGGTGGCTGCCCCGGAACCGGCGCTGGCCAAAAAAGGATCCACATGGCCGTGATAGCATCCGTTGAACTTGAGAACCATGGAACGACCGGTAAAACCTCTGGCCAGGCGCAGGGCGCTCATGGTGGCCTCGGTACCGGAATTGACCATGCGCACCATGTCCACTCCGGGCAGGGCCTCCACAATCAGCCGGGCCAGGTCGATTTCCGGTCTGCATGGAGCGCCGAAGCTTGTACCCCTGTCCAGGGAGTCATGCAGGGCCCTGTTCACAGCCGGATGACAGTGCCCAAGGATCATGGGTCCCCAGGACATTACATAGTCAATCAGTTCATGGCCGTCTTCCGAATAGATATATGGTCCCCCGGCCCTGGCAATAAAGAGAGGCTCAGCTCCCACCCCGGAGCATGTCCTGACGGGACTGTTCACTCCTCCGGGAATAATCTTTTTTGCCTGCTCAAAAAGCTCTCTGGAAATATTCATATCTTCTCCAAGCTTCTGGTTTCTGTGTAATGATCTGATTCAGCATCCAGTTTCTATTGAATTGAAAAGGCACTGCTCATTTTTCACTCTAAAAGGTAATATCCCAAGCATTCAGAAATACTTCATGGAAGTTTTCTTTAGTTCCTCGTTGCTGAAAAGCAATTCGTGCTGGACAACCCCGGTTTCAGCCACAAGTTCTTCAACAACCCTCTGGCAGTCGTTTCTGGATCGTCCGTGGATCATGGTGTACAGGTTATAGGGCCAGTCAAGACAATTTTTTCTCTGGTAGCAGTGAGTTATTTCAGGGCGCCTGGCCATGGCCCTGCCAACGGCCTCAATATCTTTTTCATTGTCCACGTACCATGCTACCATGGCGTTAAATCCGTATCCAGCCTGCTGATGCCGGAGAGTGGCCCCGAACCTGCGGATATATCCTTCTTTCTTGAGACGGCTCAGAAGGGCCAGGACTTCACTTTCTCCTGTTCCTGCCTGTGCCGCGATGTCGGCGAAGGGAGTCTGGGAATCAGGCAGGTCGGCCTGGACTACGCGCAGGATCTTTTTTTCCTGTTCAGAAAAAGTGACTGGTGCCATTTTAACGCCATTTATTGCAGGATACTGGAAAGGCAGCGGTAATGGCTGCGGACAATTTTCATATCTATTTATATATGTTAAGGTAATCGTTTCTTGGAGGTTATGCAACCCTGAATTGATCAGGTCAATTTTGGGCCTGTCCCGGGGGCTGTCCGGGCTTCCCGGGACATATCAGCACTTGTGCTTCCGGCTTGAAAGCTGTCCTGGGAAGGCCTGCCATGTGCTGCTCAGATTATTTTTTGCGGCCGGACCTGGGATGGGCTTGGTCATAAACCCTGCTTACTTCATCCAGGTTTAAATGGGTGTATCTCTGGGTTGTTGAAATGCGGCTGTGTCCCAGCAGCTCCTGGACGCTCCTCAGGTCAGCCCCCCCCTGGAGAAGATGGGTGGCAAAGCTGTGCCGCAGGCCATGGGGGGACAGGCCCTGAAGCAGGCCGGAGCTTCTGGCCAGCCTGTCGATTATCCTGGCTGCTTCCCGCCTGTTGAGTCTTTTGCCCCGCATGCCAAGAAAAAGGGCGCTTTCCCTGGGGTCTGGATTAAATGCCCGGCGCTGCAGGACATATTTTCTGATACGCTCGGATCCCGGCCCGGTTAAGGGAGTCAGGCGCTCTTTGCGTCCTTTTCCCATGACCCTGACCAGCTTCTGGCCATGGTCCACATCGTCCAGGTTCAGGTTAACCGCCTCACTGACCCTCAGCCCTGAACCATAAAGAAGTTCGGCCAAAGCCATGTCACGCAGGGCCTTTGGCGAAGGTTCCAGGGACGCTTCCATCATGGCCAGGGCCTGGTCCACGTTGAGAAAGTCAGGATGTGGCCTGTCCTGCTTGGGGTTTTTGATCCCCAGGCAGGGGTCCTGGGTAATGTTTTTGTTTCTGAGAAGAAAGCCAAAGAAAGATCGAAGAGATGACAGCTTTCTGGACATGGATGACTTGGATAGCCCTGAGCTGTGCAGGTCGGCCAGGAATGAATGGATATCAGACCTGGTGATGTCCCCGGGATGGGCGCATGATTTTTTCCTGGACCGCAGGAAGTCTTGGAATTGCTCCAGGTCGGTTCCGTAAGCGGCTGACGTTGCCCGGGAGTAGCCTTTCTGGATGTCCAGGTAGGCCAGGAATGTCTGGATATGTTCAGGAAGATTTTCTGCGGTCCAGGACATAGTTGCTGCCCGCTTTTTTCTTGGCGATTTTTTTAAGGTTCATTGCGATTTCAGATGCCTGGCCGTAGTGGCTCAATTCTCCGCCTTTATTGAAAACAACGGCAATGGAAACGCTCATCATGGGGAAATCAACGATCCTGCCCTGTCTGTCGGTGGAGCGGATGAGCCCTCTGTGCCGGTCTTCCTGATCATAAAAGTTGGGCACTATGGCGTCAAAATTCCGGATAAGAATCCTGCAGGCGCTTTCAGCCTGATCCGGAGGAACCATGAATACAAAATCATCACCCCCGATATGGCCGACAAAGGACTCTATTCCGGAAAAGGCCCTGATGGTGTTAACAACTATTCTGGCGGTCATCATCAGGATTTCATCTCCCCTGGAAAACCCGTACTTATCATTGTATGATTTGAAATTGTCCAGATCGGCATAGGCCAGGGCAAAATCCTGTTTTTTGTCCATCATGTCCTGAATTTTATGAATAATGGAGGTGTTGCCCGGAAGCTTGGTCAGGGGGTTGGCATCCAGTTCCCAGGCGGCCCTGGCCAGGACCAGATCGAGCCTCATGCTGGTCAGGAGGCTGTCCAGGGGCTTCATCAGGAAATCATCAACCTCCAGTTCAGTCAGGTTAAGATCAGGGCCAAGATCATCCCTGTCCAGGCAGATGATTACCGGAATCTGGCGGTAGACATTTTCGCTCTTAAAGATGGTAATCAGTTCCCGGCTTTCAAGGTCAGGAAGCTTGGAATCCACTATGAGCAGGTCCGGCGGGTTGTTGAAGATGAGTTCAATGGCCCCGGCCCCGTGTTCAAATACAGTCCACTGGGCTTGGGGATAAGTATCCTTGAAGCTTTGATAAAGGCTTGAATTGCCTGAAATGAGGAAAAAATGCTTGCCTGTGTTCATGATAAGCTCGTGGCTAGTCCTGGTTGGGGGTAAATCCGCTGAGTTGGGAAAACTCCCTGTCCAGCTCATCCATAATGTTCTCAAGATGGGACTGCTTGAGCTTCAGGACTTTGAACACATAGCCGTGGAGATAGCTGACATTATCGTCGCCGCCTGATCCTACCTGAAAGAGTCTGGTCATGAAGTTCCCCAGATGGACCACGCAGGCCACGTCGGGATGATGCTGGGCCGATTTGGGACGATGATGCCACACCAGACCTTCTCTGAGTTTTAAAGGAAGGTTCCAGTAGTCGGATATCCAGGCGTTGATCCGGTCATGGGAAAAACCCAGGATTTCTTTTTCCGCATCGTAATAAGAAATATCTTTTTCCTGGACCAGATCATCCAGTTCCTCCTTTATTTCCGGAAGCTGGACAATGGTAACCACTTTTCCAAGGTCATGCAGCAGGCCGGCTACTGAGTATTCTTCCGGATCCTTGAATCCGGCCTGCCGGGCAATGGCAGCGCTGGCCAGGGCGCAGCCAAGGCTGTGCTCCCAGAGTCCATGCATGGCCTCAGTCATGGCCTCAAAGACCGATGTGCTTATGATCAGTCCCTTGATGACATTGAATCCCAGAAGGACAAGGGCATGCTGAATGGTGCTGATGCGCCTGGGGAATCCGTAAATGGGGGAGTTGACCATCTTCAGGACCTTGGCCGACAAAACCTGGTCCTGGGAAATGGCCTTGGCTATCTGGTCTGTTGAAGAGTCAGGATTCTCAACAAGCTCGGAGACCTCTTCCAGCACAGTGGGCAGGGTGGGCAGGTCTTTGACCGACAGGATGCGGTCCTTATTTTTTGAGTACAGATCCTGCATTATTTCTGCTCAGAAGCTGCCTGGGTGTTTCCGGGGGACTCATGGGTGGCTTTTGCGGCGTGTTCTGCTGTCGCCATCCTGCGCTTCAGGTATATTCTTATGAGCTCCTTAAGCTTATTCATCCAGGCATCTTCCCTGTATCTTCGAAAAAGATGGTCCAGGCCGTCAATTCTTTCCTGGAAGGACTTTGGAGCTGCCTGCCCCTCCATTTCCACAGGGTGACCCTCGACAGTTACTGACTGCACACCCATGTTCTCGAGTTTTGCCAGCAGGCTGTCGCTGATTTCAGTGCCCGGGGCCACAAGCACCAGGCCGTTATCCCTTAAGACGGGCTTTTCCAGAACCATGCCTTTTCTGGCCAGACTCAGTGGTATTTTTTGCAAAACCGCCTCCCATGGCGCTGATGAACTTAGTCTGCTCCTGTTTGGCCCATGAAAGCCCTGGATAAATCGGGCTGGAGCAGGGGGTGATTATTGTTTTTGCATTTTTTCTGATAATTATTGCCGGTCTGATCGCAACTTATTCGGCCTGTTTTTTAACCATTGACCTTTGACTCTCAGGCTGCCTGGTCAGGGAATAATACATCCCGGGCATTCTTTTGACCAGTCCTTTTATCTCCATGATGACCATGGTCTGGCTCACCTTCTGGCTGGGCCAGTTGAGAGTAAAGATCAGATCATCAATATGGACCTGCTCCTTCAGACAGAGGATTTGAGCAACTGCCTGCTCATCAGGGTCAAGATCCGGGGGAAGGGATGGCCTGGGTCCAGTTCTGATTTCCTCCTTGCGGTCTTTTACCCGGCCAGAAGGGGATATGAGCATGGGCGCGATTATTTCCAGGATATCCTCGGCGTTCTGGACAAGATGGGCTCCCTGCTTGATCAGGTGGTTGCAGCCGTCATAATTGTCCATGTTTACCGCACCGGGTACGGCAAAGACTTCCCGGTTCTGGTCCAGTGCCAGCTGTGCAGTGATCATGCTTCCGCTTTTAATGGCCGATTGAACCACCAGAACTCCCAGGGCGATACCGCTAATTATCCGGTTGCGGTAGGGAAAGTTGCCGGGATCAGGCTTTGTTCCTGGAGAAAACTCGGTAAGGATCAGGCCGTGTTCAACAATTTTGCCCCATAAATCCTTGTTCATGGCCGGATAGATCAGGTCAATGCCGGTTCCCAGAACCGCTATGGTCCCACCGGCACTTTCCACAGCCGCCAGGTGGGCCTGCCTGTCAATTCCATATGCGAACCCGGAGACAATGGTCATTCCAGCGGCTGCAAGATCGCTGCAGATGGCTATGGCCATTTCCTGGCCGTATCTGGAACTCTGTCTTGATCCTACTGCAGCAAGGCTGCTGTTTTTCAGCAGGGAAACGTCTCCCCTGCAGTACATCATGGCCGGCGGTCCGCTGATTTCTTTAAGTCTTTCCGGGTAGTCAGGGTCATTCCAGAGGATGACCTTCAAATTTTTCCTGGTGATCAGTTCCAGTTCGTCATCAGCTTCTTTTGCCCATGACCAGGATAAAAACCCCTCCAGCTGGTCAACTCTAACCAGGCCTTTATTTTTCCAGCTCCGGCAGTCTTCCAGGGCCTGGGCCGGGGACTGGTAATGTTCCAGAATTTTTTTCCAGGTCCTTGGTCCCATGCCTTTGGCCTTAACCAGGGCCAGACAGGCGTACAGTTCATCATCTCTAGAAAAACCCGACATTTAAAAGCCTATACCTTCTGCCTGAGTTCCTCAATTTTGGGACCGGCTCTTCGGGCGGCAGGGGAGTCAGGGTAATCCTGGATCAATACCCCCAAATAAAACAGAGCGTTTCGGTAATCTTCCAGGTGTTCATAGCAGTAGCCGATTTTAAGCAGGGCGTCAGGGGCCTTGAGATCATCAGGGAATTTATCCAGGACCTGCCGGAAGGCTATGATGGCCCGCGGGAAATTTCTTTCCATGTAATATGTTTCCGCTATCCAGTACCAGGCATTGGGAATAAGACCGCTCTCAGGGTAAGTCTGGATGAGTTCCCTGAGTTTGTTCCTGGCCAGCAGGGGCTGCTCGTCAAAATAACGGACCAGGGCCTGGTCATAGAGTTTCCGGGCCTCGTCCCGAGCAATTTCAGCCATCACCGGGACATGGGCATCCGGGTCAGGTCCCTGGAGCTGGCCGGGAATTGTTTGGAACTGGTCCCGAGGCTGCGGGCTTTCATGCCTGTATTCATACTCATGGGGTCCAGGACCGGGATGTCCAGCGCCTGGCTCCAGGCTGAACTCAAGATCCATCAGTCTCTGGGCGGTCTCGTTTCTCAGGGCCTCAACTCTGGCCTGCACCTCCTGGATGTCAGCCTTGAGCATGGCCAGAGATTCCTCCTGGTGCTCCAGGCGCTTTTGCAGCTGGTAAATTGAGTCTTCCTGCTGTGCGGATTGATTTACAGAGCCAGCTGCACACCCGGCCAGGGCCAACAGGATGAAACCTGAAATTAAAGTTTTGAAGTTCATCCCAAGCTCCTTAAACGGTCAAAGTTTATGGTCATGTATCCCTGAGAACAGCCATTGCCGGATAAATTATCACTTTTCCGGGTCTTCAGGATGAGAATAACGACCCCTTGCGCATTATCAGCCCAAATCAAACATGCACTGCATAATGGATTCAATTTAAAATGATACGTTATCACCAGGCAACTTTCAAGGTATTTGCACTTCAAGCGCGGTTATTATAATCTTGTCCTTCACGTTTTTTTAAGGCAGTATCACGCGCCTTGGCCTGTTAATCCAGGTGCCATGAACATGATTTCCGGGAGGATTTGAAGGTTATGGAATACTCTGTTTTTGACGGTCTGTTGTCAGCCCTGGCGGTGATGCTTCTGGGGAGCTCCTTTGCCATCCCGGCCCTGGCTGTTTTGAGCGAACTGACCGGCATGATCAGGCAAAAGGTGTTCATGGATAAATTTGCGATGCAGGCTGCCAGGCTGGGTCTTGTTTTTGGATATTCAGTGCTTGGATGCGTTGCAGGGGCCTGGGCGGTATCTTTTCTATACTTTGAAGATTCAAGAGCCTGGATAACTTATGATCACTTCTGGGAATTCAGTCTTTACCTGAGCCTGCTGGCAGCCGGCCTGCTCAGTTTTTATTATTTTTCCTGGAACAGGCTCAGAAGATTCAAGGCTGTCCATCTTTCCTCGGGAATTCTGGGCGCAGTCTGCGTAAAGCTGTTTTTATCCCTGCTGTTCTGGGCAGTGTACCGGGAGCTGATGACTATCCCCGGGCTTATTCCTGAACCTGACTCGGTTTTTCTGCCCATCCTGACCCAGGTGTTTATTATTTCCCTTTCCGGGGGAGCCGCTTTGATCCTGGCCTACCTTTTGATCATTCGAAACAGGGATGATCTGGGAAGGGACTATTACCGTTTCGCCCTGGGATTTGGGGCAAGGTGGGCCATTTTTTTCGCCATGATCTCTCCTTTGAGCTGCATCTGGCTGTTCCTGGTAATGGGAAGCTCCCTGGAATTTACCCACATTGCAGTTCCTGGAGCCGTTTACCTTGGGGCCTTATTTGCTTTTATTCTTGTTATGTTCAGGATTGCCAGAAGCAACCAGCCCATGAGGAACAAGGCCGCCATCATGCTTTGTCCGGTGCTGGTCTGGGTTATCCTGGTTTTCAGGCTGGTTTCCTACCTTGAATTCTCCAACATGGTTTCTGAGGAACCTGTTGTGCATACCTTTGTCAGGCACTGGCCGCAGGTGTTCTGAGAGGTTTATGCCCGCAGGTGAACCTTTCTCCTTCTGGGCAGTAACCCAGCCGTTCACACCTTGGCCCGGCGTGATGGAAGATGACCGGCAGTTCGTCTTTAAGTATTTTGAGCATCTTCCAGGCCATTTTTCTTATTTCCCATTGAGCCCGCCGGCAGCAGCGCAGTTCGAAAAAGTGCAATAGGCTTCGGCAGTTCATGGTTACCACGATTTTGGATTCCGAGGCCTGGGGTAAAACGAACCTGGCGTCCTCCCCGGCCTTATTGCCCCGGTCATGCTCCTGGAGTATGGCTTTAAGCTCCCTGTAGGCTCTGCCGGCCTCGAGCATGAACCGTTCAAATTTTTCCCTGGCTTGAGGAATACGGGCAATGGCCGGCGGCAGAACATATTCAAAATCGCTTTCATCGACATATCGCTGACTTTGCTGGGAGTAGGAAGCTATTCTGTGCCGCACCAGCTGGTGGGTCAAAGCCCTGGAGATTCCCTGAACCGCAAAGCTGTAACTGACGTGTTCCACTGGACTGTCATGTCCTGATTCCAGGACCTTGGCAATGAACCCGGCCTGTTTTTCAGGGCTGATCTCACCTTGCATCAGCCTGGGCCAAAGGTCTCCCACAAAGCCTGGAGAATAGCACTGCCTGAAGGCGGCGTAAATCAAGGGGATGGCATTAGGGGTTCCGGCAAGCAGCTTGACTTCCAGTCTGGCTTCAGCCATCTGATCATGTATCCTTTTCTGGTTTGGCAGGCAGGGATTAATTTATTCAGCCTGGGGATTAACCGAGAGCAGACCCTGCCTGATGATTTTCAGGTGTTTGTAAGCTCTGGCAGTAACCACCCTTCCCCTGGGGGTTCTTTTAAGAAAGCCGCACTGAATCAGATAGGGCTCGTAAATGTCTTCAAGGGTGCGCACTTCTTCAGAACAGGCCACGGCAAGGGTTTTAACCCCCACCGGTCCTCCTGAAAACTGATTGATTATGCATTCCAAAATGTTGCGGTCCATCTGATCCAGACCAAGAGAGTCGACATCCATCCGTTTAAGAGCAGCTGCGGCAATGGCGGAGTCGATTCTTTTCTTTTTGGCCACCTGGGCAAAGTCGCGCACCCTGCGCAGGAGCCTGTTGGCAATGCGTGGGGTACCCCTGGATCTTTTGCCGATTTCCAGTGCTCCGTCATCAGAGACATCCAGGCTGGAAACCCTGGCTGAACGCAGGACAATGGCCGCCAGCTCCCGGGGAGAATAGAAATCCAGCCGGCAGATAACCCCGAATCTGTCCCGCAAAGGGGAGGTCAAGAGACCGATCCTGGTTGTGGCTCCAACCAGGGTAAAGGGTTCCAGTTCAATCTTTACGGTCCTGGCCCCGGGACCCTGTCCGATTATCAGGTCCAGGCAGAAGTCCTCCATGGCCGGGTAGAGGATTTCTTCAACATTCGCTGGCATCCTGTGGATTTCATCAATGAACAGGAGATCGTTTTTACCCAGATTGGTGAGGATCGCGGCCAGGTCAGCGCTTCTTTCCAGAACAGGTCCGGATGTGGAGACAATGTTCACTCCCAGTTCTGAAGCCATGATCTGGGCCAGGGTTGTCTTCCCCAGCCCGGGATTTCCATACAATAGGGTATGGTCCAGATGCTGGCCCCGGGTTTTGGCCGCGTCCAGGTAGACCTTCAGGTTGGCCCGCAGGTCGTCCTGGCCGATAAACTGGTCCAGGCTCTGGGGCCTGATTTTTTCTTCACTGAGTATTAAAGTCATCTTTTTCTCAGATGTATCTTTTCAGAGCTAATGCGGGTCCCGGGGCATATGCATTCTATTCTTTGTCATCCGCCTCCTGCCAAAACTTATGCAGAAGCGTCTTCAAGTACCTGTAACCGGCGCTCCTGCGCGCTGCTCCTTTCAACAGGCCGGCGGCATTTAAGTACTCTTTGCCTTTTCTTTGAGCACGGCCCTGATGGCCGAGCTTATATCCAGGTCCGGCTCGTTTTTCAGCACTTGATCCACAATATGCGACACTTCCACCGGGCTGTAGCCAAGGCTTGTCAGGCCCATGAGCACTTCTTCTCTCACCGGAGGAGCCGCAGCCCGTTCCGGGGATTTCATGCCCGCAGCTATGAAATTCAGCCTGTCCCTGAGGTCCATGAGTATTCTCCTGGCGGATTTGACCCCGATTCCAGGAACCTGGGAGAGCATGCGCTCGTCTTCAGCTGAAACAACGCTTTTCAACTGGTCCGGAGAGAAAATGCCCAGTATGGCCAGCGCTGTTTTGGGACCCAGCTTGGGAGTACTCAAAAGGATTCTGAAGGTTTCCCTTTCCTCCAAGCTTAAAAAGCCGTAGAGGTCAAGGGCATCTTCGCGGACCACAGTGCTGATGTAAAACCGCGCTTCTTCTCCCGTCCCGGGCATGGCCTGCAGGGTCCTGGGGGACAGATAAACCTCGTAGCCCAGTCCGGAAGGAGTTTGAACAATGCATGCTTTTTCACCGGTGTGAATAATTGTTCCGTGAATATGGGCTATCATTTGCAGCCTCTGAGTCCGGATGCCCTGCGCAGGTTTAAGTGGGTGACTGCCACGGCCAGGGCGTCGCTGGCATCCTTTGCCCAGCCGCCTCTGTTTCCCAGGAGTCTTGCCACCATAAAGGCCACCTGTTCCTTGGTGGCCCGTCCGACTCCCACGATGGACTTTTTTACCAGAGTCGGCTGGTATGAATATACCGGAAGATTGTTGTGCGCGCAGGCCACAATGACCGCCCCTCTGGCCTGGCCCAGTTTAAGGGCTGAAGAGGCGTTTTTGGCGGTGAAAATTTCTTCAACCGCGGCCTGGTGGGGGTGGAAAAGGCTGATCAGGGCCGATATTTCCGAAAAAATTACTGCCAGCCTCCTGCTCATGTCTTCAATTGAGTCCAGCCGGATGGTCCCGGCCTTGATCAAAGACAGGGTCCCTGAAAGTTCTCTGATTATGCCGTATCCTGTGCAGCGCGAACCGGGGTCCACCCCCAGGACAACTATCTCTGATGAAGACTTCACGTTTTTTTTTGCTAAAGCTTGCTGCGTCTCGGCCCTTCAGCGTTGGGCAATGTATTTTCAAAAGAACCTCAAGATCAGCCCTGAATCCGGGACCAAAAGCTTCGCTTAAGGCCGGTCCTGATCCTCAAGCTCTTTGATCAGTTCCAGAGGCAGCTCAAAGTTGGAATAGACATTCTGGACGTCATCATGGTCATCCAGGGCTTCATAGAGTTTGAGCAGCCTGCGTCCGGTTTCCAGGTCGACGTTAACCTTGTTTTGGGGAACCATGGTCACCTGCGCTTCCACATATTTCATCCCTGCCTGATCATAAGCGTTCCTGACCGCTGCAAAGTCTTCAGGCGCGCACAGGACCTGCCATACTTCCCCGTCATCCTGAATATCCTCCACTCCGAATTCAAGACCGGCTTCCAGGACTTCCTCTTCACTGTAGCTTTCCTTATCAAAGGACAGCACTCCCTTGTTGTCAAACATCCAGGCCACGCACCCGGACTCGCCCATGGATCCTCCACTCTTGCTCAGCAGGTGCCGGATTTCGGCAACGGTCCGGTTTTTGTTGTCCGTGGCCGTTTCAACAAGCATTGCAGCCCCCCCCGGTCCGTAACCTTCGTAGAAAACCTCGTCTATGTTGTCAGCAGCCAGTTCCCCGGTGCCCTTTTTAATGGCGGTTTCAATCTTGTCCTTGGGCAGGTTGACCGCCTTAGCTGAATCAATGGCCGATTTGAGCCGGTTGTTGACAGCAGGGTCGCCTCCGCCGGTCCTGGCGGCAAGAAAAATCTCCTTGGTAACCTTGGTGAAGATCTTGCCTTTTTTGGCGTCCTGCCTGCCTTTCCTGTGCTGGATATTATGCCATTTACTGTGACCCGCCATCTATTCCTCCATGTTGTTAGGCATGCTGAGCACCCTGAAAATCAAGGCCGACCAGAAAAATCTCGCTGCTTTCGGACCGGGAGCTTTTGGGCTTGAAATGCTTTACCCTGGTGAAAAGTTTTTTCATATCCTGCTGCAGCAGTTCAATGTCCGGTCCCTGAAGAATCTTGACTGCAAATCCCCCCCCGGATGCCAGGAACAGCCTGGCCATGTTCAGGGCTTCCATGGCCAGGTTGAATGATCTGGCCTGATCCGTGAACTTGACCCCGCTGGTCCTGGGGGCCATGTCGCTTAAGACCAGGTCAAAAGGGGCTCTGTCTCTGATTGTCATCCCGGCCCGGGAGCCGTGGTCGAAAATGTCCCCCTGGACAAAACTGACCTGTTCTGGAAAAGAAACAGCAGGCTCTTGAAGATCCACGGCCAGGACCAGTCCTCTGGAACCGACCCTGTCCGCCAGGTATAGACTCCATGAACCCGGAGACGCGCCCAGGTCAAGGACATTCTGCCCCGGACGGATCAGACTGAATTTTTTGTCCATTTCCTTGAGCTTGTAAACCGATCTGGCGGGATAGTTGTCCTTTTTAGCCTGCTTGAAGAATTGATCCTGGTATTTTTTCATCAAGAGTGAATCAACTGATCAGGACATAAAGCCGCTGACCAATATGGTTGGAGATTACACATTATGCATGAGCGCCCGCCTGCTGTAAAGATAAAATCAGAGCTGGGCATGAGCGTTACCCTGGGTTCGGGCCCGGGCTGTTTTCAGCGTCTCAGGAACGGGTCCGGGCCGGTATTTCTGGGGCTGGGTCCAGATCCAGCCCTTCTTGAGAAAATGTACCCCGGTCTTGAGCGTTTTTATTTCATTGAGTGCCCTGAGCTTGAAGACCAGATGGATGAATCCTGGAAGCAGAAGATCAGCCATAAGTTTTCCAGAATTGACCCGGAGAAGCTTGGGCCTGAAGATGTAAGGGAAATGGGTTTTGTTCTTTACTCTCCGGGACTGAAATATTTTCCCGGCTTCTGGGCCCATGTTCTGGCAGGGATCAGAATGTCGCACACTGCCGGGAGCATTCCCCAGGACAAGCCTCAGGGGATGCTCATTTTCGGAACAGAGCGTTCCCTGCTGGTGCCAGAGCTTTGCTGGGAAGCAGAAAACCTGGGTCTCAGACCTGTGCTGGCTGACCCCGGCTCAGGACCTGAGGAGCTCATGGCCTTGCTCAAGCAATTCAGGCCGGTACTGGTTCTGAGCATCAATTTCCAGGGTCTGGACCAGCTGGGGGAAAATTTTGCTCTCCTGCGCAGGATGAATATCCCGGTTGCAGTGTGGATGGTGGACAATCCCTTTCATCTTCTGACCGCGGTCAAGGGCAGGTACTGGACCATGGCCGGGATATTTGTAACTGATCACTGGTTTGTCAGTCCCTTGAAAGAACTTGGCGCATCTCAGGTTCATCACCTGCCCCTGGCTGCAGGACCGGGCTTTTTCAGTTCAGTCAGAAGCAATCATCACGACCTCGGGGACAAGGTTGTTTTTGTGGGCCGCAGTTCCTTTCCGGGAAGCAGGTCTTTTTTTGCCGCGGCCGGCCGGCATCCCGGTCTTCAGGCAGAGGCTTCTGGTCTCCTGGAAAAGGGAAAGAGACCGGATTTTGCGTGGTGGAGCCAGAAAATCAAAGCCCCTTACTGGCCGGGAAACAGGGTCAGAGACATGGGGCGTGGAGCAGAGATTGCCGGTCTGGAATGGAAGAAGATGTGCCTGGAAAAACTGGAAGGCCGGTATCCGCTGGTGGTATACGGAGACAAGGCCTGGGAGCAGATTCTCTCAAAACGGGTCAGTGTCCGGGCTGAGGTGGATTACTACGGACCCCTGGCTTCCATTTATTCTTCTTCCAGGTATATTCTCAATCTGACCAATATGCATCTGCCCTGGGGTCTGACACAGCGTCATTTTGACGTTTGGGCGGCTAAAGGCTTCCTGGTCAGCGACAGGACCCGCGGCCTGGAAATTTTCCCCAGAGAGCTTGTCCGGGAAATTAGTTTTTCCAGCAGCAAAGGAATGCTTGAGGTTATGGCCAGACTGGACAATGATTCAGCTTTGAGCAAGAATCTTACATCCGAATTTGAAAAACTGATTAAAAAGGGGCACACTTACAGACAGAGACTGGAAGTTATTTTGGAGCTGACCGGAGTCAACAGCTGATTATCAGCCACAAGGAAGGTACAATGATTGTATTTATTGGAAAAGACAAACCGGATGGACTGGAAACAAGGTCCGCCAACCGGGACAGGCACCTGGCAGCCATGAAAGAGCTAAACGACAGGGGCATGATTCATTTTGCCGGCCCGTTTGTTGATGACAGCGGGAATATGTGCGGAAGCCTGATAATCTTTGATACCGACGATATCAGGGCGGTAGAGGATATCATGGCCAGAGACCCGTATGTGCTGGCTGGACTGTTTCAGGACAGTGAGATATCCAGGGTGAAAAAAGTGCTTTGAGCACGGCCTTATTATCTCTTGCAATCTGGAACATCCGGGGATAATCTGGAAATCTTAGTGTCCTGCCTGAACGTTGAACTGGGGGCGTAGCTCAGCTGGGAGAGCGCAGCCTTCGCAAGGCTGAGGTAGTGGGTTCAAGTCCCATCGCCTCCACCAGAAACCTATATTAGACGGGCATTAACAGGTGGTCAATATTTCTATTATACCATAAGTTACACCATTAAAAAATGATATAGAAATATATTTTTATCCTTCCGCAGACACTGCAAAAACTGGAATAAGTTATTCTTTCCTCAGCCTCACTTAAACAAAATCTTATACCCTATACGCTGCCAAACCCCTCTCATTGCCCTTGTCGAGGCTGCTACGGCCTCGTTTTTCCTGAGTTGTGCTTGACACCAATATTTGCATATACCTCATAAAGAAGCGTCCTTTAGCAGCTCTTGAACGATTCAGGCAATATTCTCCAAAGGATGCGGCGATTTCTACAATTACCTTGCTTGAGCTTCAATATGGGATTGAAAAGAGCCAATCCCGGAAGCGTTCAGAGCATGCTCTGGCCAAATTTATTTTGCCGCTGAATATCATTGATTTTGATCGTTCCAGTGCTGTGGAAGCCGCAATTATTCGTGTCCAACTGGAAAAGAAAGGAATGCCGATTGGACCTTATGATCTGCTCATGGCAGGTTTGGCCAGGTCACGGAATATGACACTGGTGACCAACAATATCAAAGAATTTGATAGAGTTGATGATTTAGATGTTGAAAACTGGCTGGCTTAACGTCCTCTCCTCCGCATGTGTCAGGATAGATGTCGCCTTGGATGAAATTCAGGGAGGGCCAAGAGAAGTCCCCTCGTTGGGCATCTCGCGAAAGGTATAGGGGCTGTTGCCACAGCTGCAAACGAGCCTGGTCCAGAGCCCCAAATTGCTGCAAGTAATTACAAAAAAAATCGTTACAGCCTTAAGGAACTGCAATTTATCCAACGGGTTTTGGTTGGGATCAATCCTGGGGATTATTCTGGTCTTCTCCTGATTCAGTTTGGTTGTCTTCAATTTCCATCATTCTTCTCCTTTCTTTTTCCCGGATAAAATCCCTGATATCCATGTCAACTCTGAGAATATGGTTTAACAGCCACTCCCTGAGGAACTCCAGCAGCATCTGGGGGGTCACTGTGCGATGTTTGTAGATGTCGCGCTGGAATTTTTTGACCTTGTCCACAAGCTCTTTATGGTCCTGCTGATGTTTGGCTAGTCCGGGATACCTGATTTCTTGCATAAAGGCCTCCTCATCATGGAAATGATAAACCGTGTATTCCCTGAGTTTTGTAAGCAGGGGGCGAACAGTTTCTTCACCTTCGCCTTGGTCAATCTTGGCCAGAAGTTCATTAACCAGGTCCACCATATGACGGTGCATATTATCTATTCGACTGACGTCCAGATTAAGATTTTTATGCCAGGATATCTTTTTCAACTTACCCTCCATAAAATTGACCGGGTACCAGCAAAGCCGGAAAATAATGATTAATAATGCCGTAAGGCCTGATAAGTATTAAGGGAAAAGCAATTATTCACCATGGTGTAAGGTCAGCCCCTGTCCTGATTGATTTCTCTTCTGCTGGAAACCGGCGTGAGCCAAAATCATTAATATGTTCATATTGCCTGGAGACCTTATTAATTTACATGATTCCAGCTATCGTGCTTAGGGTCGTTCAGTCAGTCAGGAATGCGAAAAACCAAACAGGACAGGGTCGTTGCTAAAAGAAATATAGTGGAAAATAGACACGGGAAAAATCAGAAAATCAACCCGCAGTCAAACGGTTTCTTCCAGATTGTTTGCTGTCGTACAGAAGCCCGTCAGCCCTCTTGATCAGGCTTTCAGCGGTATCGTCTTTTCTGATGATTGTGGCTCCAACTGAAATTGTTACCTGCAGCTTCTGATTGTCATGAATAATATATGAATTTTCTATCAATCGGCAGACCCTGTTGCCTTGGGACACAAGGTTTTTTTCATCAATGTTGCGAATAATCCCCATAAACTCTTCACCGCCCCAGCGGCCATAAACATCAAAGGGTCTGGCGTTGGATACAAAAGTATCGGCCGCAAATTTTAGAACCCTGTCACCAATGTCATGTCCATAAGTGTCATTAACCTTTTTAAAATGATCAATATCTATGAGCAGGATGCCAAATGAAACATTAAACCGCTTGTTTTCTTCGAATCTGTTGGCAAGTTCTCTCTGGATAAAGTTTCTGTTTGCCAATTGAGTGAGATTGTCCAGCAGGGCCAGCTTTTCGAGCTCTTTTATCCGTAAATCATTAGCAACCCGGCTTGAAATATCTGAAAACATTTCCACACCACCGATAATATTGCCCTGCTTATCGGTTATTGCCCTTACGCTTATGGATACAGGAACTCGATGACCGTCCTTATGATGAAGAAAAACCTCGGCTTCCCGGAAATTTCCGTCGTCTATGGTTTCTGCAAGCGGGCAGTATCCTAAACAAAGGCTTTTTCCCTGGGCGTCAACGTGGGTCAGGATATTGTCGGAACATGATCTGCCCACAACTTCAGCTGCAGAGAACCCCGAAATATGCTCAGCGGCTTTGTTCCAGTAGGTAATAACCCGGTCCTGATCAACAAAGTAAATTCCCTCTCTGAGGCTATCAATGATTTTTCGGTAAGTGTTGATTTCCAGGCGCATAATAATCTCCCAGGCTTTTTCAAATATAATTCTTCACTTGAGAGTCAAAAGTTAAAGGTCAAAGGTTCACCCGGTTAAACCACGCTTAAGCGTGAATGCCGGAGGCAGTGTTAACTGTTTAAAAAATAAAGATAAAGAAATCAAAGACTTAAATTAGCCAAGAGTAACTTCTCAATAGTTCCCTGCAATGGAACCAAAAGAAAACACCTGGACCCCGGCCTGCGCCGGGGTAACGACCGAGAGAACTCGCCAACGCGGCACTCCATTCCGTCACCCCGGCGCAGGCCGGGGTCCAGACAACACGA
>PWNK01000019.1 GCA_003557865.1 Desulfonatronovibrio sp.
GATCAAACAAATCTGATAATTGTTCGAAACCATAAGCCAGCGCATGTTTGTCCAACGGAACCGTCGACGGTCAAACATCGCAGGCATTACAAAACCTTAGCCCCAGACAGGCTTTTATTGCCGATGCTAATCAAAACCAGTGGTGAATAGATACAAGAAACCAAGGGATTAATAAGTCCTGTGCTCCAGTGGCCAAGATAAAAACTGGATTTTAAGTTAAGGATTAAGTTTTTTTGTCCCGTCCATATTCCCTGTCCAGCTCAAGTCCCTCAATATCAGTGACTTTTTCCCCACGCTGGGATTTAATCCTGTCGATCATCTGTTTCAGCCTGGATTTATCAGAGGCGTTGAGCATGGCGATTTCTTCGGTAATTATCCCCGCCTGATAAATCTTTATCAGGGATTGGTCAAACGTTGTCATCCCGTATGTTTCTCCCTGGGCGATAACATTGTAAAATGTCTTTTCCCCGTTTTCTCCGTTGAGGATCAGGTCCCTGACGCGCAGATTGCTGCGCATGATTTCAAAGGCGGCAATCCTTCCACCGTCGATTCTGGGCATCAGTCTCTGGGAAACGACAAATTTCAGACTTTCGGCAAGCCTTGACCTGATGAGTCTTTCCTCGTTGAGCTCGAACATGCCGATTATTCTGTTGACAGTCTGCCCGGCATCACTGGTATGGAGGGTGCCCAGGACAAGATGCCCGGTTTCTGATGCTTCAAGGGCTATGGTAATGGTTTCGCGGTCCCGGATCTCCCCCACCAGAATGACCTTGGGGGCCTGACGCAGGGCTGCCCTCAGGCCTGAAGCGAAGGAATCAAAATCAATGCCCATCTCTCTTTGATTGATGACTGCCTTGTGATGCCTGTGCTGGAATTCTATGGGGTCTTCCAGGGTGACAATGTGTTTGCACTCTTTCTTGTTTATTGCATCTATGAGAGCCGCCAGAGAGGTTGATTTACCGGTTCCGGTGCCTCCGGTGACCAGTATCAGCCCGTATTTTTCCAGGGCCATGTCCTTAAAAATTTCCGGGAGTCCAAGCTGAGCCATAGTGGGGACAGTCATGGAAAGCTTGCGCATGACAATGGCCAGCGAGCCTTTCTGTCCGAATATGTTTACCCTGAACCTGGCCTGCCCCGGGAGTTCATAAGATAAATCGCAAGACCCCCTGATGATCTGCTCCCTGTAAAGCCGCAGATTGGATCCCATCATGGCCATGGCCATGGCTTCCACCTGGAAAGGGACCAGATGGCCGATATTTGGTCGGACCTCAACGCTGGTCAGTTGACCATGAACTTCAGCCTGGATGGCTTTCCCAGCGGTAAGGATTATGTCTGAGAGATGGGGCTGAGAATCGACAACCTGCCGGATTATATCGTCAAAATGGGAACGAAGCATTAACCGCCTCCTGTCTGCCTTGGCAATCAGTGGTTAGCTGTGCGCATCCGGAAATCAGGGTGCAGGTACCTGCAAACAGCGTTATTTGACTGTCGATCATTAGACAAGACAGCAGATCACCCCAAGGTTAAAGGTTATACCTCAGTAAAGTCCTGCGGAGGCTCTGCAAGAAATTCCCTGAATCTGGCCTTGTTTACGGCCTTGTTGTAAGCGTCTTCAGGGCTGATGATCCGTTGCTGCACATGTTTTAAAATAGCCTCATCAAGAGGCTGCATTCCAAATTTTTTACCGGTTTCAATGACCGAGTTGATCTGAAAAATCTTGTTTTCCCGGATCAGATTCCGGACTGCGGGAGTGGCAATAAGTATTTCCAGAGCAGCCACCCTTCCGGGTTTGTCCACCCTTTTGAATAGATTCTGGGCGATAATGGCTCTCAGGGATTCTGAAAGACTCGACCTGATCTGTCCCTGCATTTCTCCGGGGAAAACCTCAATCACCCTGTCGATGGTCTTTGAGGCGGAAATGGTGTGCAGAGTACCGAAAACCAGGTGCCCGGTTTCAGATGCTTCCAGGGCCAGTTCAATGGTTTCCAGGTCCCGGAGTTCGCCAACCAGGATAATGTCCGGGTCTTCCCTGAGTGCCCCGCGCAGGGCTGATTTGAAGCTGGAGGTGTCCCGACCGACTTCCCTCTGGTTAATGAGGCATTGTGCCGGCTGGTGAACGAACTCTATGGGATCCTCAATGGTCAGGATGTGATCTTTTCTGGTTTTATTGGCATGGTCAACAATGGCGGCCAGGGTTGTTGACTTTCCGCTTCCAGTGGGACCGGTCACCAGAACCAGACCTTTGGGAAGCATGGCCATGCGTTTCATGATGGAAGGCAGACCCAGATCGTCAATGGTCAGGATTTTCTGGGGAATCTCTCTGAATACAGCAGATACTCCAAGCCGCTGCTGAAAAAAATTAACTCTGTACCTGGCAAGATTGGGCACTTCATATGAAAAATCCACGTCCCCTGTTTCTTCAAATAATTTGACCTTATTTTCAGGGGTGATTTCATAGAGCATTTTTTTGAGATTTTCATGCTCCAGGTTTTTATACTTGATGCGCTGCAGTTCACCGTGCAGTCTGATGATTGGCTGTGATCCTGTGGACATGTGGAGGTCGGAAGCCCCAAGTTCGTGCATCATTTTGAAAAAAGCATCAATCTGGGCCATACTTGTTGATCCTCTGCAGAGCTTGCGGCACCTGACGCGGCGGGATAAAGGTTATATCCGGTCTGTTGTCGCTTTTCGGGGCTGAATGGTTAGCCGGGCCATGTTATAGAAATTAGTTTCCTTCAGTGAAGTCTTGCTTTGCGGACATTGAAGCTGCTGTTTTTTTCAGGAGACCAGTAGTGTTTACTTTGGGCAAGTAAATCAAGCAATTAGTAACAGTTTAGCCAGTTGCATGTGGCACGGGGACTGGCTCTCCCAGCCCTTGTTTTTCTGTGTCTGTTTCTTACATCAAAAAAAATGCAAGGGCTGGGGTGCCTGTCCCCTGCTTTCCTTAAAAAATGGCTAAACTTTTACAGCAATTATGAGAAGACGCAGCTTAATACTTTGGCGAATCATTGTGCGCCTTGACGTCGCCAAAAGGAAAAAGAGCCGTTA
>PWNK01000075.1 GCA_003557865.1 Desulfonatronovibrio sp.
AACTCGCCAACGCGGCACTCCATTCCGTCACCCCGGCGCAGGCCGGGGTCCAGACAACACGAAATACCGAGGAAAGGCTGCCCGGCCTTTTTGAGCAATTACCAATAGCGGATTTAATCGCCCGATTTCTTTACCTTTAACTTTTAACATCTTATTACTTATAACCCTCGCAGTTACTTCAGGTAACAGATGACCTTTTGTTTCCTGACGTCAGCATACAGGTGCAATGCCTGCCGGCCTGGCAGGTCTTCCTGGTCGAGAACCCAAACCGTTTCCGCCCATTTTCCCTCCTGAGGCAGGATGGAAGTCAGCCTGTTGTTTAAGCTTTTGAGAAACTGGGCATTTAAGACCTCTTCTTGTCTGTCCGGGTACAGGGCCATATAGAGGATGTCGTATTCTATAAGATCGCTGAAAAAATGGGTCCCCAGGGAGACGTCCGGAATAAAGTCACCGCGCATGGCCACAATTTCGCAGATTATGGACACCGTGCTGATTTCCGTGAAATTAACAGGAACTCCCAGGGAGGCGGTACTTGTTCCCCAGCGGCCCGGACCCATGAGCATGACATTGAAACAGGCCTTGCACGTTTTATCGTGCACGATGCGTCCCACAAGCCTGGCCAGCGCGTGCCGGTCTCTTTCGGGGAGGAGGCCGTACTTCTGTGGACAGACGTATATGATGCGGTCGATTTTGTCTGTCCGGCTCTGACCGATAACCGGCCCTGAACTCTTGAAAACGATTTTTTCTGAAGGAATTTTTGCGGTGAGATCTTCAAGAATGCCTGAACCCTTGATCTCCAGTGGTCTGCACTGGACCAGATTAATCATATAGTCGGGCTTGTCATTTTTATCCTGAAAAAAGTTAACGGTAAATTCGATATCAACAGTGGAGCCGTAAACCTGCTCAAGGGTCACGAGCATTTTCTGCATGTCCCTTGCAAAATCAGTTCTAGACAGGAATTCTGAGAAATTTAAAACCCAGGGGAAAAAATCCCTGATGTTCATTTCCCTGGCTTTTGCCTGCAGCTTTCGGTCTATCTGGGCAAAAAGCCTTAGAGGCAGGTCAGGGCACTCAGCTGACAGTTTTTCCAGGGAGACGGATGCCACCTTGTTTAACTTCAGGTCAAGAACATCGACGTTTTTCTGGGTGAAAGCATGGCCATCAAGACCGGTCAGGGGCTGCATGGAGGGTTGGTTAAGGGCTACAACCCTGGTGTAATCATCGTCTGATCGGTTCACAGCCCTTGTTCCCAGGCCGAAAACCAGCCTGAGCATACCAGACTCGGGGTCAACCTGTTCACTCCAGACATAGGGGTTGTACGAAAATCCCACACCAGCGGCCTGGGGGAAAAAGTATTTCTTATAATTAATTCCGCTCACCCTCTGAACAAGAAGGGCCATTTGCTCGTCCATGTCCAGAAGACCCCTTTGTTTTCTGTAAATCAGGGCCTTTTCGCTGATGGAAGAGGCGTAAATCTGCCGGACAGCTTCAATGAAGCCGGCCAGTCGCTGACCGCGTTCACCCTGGTTGACACAGAATACACTCTCGTACTTTCCAGCGAAAACATTCCCGAAATTATCCTCCATAAGTGAACTGGAGCGGACAATAAACGGCCATTGACCGAAATAGTCCAGAAGATCCACAAATTGCTTAACAATATAATGAGGAAAAGATCCGTTGAGTATCTGGGATCTTGCGCGGTCAAGATCTGTCAGAAATGTTTCCGGGTTTCTCTGCTGCTGCCTTATCCACCATACTCCGTTTTGTACCAGAAAAGTGTAAAATACGTCTGAGCCGATATAAAAGGAATCATGCGGTTCCAGCCTGTTCTCCCATGTCTGAGGATCAATCTGCTTCAGAATGGCCCTGGCCAGCAGAAAACCGCTGCTCTTTCCTCCAATGAGACCGGTCCCGATCATCCTGCGCCGGATGAAGAGGATCTGGCTCAGGGAGATATATTCCTGGGCCAGATCAAGGACCCGCCGATCCCGGGAAAAAATCATTTTCAAAAGTTTTTTCTGCCACCTGCTGACTTTTTTTTCAGTACATAAGCCCTGTTCAAAGTCTGCCTGGACCTGTTCAGCCTCGGAAAATGTCTTGCTCCAGAAGCCAAGGGTATGTACCGCAGAATCCAGCCTGGACCAGGGCTTGCGGCTGAGAACCCTGCTGATCTTGTCACTGGTTGTTACCGGAGAGACCAGGTCCCCCTGCATCTGGTGCAGGGTGTTCATGGTGGGTGAGTACCTGTTGTCAACCTTTATGGGGTGAACAAAGGTATCCTCCTCATGCTGGAAAACATCCAGAAAAACCTGGGTGACATTGAGGATGGCACTTGTGGCGTGAAAAGAGTGCCTGTTTCGAAGCAGACCGAAATAGGCTATGGTCTCCATGCTCCCCAGATAGGGGCAGGTAAGCATGAAGAAATTTCCCAGCATCCGATCGGAATACCAGTCTGAAGAAAGGTTGCTCAGGCAGTCGAAAAGATAGCAGCAGCCCTTGCCGTGCTTGTGAATAACTGAATGTATCTTAAAGATAAAACCTTCAAAGCCCTCCCGGGGATTCATGTTATAGACGGCGCTGGCCTGATCTTCCCTGAGCAGGGGCCTGTGTCTGGCAAACCTGATATAAATAAGAGGAATGTCGAAAAATAGGCAATAATCATGAAAAGGCAGAGTGAACTTGAGATATTCATCAATGGAATCGATCTGCCAGACTACGTTGTCACCTGTTCTCAGGCCTTTTATGGCCTGGTCCAGGCCGGGCAGTCCGGTGCTGAAATTATACTTTTCCATGGCAACGACTGAATAAAACGTTGATTGTTGCAGGGATTTTCTTTAAAGACCTTGTTTTATTTGTGCATAAATTCACGATTATTGCCATTTAATCTGATCAGCAGGGCTGAATAATATAACAATTAGTATCTGTTTAGCGCTTTGCATGTGGCACGGGGACTGGCTCTTCCGGGACCCACTTGCCCCAAAAATAAGACATTTTAAGCACAAAGTGATGCTCAAGTGGGTCCCGGAGTGCCTGT